>DAITPC010000015.1:0-44682 GCA_036833835.1 Pyrobaculum sp. | reverse complement strand
GTCGACGACCTTGGGACGAGACCTGAAAAGACCAGCCCTTTCCCTAGCCACAAACTTACGTATATCTACCCCCAACCACGAAACCCATGTCCAAAACTCAGCCCCGAGATAAAAGCCTTACCGTAGAGGCCGCTTTATAGAAAAGGCAGGACTCAGTAAGTTCCGCTCTACACGGCGACAAACTTTAAAACCCTCACCAAAACAAAACACGGGCCCGTAGTCTAGCGGTATGATGCCCAGGCCCCAGGCCGTCAGGGGCCGCATATGCCTTACAGGGCACACCCGCAACATGCCTAAGAGCGCGGGTGGCCCCGGGTTCGAATCCCGGCGGGCCCATAAAAAACGTCTTTACGGCCGAGGGCTCTGCCTCGGGGGTCGGCTACAGCTTGACCGACGCGGTGAACGGGAGGCTCTGGCCGCCGCTTAATATCACTCTGCCCGTCACCATGGTGCCCGGCACCGCCGCCGCGCCCACCGTAGCGGTGCAGACGGCTTGGGCGCCTACCGGAATGACGTCTTGGGCCGCCGCGGGGCCGCTTTGGATTGTGCACGACGGCACGGCGACTCTACCTGCGACTTCCACCATAGACAACTTCGCATCCACAGGTCCTGGGTTAATTAACACGAGCCTCAGCTCGCCGTTGCTTGTGGATAACTCAGCCGACACCCCCCAAGCCTCAGCTGGCCGACGGTAGACGCCATGAAGGTCGTGTAGAGATACCACCCCACGGCCGTCGCAATCACCAACACCACAGACAACAATACTGCGATCTCCAGAGACACCATACCCCTAGTCTCCGTAGCCATATACCATAGAAACCACAAGCTTTTAAACAACGTCTCCACTCGGAAAACTTATAAGAACAGTTATTCATACAGCCGGGGCCGTAGTCTAGCTTGGTAGGATAGGGCCCAGCCCCCTCAGGCGTGGCTTGGGACCGCAGGGCAGGCGCCCACGTGACCCCGGGAGGGGAGCCCCTCGGGAGTTCAAATCCCGGCGGCCCCACCAGCTTTCTGCACGAACAGCTTTACGCTATGCGAGACGCTCTACACACAGCGATGCCAGCTCTGAAGAGGCGGCGAGACGCTGAAATAGAGGGTGAAGGGGTTTCCTGTGGAGACGCATAGAGGTGTCGTGGTCGTGACCTTAAATGACGTAGTTGTGGCAACCGGCGACGACTAGGAGGCGTTTCGCCTCTCCACGCTGGCCCCGGGGGACCGCGCCTGCCGCTTCCGCGTCGGGCTTCGCCGCATGAAGACGCTTGTTGCCGCGTCTAGCGGCGTATATATTTTTTATCTGGTTCTTCCTGGGGGGCAATGTACGTTTTTGACCTTGATGGCACTTTGGTGGAGTCGGTGGATGCCCACGTGGAGGCGTGGCTGGAGGCCCTCAGACGCTTCGGTGTGGAGATGAGGTATGAGGAGGTTAGGCCTCTTATGGGCCTCCCTGCGCGGGACATAGCGGATCGTCTGTTGCCGGGGCGGGCGGCTGAGCTCGCCGCGTTAAAAAACCGGCTCTTCCTCGAGAAGTACCTCGTCCTCGTCCGCCCATACGAAGACGCGGAGGTTCTGAGGCATTTGCCGAGGCCCATCGCAGTGGTTACCTCCTCAAGCGGCTACGTGGCCAGGAGGGTGCTCGACGCCGTCGGCTTGGCGCGGCATGTGGATTTCGTGGTAGGCGGCGACGAGGTGCCTAGGGGCAAACCAGCGCCTGATCCCCTCTACGTTGTCAGCAGACACTTCTCCGTAGACGTGAGGAATATGGTGGTGGTCGGCGATTCCGACTACGACATGGAGATGGCCGAGAGGGCAGGCGCCGTCGGGATATGCATAGCGAGGCGGAGCCCCTGCAACAAGGCCAAGAAGATCATTACAAGCCTTCGCCAGCTCCTCGCCCAGTAGCTATTACGTGAGGGTGCTTGTGGAGGGGTTGTGTTAGTGGCTGTGGCGCTTATTAGCACGTTTGCGTTGGCCGTGACAGACGTGGTTCAAGGCGCTGAAAACCAGATTGCGGCTCGAATGCTCCGCCAACCTGTCCTAGACTGGTGTAACCTCAGTCTGGCAACTAATAGGGATAAACCTAACGGAGGATTCCACGGAGACTGGCGGGCCCGGTGGGATTCGAACCCACGACCTACGGGTTAAAAGCCTCGGCGGACCGGGTGGCTGGGTCCTCCGCCGCTCTAACCGGGCTGAGCTACGGGCCCGGTCTGGTTTTCGTTATGTGGCGTTATTTAAACTTTTTCCCCTTGGAGTAGCTGTTTGAACCGCAGGGCGTCTTGGTACATGTAGACGTTGTTAAACATGACGTAGACGGCGTCTGCCTTGAGGCTTCTCACGGCGTCGGCGAGTTTGCGTAGGTCGTCCTCGGTGTATTTGTAGCGGTAGTTGACCTCGCCTTTCCCCAGCCCGTGGAGTCTGAAGTACTGAAGCGTGGATGGCAGTGGAGCTCTCTTTAGGGGATCCACCGCTATTACTACGCCTAGTTCGGCCACCTTCTGTATTAGGCCGGGGTCTTTGTAGGTTTCGCCGCGGGGTTCCCAGGCCAGCCTCCACCTGCCTGTTATGGAGGCAAAGAAGTCGTGGATGTGGGGCTGGGGTTTTAGGCTTGGCGGTGTCTGGAAGACTAACACCTCCGGCTCTAGGGGGCCTACCGCCTCTGCGAACCGTTGCCACAGTTCGAGGTTTTCCTTCGTGGGCTTAAGGAGACCGTGTCTCTCAGTGGGCTTGAAGCCTCTTGTTCTTTTGTAGGTGGGGCTGGTCGGCGGGTGCGTCAGGCCTTGGAAGACCTTCGCCGCGAAGTGGAAGTCGGGCGCTTCCCTGCGGAGTTGCGCCATTCTGTCGGGATTCGGCATGTTGTAGAAGGTTTCCTGTAGCTCCGCGGCGTCAAGGGCGCTGTATAAGGTTTTTCTGGAGACAGGGAACCCGCAGGTCCCCACTAACACCCGCATGTGTCTACTGGTTTTTTATCTTTATAAGAGTGGGGTAGCTGTGGAGGGGAAGTCGATATACTCGGGGGTTCAGAGTTGCTACGCAATAATGGAGGGGATGTATGTGGAGGGCGGGAGGATGGATCTAGCCAAGGCTGCTGCTCACCTATACCTCCACATGAGGGATCTCGAGAGGGGCTTCACTTACGACCACGGTTGCAGACGTGTGAAGATGACGCCGGAGCTCTTCGAGGCCAGGTCCAAGTTCCTCGTGAAGCTTTGCAGAGAGCAGGGCGGGTCCGACTGCGACGAGGTTGAGAGACTTGTGGATTACGTGTTGAAAAGGTTTGAGCTACCTCCCTGGGCTCTGGAGCTGGCGAGGCGGAGGATTGTGAAGATATCTCGGCTTTTCTAAAACATTTTTATACTACCTCCAAACTGGGTGTAATGGACGAGAAGAAAAAGCAGAACATTGAGGAGAATCTTCAGAGGCTTCCTGTGGATTACACGGAGGAGGAGGGGGAGATCGTGGTGAAGGTGGGTAAGGGGAGGAGGCTCCCCGAGTCCCAGTTCAGGGCCACGATCAACGAGCTTAAGAAGATGGGTTTCAAGTTCGACCCGGACACGAAGACTTGGAGGAAGCGGAGTTAAAGATCTACGTAAATCTCGCCTTGTTTTCCCCAGCCCCTCGCCATGGCCTTTGTGTTGTAGGTGTAGGCCGGGTTGCCTCTGGCGTCTAGCCCAATTATGCCCACCGTATCGGGCCCGTAGACCGCCGTGACCTGCTGTACTGCGTTTTTCACGGCCTGCGCAATGTCGCCGGTTTTTAAAAGCTCGTTCCGCGCCCTGTAGGAGAGGAGAGATAGTATTATCACCTCACCGACTCCAGTGGCACTGAAAGCGCCGACGCCGTTTTCCGCGTAGTATCCAGCGCCGGGGATGGGGCTGTCCCCCACCCTGCCGGGCCACTTAAGCCAGACCCCGCCTGTGGAGGTTGCTACGGCCAGGTTCCCGTCTCTATCCAACGCAACAGCGCCCACCGTGTCGCCGGCGAGCTCCACCACCTTCTTGTAGTGCCAGTTGCCGCGCCGCGCCTCCTCCAGAACCTCCCGGAACCTCCTGTTTTTCTCCTCGCTGAAGAACTTGTGGTAGGCGTCGAGCAGGCCCGCCTTAGCGGCGAGGAGTCTCGCGCCGTCTCCCGCCACGATTACGTGATCTGTATGCTCCATCACGAACCTGGCCAGCCTCACCGCGCTCTTAACGCCCTCCACCGCGGCGACGGCGCCTGCCCTCCCGGATCTGCCGTCCATTACGCCTGCGTCGAGGTACACCCTTCCGTCTATGGCATATACAGAGCCGTAACCGGCGTTAAACACGCCGCTCTTCTCCATGTGCTCTACGGCGGCCACCACTGCGTCTACGGCGTTGCCTCTCTCGGCGGCGGCCAGCCCGGCTTCAACGGCGTCTCTCAAGGCCTTGAGAACAACCCTCCTCCTTTCCTCGTCTACGCCCCAGCGGCCTGCGCCCCCATGTACCACAACTACGGGCCTCACTGGGCAAGAGAAATCCTGTCCTCAAGCTCCCTGGGGACCAAGAAGCCGGGAGATGTCACCCTCCTCCCGGCGACCAACACGTGGCCGTGTACTATCAGTTGCCTCGCGTGGTGTATCGACTTGGCAAGGCCCATCCTGTATACTATGGTCTGTAGCCTCCTCTCAAGAACAGCTCTGACGTTTAGCGACAGTATCCTATCTAGGGACACGGTGGGGTCTTCTATGAAGCCCATCTTGTAGAGCCTCTCCTTGAAGGGCATCTCGAGGGGAGCCCGCTCCTCGGCAGTCATAGACAGCAACGAGCGCGCACGTCTCACTATCCACTTCAGATGCGCCCTGGCTAGCCACAGCTCCTTCTTGTTCCTCAGGCCGTACTCGCCCACCAGCTGAAGTTCCTCCAGCAACAACTGCTTGTTCCAGATCTTCTTGGGCTTACCTGCGAGGTATTTCTTCTTCGGCTTTTTTAAACCGCCCATACCTCCGCCCCGTACAGGCCGATTTTTAAATTTTTACTTGCCTCCAGTCGCCTTTTTCTTTGTGACGCCGGCGGTCGCGCCGAGCCTGCCCGTGGTGACCGTCCTCTGGCCCCTAACCTTAAGGCCGAGGGAGTGCCTAACGCCCTTCCAGCTCTTAAGCTTCTTCATAAGATCCACGTCTCTCCTGGCGGCCAAGACGAGCTCCGAGCCTATTAGGTGCAGATCCCTCCCGGTCTCTGGGTCTTTCCTCCTGTTGAGGAACCAGGCCGGTGCCAGCTCGTGGAGGTTCCTCACGGCCCAGTCGAGCTTGCTTATCTGATCCTCCGGCAACGCGCCAAGGATGGCGTGTGGGTCTATTCCGAGCTTCCAGCAGATGGCGTAGGCAGACGTTATCCCCACGCCCCTAATCTTGGCAAGAGCGTAGGCGACCTGCTTATTCCCGTCTAGGTCTGTATCCCCTATGCGTACTATGGCGCGTATCTCCTGAGACACAAAGGCCGTGAAAAGGCACTTTTTAAATTTACTGTCTCCTAAGCCTTGGGTTAACTAGAGGCTCCAGCGCGAAGAAGACAAGCACGAACCCCACCGCTGTCAACACAATCAATAAGCCGGGCGGCAGGATCCACCACCACGCGAAGTTCTGCAACGCGCCGTTGTCGAAGGCCTGTTGCAGGACTTGGCCCCAAGTCGGTATAGAGGGGTCGCCGAGCCCGAGGAAGCTAAGGCTGGCCTCCGAGAGTATTGCGCCGGGTATGTTCAGTATTATCAGTGCGAAGGAGTAGGGGAGCACGGGGGGTAGGATGTGTCTCCTCATGATCCACCAACTGCTGGCCCCGGCGAGCTTCGCCGCCTCAACGAACTGGCTGCTCTTTACACTCAGCACCATAGACCTCACAATAATCGTGATGCCGGCCCAGCCGAATATCACAAGCACCAGAATTATGTTGAAGAGGCTCCGGCCTAGGACAAACACGAAGAGTATTAAGAGGGGCAACGTCGGCAGGTTGTTCATGACGTCTGCAAATCTCTGGATCGCCTCGTCGGTCTTGCCGCCTATGTATCCGCTGATTATGCCTAGAGCCATGCCTACTAGCGTCGCCAGCAGAGCCACCACGCCGCCTATAAAGAGGGCCACGGGGAACCCAAAGAGGAGCCCCTGCGCCAGATCCCGGCCGAGGTAGTCCGTTCCCATGGCGCCGTATGCAGCCCCTTGCACCACAAGCCTAACAAGCCCAATCTGGTCTCTTGGATCGCCTACCACCTCCGCCTCGAAGACGTACCTCCCCTTGAGCGGCTTGAAAGACTCGGCGCTACATGTCTTGGAGACAGGCTCGCCGAAGACTATATAGGGGACTAAACCCGCCTGTTGCACCTCACTGGTCGTACAGGCGACGCCTAGCTCCTCGGCTAACGCCGTAGCCCTCCTAATCGCCTGCAGATCCGCCGCAAGTATTATAGTCCTCGGGCTCTCGACGAAGCGCACATAGGGCTGGCTCTCGCCGGGTCTAGGCGGCGGGATGCCGCCGTCGAAGTCTATAAGGGTTATCTCCCTGCCGTCGGGTCTCTTGACTTTAAGAGAAACAACTGGGAGATCTCCGTAGAAGCTCAGGTTCGCGTACTTAAATATTATACCCGTTGGAAATCTATCAGCGTCTAACTCGTAGGTGAATATGTATCTCTTTATGTTTTCTGCCTCCTCCGTGGGCTTAGTCAAGTTGTTTACATAGTGTTGTGGCAGTTTGTAAGGCACGAAGTAGTTGAACCAAACGGGGGGGACCAGCTTGGGGTACTCCTCCCAGTATTTGGGGTTTGACCAGTACCTCGTCCCGTAGTCCAGCGGAAAAGTAACCACCACATATAGCGATATCAGCGAGAAGAGAACTAGGATTACAGCGCCTGCAAGACCGGCTGGGCTTCTGAGAAGATCTTTGATTATCATGCCAACCTAATTCTGGGATCTACTACTACGTAGAGTATTTCGAGTATAAACCTAGCAACTATGTAGACGAGCGTGAATATATATGTGAGAGCGAAGATAACCGGTTCGTCCAGCGCGGTTATTGCTTGGTAATACAGCGAACCCATGCCGGGCCAGTTAAACACCCTCTCAGTAATAATATAGCCGGAAATAGAACCTGCAAGGCTTAAGATGAAGTTCGTCAAGATTGGTGGTAACGAGGGCCGGAGGATGTAGCGGCGTCTGACTGTATCCTCAGGCAAGCCCTTAGCCCGGGCGAAGCTGACGAAGTCCTCTTGTGAAACGTTGAAAACTATGTTTCTGGTGGAGTAGGCCCAAGCCCCGAAGAACACGATAAACGACGCCATCAGCGGTAGCGACAGATGCCACAACACGTCGAGGAAGTAGGCCACTGGGTCTTTCGGCGGTGGTATAGACACCATGCCGCCTGGGGGAAATATCTGGATCCCCCACAGTATCTTCGGCGCATACGCCAATACGAGTATCAAGACTAGCCCCATAAACCACAGCGGCAGGGCGTAGGACACCGCCGATAATATGGAAATTAACCTGTCGGCTCTGCTCCCTATGTTGGAACCGATGAAGAGGCCAATCCATATGCCTACAAGCGCTGTGAAGGTTATCCCCGTCGTCGTTAATATTATGGTGTTTGGCAACCTATCCAGTATAAGGTCCGAGATTTTGTTCGAACCCCGCGACGACTGGAGGGTCCGGGAGTTGCCCAGGTCGAGGACCAGGAGCCTGTATATCAGTTGCGGAAGCCTCACGTACCACGGCTTGTCTATCCCAAGCGCCTCCGCCCTTGTCCTGTTATATTCCTGGACCGCCTTCTCCACAGCCGCGGGGTCTCTGCCCTGCCGGATGAGCATCTGCTTATACTCCTGGACCTCCGCCGTCAGCAACGATTGCAACATCTTGTCGGACAAGCCTGTGGCGCCCATTACTACGGCCAACAGAACCAGAACTCCGATTAAAACGACCACAAGAGAAATGGCCTTCATTATGAGCGTTTTTGCTAGAGAAGCCATAGAGCTAAAAATGAGAAGTTTAAAAAAGCTTTCGGCGAATTATATAGATCTATCTAGTTTTTGTCTCCTGGCCACCTCCTCTTCTCCTCAGCGCGAAGGCCAGCGCCGCCAACACGGCCAGTATGCCAACAACGCCGGCGGCCAACGCCACAGTGGTGTCAGCGGCAGGCGCCGCGGTCGTAGTCGTTATTACAGTAGGCGACGGCGTTGGAGTTGGCGTAGTCGGCGTTGGTGTAGTGGGCGTGGGGGTGGTGGGCGCGGCGGCCCTCGGCACGAATACCTGCGTGGCCTCGGCCACTATCGGCACGTTCTCTGCATATGTAGTTATCCAGAACTTGTACGGCCTGTTAGCCGTAAGCTTAGAGGTTACGTCAGCAGGCACGGTTATTGTGACTGGCGCCGCGGCGGCCGTAGCCTCGGTCGATGTGTATATGAATTTGCCGGTGGTCGCGTCTATGATGCCCCACTTGTAGTAGAGTCTGCCCGCGCCCTGCGGCACCTCCAGAGACACAGACACGGAGACAGGCTGGCCCACAACCGCCGTGGGCACGTTAATGGCCTTTATAGACACCGGCGTCGCCACGCCGAAGTAGAAGACGCCAGGCTTGTACGGATATGTGGGGTCTCTAAATGCCCTTAGCTCGATGTATTGCTTGGCTGTGTCTATGGCGTATAGGTAGAAGGGTCCTTGGGAAATTATCAGGTGGCTGTATCTGTTGTACCAGTCAACCGCGGCTCTATATCTGGCGAGAGCCTCGTCTCTAGTTAATAATAATTTATCGCCTATTTTGAACCAGTTCTCTGGGAATACGCCCTTGTCTAGCGCCTCCTGCAGGGCATCTGCGGCGGCTTTCGCGTGGTCCTTTAAGATCAGCGATAGCCACGGCACGTTGTACTTAGTGGCTCCTGACCGCGACGCGGCGTATGTCTGCTTCACATAAACCAGCTGATCAACGGCGTAGTACACCTCCCACGGCATGTCAGGCGTGATAACAGCCATAGAGGCTATGTAGTTGGGGTCGAAGTGCCAGTAATCGATGTAGACTTCTATCGCGGTGTCGTTAATTACGCGAATACCCTTGATTACTGCCATAGAGCTGTTGACATAAGACGCGACGCCGGACTCCCTAGCCACCTTCTGCGGGTCGTTGGCGATGTCCCAGAGGAAGGCGTAGATGTACAACACGTCAGCTAGTTTGATGGGCTGGCCGTGGTGCCACTTGGCGCCTACGTACTTGGCGTAGTTAAACACGACCTTGGACTTGGCCTTCTCGCCGCCGGCGCTCACCCAAGCCTTCCTCTTGGCATCCCACCTATATGCATCAGCAGGGACGTCGAACTGCCCGTCTGGGCCCCTGGTCTCCACTGTGTAGGTGGCTCTAAACGGCGACGGTAGACCTGTGAACGGGTGTGGCCACACGGCGGGGTCATACATCATTCTGAACCAATCCACTGAGTACACGTCGGTGAAGCCGCCTTGTGGCACGGGGTTCCAGGCGCTGGAGGCGGTCCATATCCAGAGGTGGCCCACGTTGACCACGTCTCTGCCCGGCACATACCAGTTGCGGGCGTTGTAAGCTGAAGCCCTCAAACCGGCGCCTAGGTCAACGGTGACGCCTTTTAGCTGTGGAGAGGCCACATAGGCGTTTAGGTTAGTGTTTACAAAGACTCTGATAGATTCTTGGAAGCACATTAAGGTGGCTTTTCTATACAGATCAACATATTCCTGGAAGGACTTAAAGTTGCCCTTATATATCTTGTCCGTCAGCTCGTCTATTGTGGCGTTGGCGAAGTTGTACCAGCCTGTGGTGCCCCAGCCGGGCATGTAGCCGGACCAGGAGGCGCAGTACTGCGCCACTGAGCCGGTGTCCCATCTGTCGAGGGCGCCTTTACCCCAGCCTTCTGTGTAGAAGTGCCACTGGAACTGGGCGGGGTCTGTGCCGTATATCGTCTTTATCGCCACGTCGAATGTCACATATCTTCTGTCTACGGTGAAGCCCAGCTGCTCTAGGGCGGAGGCAAAGGCGTCGCCTATGTCTTTACGTTCGTCTTCGATGCGGATTAGGCCTATTATAGTGACGGGTTTGCCTTGGCAGTACCACTTGCCGTCTGGGCCTTTGGTGGCTCCTAGTTTAGGCATTTCTTGCTCAACAATAGCGCGGGCGTAGTCTAGGTCGTATTTTATGCCGAGTTGCGAAATGAGGTCTGCCACAATGGAGTAGGTGGGGTCGTACTGGCTGAGCCAGATATACATAGGCACGGCGAAGCCTTTGAAGATCTCGTTAGCCACGTAATCTCTATCGACAACAAACTGCATGGCGAATCTAATCGCGCGGTTGGAGAACGGGTTTACACAGGCCGGGGTTGCTGGGGCCGGGTTTAGGATTATGTCGTTGAAGCCGGCGGCAGCTGTGTAAAGGGCGACGGAGGGGTCGCCCTTAAGCGCAACTGCCTGCGCCGCCTTCATGCCAAAGATGTATACGTCGATATCGCCGGCTTTAACGGCGGAGCCCGCCTGGGCTATTGGAACCGATTTACCTACTATCCTCTCCGTAGCTGGACCGGGGTTTGTGTGTGGTGGGGTGTATTGGGCTAGTAGCACCACTCCCAACAGGATCGTGGCCAATAGGATTGTTTTGAGTTTCATGAGTTTATTGATTTATCTCCTTTTTAAATTTTCCTCTATTTTTAAGTTTATAAAGAGAGTTACCGAGTAGAACAAGATGGTTCCTCCTGCAATTAGTAAAAGAAGCGCCAGCAACACAAGCGCGGGATCTAGGCATCTCTCCTCGGCGCAGTGGGCTTGGGCATAGGACTGCTGGAGGGCTATGGAAAAGGAGAGGAATAGGAGGAAAAAACCTAGGGCTATTAACTTCTTTGCCTTACTTGCGTCTTGCCGCGACAAGCGCCCCGCTATGCCGGCGATTACGCCAAGGCCAAGCACGACGTAGCTTATCGGGTCCACGTAGGGCTTCTCAATATGCACCTCCTTGGTCTGCGTCACGTACTCCGTCAAGGTCAGCGTGTCTGTCTTCGTGGCGGTGACAGGCACTATCTTGGTGACGGTGGAGGTGGTGTAGGCGATGGGGAAGTTTCCCCAGGCCAAGGCCTGCGGCTCTAGGGTGGCTGGGGCGTCTTTTGTGAAGGTTTTTAGTGGAGTGTTGGGGCCGAGTATGTCTAGCACCCTGGGCACTGTGCCGGAGAGCACGGCGGAGGCGTTGCCCGCGCCTACGCCTACTACCCACTCCTGCGCCACGGGCCCGAAGGGCCTAATGCGGCCTGGGCCGTGGCCGTCGTACGACGTGACAAGCACGTAGTATCTCCAGGTGGGTTGCGGGAAGTCGCTCATGAGCCGGGTGGTCGGCGGGATTAATTTTCTGGGCACTACGGCCACCACCGTGTTGCCTTCCACGTATACCCCCGGCGGTGGAGATACGGAAATTTTGCCACCGGCCACGTCAGCCACCGCGATGAAATCAACAGTCTCGTTGCTCCACTTAGGCCCTGTGAATATGGCCACATCCCAAGGCGCTTGGCTAGAGAACTTAACGCCTGGCGTATATTTAAATTGAGTCAGATTTGCCGGGTCTGGGCAGAAGAAGCGGGTCTTTTCTTCGAAGAAGGCGTTGCCAGCGGCGACATCTCCGTCGTCTGGCCTAAGGATGGTACAACTGACGGTGCCCCAGGGGTTGCCCGGGAAGCCGCGGCTTATGTATATCTGGATGTATTGGACGGAGAGACCGGTCTCGGAGCCCCAGGGGTTGCCTCCGAGGTCGGCGAAGGTTACTCTAAAAAGCAGGGCGTCGGCCGTGGCGTTGTACCTAATTTCAAACCTCGTTATGTCAAAAACAGTGCCGTTTTTAAACACGGGGTTCTGAGGCGGGGCGAACCACCCAGGGCCTTTGAAATCTCCTGTGGGATCTGTGGCTGACTGGACGGTAAACACCCCCTGTGCATATATCAATGCGGCTAATACAACCATGCGGCTAATACAACCACTAGGACTGTCTGTTTGGAATTCATAAATAAATAGAAAACTGTTGTATTTATAGATTGTTCTCTCCGAACAACGTGAAACAAGCCACTGGCGGAAGAGGGTCCGCGTCCCTCCTCCGTCTTCTTCTACGGGGTGCAGGCCGCGTCAGGCCGTTGTTGTAGTCTCGGCTTTAGGCCAGGCGTTGCCGTACCTCTAAAAACTTAAAAACCCCCACCAGAACTACTACGGGGCCGGTAGTCTAGCGGAAGGATGCCCGCTTGGCGTGCGGGAGATCCCGGGAGGGGGTCCCCCGGGAATTCGAATCCCGGCCGGTCCACCAGCCCCGTAAGTTTTCTAGAGGGTTGTGACGAATTCTGCAAGGAGGTAGAGGAGTATGGCGCCTATTATCATGCCGCGGCCTCCGTATTTGTTTATGCCGGAGAAGTAGAGCAACGCCCCCACGAGTGCTAGTATGATTGAGAGAGTCCTGGAGATGGAGGTGATGTGTATCTTTAGTACTTCTTTTAGGTTTTGGAGGAAGTTGTCTAGCGATGTGAGGATCTGGTCGATGGCTTGGCTTATTTTTGCAAAGGGATCCGTGGAGTTTGTTGCGGCGAGGACGAAAGAGGTTAGGAGTACGAGGACTGTTAGCGTCTTCACGTATTTTACTGGCCTTTAAACGCAACTACAGGATTTCTAGGGTTCGCCCTCCTGTGGTGAGTTTTACGCGTATCTTCTTAGCGCGTAGGCTTCTTGGGTGGTTCCCCTCCTCGTCGTATACGATTGTGCCGTCGTCTTGCACATACTCGTTCGGCCGCGCGGTTGCCATGGCGTGTCTAAAGAGGCGGGTCCCTACCTGCGCCATGTCTTTTGTCCTCCCTGTGCATATGTGGACCGGCACGGTGACCAGCTCGGCGATTTTTCTCGCCGCCTGCAGGCTTCCCGGCACGTTAAGCCCCTCTGCCTTGTAGCCCAGCGCTTTCAGCCGGCGGCGGTTCGCCTCCGACACGTCCAGCTCGTTGATGTTGACGAAACTTATGTAGGGCGCCAGGTGATTTATGGCCTCTGCTATCTGATGCTCGAAGCCGGGCAACGCGGGCACCTCAACGCCTATGGCCTTACCCGAGGCGGCTAAGGCCTTTACGTACTTTTCCTTCCCCCTTGCCTGTTCCCTTGACGTCACGTGTATCCGCACCTCGTCCACTCTGCTTGCGGCGATTATGCCTGTCCTCCTGCTGTTGAGGTTTAAGATGTGCGTGTACATGTGTATGTGGAACCCGTCGCCGAACTCCCGCTTCAAGATGTCGGCAACCGCCTTTACGCGTTCTGGCACCACGGAGGGGTCGCCCCCGGTTATTGCGGCTCCGTCTGAGGCGTACTCGGCGACTATTTGGGGAATGTCTTCTACGCGGTGCACAGGGACGTCGTTGACGTAGATGACATCTCTGCCGAACCTCTCGGCGCTGACGGGGCAGTAGGGACAGCTCAAAGGACAAAGCCCCGTTATGAATATCACGCTTTTGGCGCCTAGTAGACAGAGCTCACAACCCTGGGCAACGCGTCCTCGGAATGTGACGTTGTAATACACCTGTGGCCGTTGGACATTTATTTAAATACTTGAATGTAGTTACATGGCAGAGGAGGAGAGGACTGTGGAGCGGGCGTATGTCGAGGAGCGGGAGGGACGGCAGATATTAGTCCTTCGCTGGAACACGGGAAAGACCTCGGCCGGAAGGCTATTCGGCAGATACGGCGCCGGGGGCAGGCCCGATTTCTTCAGACTACTATTCGGCGCCGTGGCCGGCTCGCTGAGGGAGAAGTTCGGGCCCCAGGGCGAGGAGATTTTCAACAGGATAAGGGATTCAGACGCCTTTAGGAGAAGCAGTAGGGAGATCTTCGACTCTGCAAAGGAGTGGTTCTTCAACGAGCTGGCCCCCAAACACGGCCTTGACAAAGGCGACATCTTCATGCTCATCACAGAGATAGAGCTTGACGTAACTACGGGCGAGTTGAGGTGGCGCAAAGACAAGACCGAGTTCTACTACTGGGTGAGGAGCGACAGGTGTCAACAAGCGGCGGCTCCGAAAGACTGTAAGGAGCTCGCCGAGGAAAACGCAAGGCTTAGACAGGAAAACGAACAGCTACGCAAGGAGCTGGCTCAGATTAAAGAGAAGCTAGCGAGCTTAATCAAGTAGTCTGTAGACCTCCCACTTTTTCAGCCTCCATCTTTCGAAGCGGAACCGGCCGAAGACCCTCTCACCTCTCAACACTGCCGGCAACCAATATTTATCGTCCTCCCACATCTCCTGATATGGTATCTCCTCTATTTTGAACCACTGGGGCACCGCCTCGTCGCTTCCCCGCAACTCTCCCCTGTAGCCCTTGGCCACGTAGACGTGAACGTAGTGTACTGACTCAACTCTGCCGTCTTCGAAGTTCCAGAACTCCAGAAAGCCCCGCCACTCCATGTCGACAGGCTCGGCCCCCACCTCCTCCGCCATCTCCCTAGCGGCGGCCTGCTCAGGGGTCTCGCCGGGCTTCACCTTGCCTCCCACGCCGTTGTAGTAACCGGTGCCTAGGCCCCGCTTCTTTCGTATAAGCAACACCTCCCCGCCTTTCATCACATACAGCAGAGTCTCTACCGATATCACTTGGCCCCCACCGCCTCGCCTATCCGCCGGATGCCTTCCTCGAGCCGTTGCGGCGTCTCGGTCACAAAGGAGATTCGTATCGCCGCTTTGTAGACCTCGCTGAAGTAAGCGCCAGGCACCGCCGCCACCCCGTACCTCTCCAGGAGCTCTCTGGCGAAGACCTCGCCGTCTTGGATGTACCGCGCCAAATCGACGAACACGAACATGGCGCCCGACGGCACCACGAATCTAGCCTCGGGTATATACCTCCTCAGTGCAGACACCGCAACGTCTCGCTTCTGGCGGTACACCTCGACCACCTCCCTGATGTATCGCATCCTCGTCTCGGATCGTAGATATATCGCCACGAGTCTCTGGGCGAAGGAGGGTGGGCAGTAGACCATTTCCTCGTTCATGAGCTTGATCTTGGGCATCACCTCGGGAGGCCCGTAGACGTATCCAAGTCTCCACCCGGGGATCGCCGGGTCCTTCGAGAAGGTGTTTATGGAGATGGTGCGCTCAGGCGCCAGCTTGTAGATGTAGACGTGTGCGCCCTCGTATATCAACGTCTTGTATGCCTCGTCTGTGATTATCCAGAAGTCATAGTCTTTGGCCAAATCGGCGATGGCCCTCGCCGCCTCTAGGCTCAACGTCCTGCCTGTGGGGTTGTCGGGAGACACCAGAACTACGGCCTTCGTCTTTTTGCTTACGGCGGATTTAAGCGCCTCGGGGTCCGGCTGGAAGCCGTCTTCCAATCTGGTCACGAGTCGTTTTATGGATGCGCCGAAGTATTCAAGAAGCGGGCGGTAGCCGAAGTAGGTGGGGTCCATGAGCACCACCTCGTCGCCGGGCTCTATCAACGTGGCGAGCGTCGAGAACATGGCGGCCTGTCCCCCCGCGGTTAGGACTATCTGCTCGGGAGACACGTCGAGCCCGCCTAGCCTCTTTAAGTCCTCGGAAACGGCTTGCCTGGCCTCAGCAACGCCCTGCGAGGGGGTGTAGCCGTAAAGTTCCATGGAGCCGACCTTTAGAAGCTCGGCGAGCGCCTCCCTCACCTCTCTCGGAGGCGGGATGCTGGGCTGGCCGGTGGAGAGGAGTATGACGTCTCTATTCTCCCTCTTCAGTCTTTCCCGCAGTTCGTCGATTTTCCGGGTTGGCGATTCCCTCAACGCGGAGATGCGTGGCGAAAAACCTCTCATTAGGGGCCCAAGTAGGGTTTGTATATATATGTTTACGTGTACGTTTTTTGTAAAGGGGGTATAAATCTCCCGCTGTGTCTCAATACATGGAGCAGATCATCATATCTGTTTCTGAGGAAGAGCTGGAACAGTTACGTAAAGTATGTAAGAAGTATAACTTTGACTCTCTTGACGACTGCATAAACATGGCGCTTACACAGCTCCTATACGTCTACAGAGGGCTATAACAAGTCCCTAGGCCGGGGGGATGGGCGCAACACCCCCGAGAGGATGGCTCCCACCGTTTTCAAATACTCTCTGTTTACCTTAGCCAAGTAATGCGCAAGCCTCAGCCTTACTGGGTATCGCCTAAATAAGGCACATAAGCGGCCGGCGTCTATATGCTTTGGATACTCAACATAAACCACCCAGTCGGATTTGAAAAAAGTCCCGTAGAGACCTCCCAGATCTGCCGGGATTAAATAGGAGCCCGGCGCCGACGCAGATAGCAACAGAGCTGCCAGCTCCCTCTCGCTTAAAGCCTTTGCAAGCTTCACGAAGGCTTCTCTTTTATCCCTCTCAGAGATCCGCGGCCCGTATCTGGCCAAACGAGGGTCTTTGGACACCCCTATGACTTTCGCCGTGTTTACATACGGCGTCAGCGGTCCGTCGACTAGCACTATGTCGGCATTTATCGATTCGGCAAACAGAAGCTCGTTTCTCCTTGCCTCCCGGTGCGGATCCTCTATCACCCTCTGCATCACGAACCTCCTCTTGACATCCCTCCCCACGGCCACCACAGTCTGTATCAAAACGTCGGCGGCGCCTATGCGCCTTACTACGTAGCCCGAGTCCACTGCGTAGTAGTCCAAGCTCCCCCCGCTATTACAGGGAACTACAAGTTCTTTCAGCTGTTGTGGCACCTCTACCACGCCTTGGACGTGTTCCAGCTCGACGTACCTCAGAATCTCCGCCAATAGCTGACGCATTAATACACCTCCTCCACAAGTTTCTCAAAGAGCTTCCGTAGGGTCTCGCGGTCTATGTTTCCCACCAAGTCCACTAGGTGGAGCGGCAACGAATCCAGCTGCCCTGACAGATACTGATTGATTAGCGCCAAGGTTTGGGACCTCTTGTATTTGCGTCTCTCCGAGATAATCACCTCCTTAAGTTTCCTGAGCAGCGCGTCTGTGTCCGTCTCCGTCTTGTTGAGTATCTCGGAGAGCTCCTTTTCGAGAAGACCCGCTTCTTCATACAAAGATAGAGGCTTTCCCTTTATGTATATCTTACCCCCCACCACAGCCGCGACGGTACGCTTGGTGTATTTCCCGATGCCTATTGGGACGCCGCCAGACACGGACCCCGTGGCGACCACAGACCTAAGCTCTTTCCCGCTCAATATGATTACGTCGAAGAACTGCGGAGCGTCTCTGGCGTCTATGATGATATCAAATCCTTCTCTTTCCTCCTCGCCGTCTCTAAGCACGAGAACTCTAGGCGACATATCTCTTATCTACTGCGCCGACCTTATGCAACCTCTCCAGCTCCTCCTCCACTTTAGCCCTGTCTAGACCTGTTTCTTTCACTAATTCGTCTATGTCAAGGATGGCCCCCCTCCCACGGCGGGCTACTGCCTCTAGCAGTTTCTTATCGACGCCCAGCTTCGACGTCACCTCGACGAGGGCTTTTTCCAAGTTTTCCTCGGCCACTCCAAATTTTGCCCTCAGCCACTCGACGGCGGCTTTCCTAGCCTTCTCCTGCTCTAGGTACTTCTCGTATCTCCGGGATAGCTCGGCCGCGTAGAGCTTCAGGTTCGTCACGTAGTCATCCAGCCAGGGCTCTGGGAGCTCCAGCAACATCGCCAAGTCGCTCTCCACGTCCAGCCTGGAGTTGAGGGCCTTCGCCGCGTGCCTGATCTCGTTCCATATCTTCAACGCTTCTTCGGCCTTTTGGGCTATCGCCTCTTCTCTCTTTACGTCGCGTTCCTCAAGCCTTCCGAGTTCTATAAACTTATATCTCTGAGGGAACCTCTCCAAAACTGCAGATATCCTCTTCAGAAGCTTCGCCTTATCCTCCGCCTCTTTCTCCAACTCCTCCCTCGCCTTTTCAAATCTCTCCCTGGCCTCTAGCAACTTCTGTAACGCCTCCCTCAGGGCCTTGGCGTATGTCTTCCTGTCTCTGAACGAGGTGTCTAGCGGCGTTGTCTCTATCCTCCTCATGAGCTTCACCACGCCGAACGGCGTCTGCTTCTCCACAGAGACCTCGCTGAGGGCCTCTAACTGTCTATGTATCTCCGTCAGATACCGCCTGGCGAGGTCTTCCCTGTATTTATACAGCCTGTCGCCGGCGGGGACGACGATGCCTCGGAGTTTCATCAACTCCACAACGTCGTCTTCTTTCATCTCGCGCCAGAGGTTTGTTGGGAACAAAACGTTGACAAGAGACTTCAGCTCCTTTTCGTGTATAGACTCCTCAAAGGCGTTAAGTAGGATTTCCTCTATCTGGCGATACGTCCTTAAGCCCTCCACCTCCTGCCCCTCGTCCAGCGTCTCCGCGGCTTTTATCAGCGCTATCTGCTTCTTCTCCTTCCCCCTCTTCAGGGCAAGCGTGTGGCGTAATATGTTTTCTCTAACCCTCTCCCTGCCCAGGCGTAGTGCATCCACAAACTCCGGCGGCTTCGCCTCTCTCCTCAGCAACTGGTCTACCGCACGGCGGACCAGCTCGTGTTTCAACTTCTCGAATTTGTCCGCGCCGTATATCTGCAGAGTGACGTAGTTCGAAGCCTGCTCGGGGTAGAGCCTTTTCCAGTAGGCGGACATAAGCGGCATTAGCGCCGAATGTATAGTCTCAGTCAGCAACACCTTGCTGGTTATGAAGACGTTGACGTAATCCACGACGTAGCCGTTTACCGCCCCTTGCGATACTACGTTCTCAACGCCTTCTACCGCTTTTTTCAGCTCGTCTTCTCTATCTACGTGGATAAAGACGTATGCCTCCCGTATGCCCATGTTGTTTTGCCAAATCACGTAGCCGCAACAGAAGCGCAGACGTATGCCGTCTACGCCTATTACGCGCTCCACCTCTTCGAGGAGAGTCAACGGGTTCTCAAGCCTTTGGCTCATCTCCCTTGCCACGGCCGCCACGCTCTGGACCTCGTCCCACCCAACCAGCTTGGCCACGTCGTCTGACACCAGATACCCCCTGCCTACCAGGTACTGGTCGAGCCGCAGATCTTCCTCAGCCGCTACGTAGACATACAGCCTGCCTTGCTCCAGCATCGTGAAGTAGAGATACGGCTCGTAAGACACGTTCTTCGCGTCTTTCATGTCTAGGTCTTTGCCTCTCATAACGGCGTATTCCCTAAGGACGCCGAGCGCCTCCTTGTCCTCGTAGGGAACTCTGTAGAGGTACACCTCTTTAGAGTAGGGGGTCTTCTCGTCGTACGGCACCCCGGCGAACGCCCGCTCCAGAACCTCGTCGTCGATGTCTGGGTCGACGCCTTCCTCTCTGAGCAGGTTGGCAAGCCGCCTCCCTTCCTTCTTAAGCTGGAAAAGCCTCGCGACCAGCTTCATCAAAGGCCTTGGTGCGGCTTCGCCTCTCCTCCTGGCGAGGTGGTAGACCGCTGCTAGTTCGTGAAGCGTGAAGGGGCTCAGGGGGTCTACCTCGCCGTTTTCAATCTTCTTAAGCCTCTCCTGCGAGGAGTAAGCCAAAAGTCTCTGTTTTACCGCTTCTATAAACTGCCAAAAGGGAAACCGGGTGTCTAGCACGATCTCGCGGTATACCCTGCCGCTGGTTATGTCGAATACGTCCGGCACCACGTTTTTCAAGATCGTGTAGTACAGCTGTGGAGTTAAGGCAACTATTATGGCTATTTTGTTAAACCTCTCGGGGTCGCCCAATATGTGTCTGTAGGAGCGGGGCTCAAGCAACGCCCTTATATACGTCGCGACTTTTTGTATAAGCTTTACGAACCTCTCGTCGCTGAGCGCCCCGAGCTTGTGCGCCGCCGCGATCCGCGAGATCTCGTCGGCCTCATCGATCAAGACCAACATCGGCTTATCCCGCTTCTTAGCGGCCACCTCTATGGTGAACTCGCCCTCAAGCGACAGCGCAGTTCTAACCACGTCGAACCCCTCCCTGGCGGCGTAAGTCTCTATTTCGTCCAGCAACTCGCTCTTCCCCCAGCCGTAGGGCGCCACCACAACCGCCAACACGTTGTTGTTGCCCTCCTTAGCCACCTTCAGGACCTCCGCCACCTCCTGCAACTCCCGCTCAAAACCCACCGACCTGTGCAGTCTGACTAGGTGAGTCACGCCCGAGGGGCTGAAAGGCAAGTCAACGAAGGCGTACACGTACAACTCCGCGACGTTGTATATATGTACTGTAGCTAAAATCCAAACGTCGTACAGCTTTAAAACCGCGGCGCATCTTCCCCCAGTGCTTAGGAGATGCCAAGCGTCGGATATACCAGGCATTTATGAAGTCGAGGTAAGGTCCTTCAAGCCGGACGACGTGTATAGCGTAGAGCTTTTGAAGTTTCTATGTGCGTACTGCCGCGACAACTCCTACGTGTATATAGCCGACGGCAGGGTGGCAGGGTACATAATCACCTGCGTAGAAGGCGATGCCGCCCACGTTATATCCATCGCCACAGACCCCGAATACAGGAGACGCGGCGTAGGCAAACTGCTACTGTGCACCGCACTTAAGTTGCTGGCCGAGGGAAAGGTGGGCGAGGTCTTCCTAGAGGTGCGGGTTACCAACGAGGCGGCACTTAAGCTCTACCAGGCCGTCGGATTTGAGCTGGTTGAGACTTTGAAGAGCTACTACAGCGATGGCGAAGACGGGTACAGGCTAAGCCTTAGAGACAGAAAAAAGGCGATGGAGTTCTGTCACAACAGGTAATATAACCTAACTAGGAGATACAGAAGGGGATTCCTCCGCTTTAGATAGTACAACCTTACGTATTCCTCCAGCGTGATCTCGCCGTGCATATACGCCTTCTCCACGTCCTAAGATGTGGTTAATAGTCACCTATAAGGAGGCTATAAAGCGAGATGTAGAAATGTGGACGTCTGCGTAACGAGCGGAGCCAAGGGCGGCACGGGCAAGTCGACCTTTGCCGAGATCCTCGCCTACGTCTGGCGGGCTGTGTTTGGCCTCTCCACTGGCGTTGTCAAGCCCCTTGACGGCGGGGGCAACTTTGAGGTGAGGGTGGTAGACTTCCCGGCGTTTCAGCTCACGGATAGACCCCATCTGAAGGCCTTACTTAGATGCAACGGAGTGATCTACGTGGTGGACGAAGATTATGAAACCCTCAACGCCGTGGAGACCCTGCACGCGGCCCTCAGAGGTAAGGCGCTCGGCGTTGTGCTTAACAAAGTCGTGGGGAGACCAGGCCGAGAGTTTCTGAAAATGTACAGCCGGCTGGGCAGAGTCTACGTGGTGCATTTCGACGAGCGCATGGCTGTTCATAAAAGCGTTGGAGTTCCGCCGTATAGAACCCGGTCTGTTGCAACCCTTGAGATGGCGAGGGCGGCAGTGGATCTGAGAAAGCATTTATTTAGACCGGGGAGGTGATGTGTGCGCGGCCTTGTACTGAGCCTGCGCCGGGAGCGACTCCTGCTTCTAGCAGACACCCATGTGGGCTACGAGGTGGAGCTCCGGAGGGTTAAGGGCGTGAACGTCATGAGTCAGACGAGGAGGCTTGTGGAGAAGGTGCTGGAACTTGTGGATATGCACAACGTCACCTCTGTAGTCGTCCTGGGCGACGTCAAACATGAGCTACCGGTGCCCCGGGAGAGCGCCGAGGAGGTCAGGGCATTCCTATCTACCGTGGCGAGGAGGGTGCCCATGCTCCTCATCCCGGGCAACCATGACTCGCTTCTTCAAGAGATCGCCAGCGGGATCAACGGCGTTGAGGTCGCGCCGACCCGCGGCGTGTTGATTGACAGGTTCCTTCTCGTCCACGGACACGTAAAGCCGGCGAAGCAGGACTTAGAGAAGGCAGACGTGGTGATCATGGGACACACGCACCCAGCTGTGGTCATCAGAGATGAAATAGGCTACGCCGTGAAGGAGCCGGCGCTACTTAAGATGCGGACATCTAGGTCCAGGATGTGTAGGGCTCTATACGGCGAGCCTTGCAAAAGGCGGGCGCGGCTTAAGATAGTGGTTCTGCCGGCCTCACATCCCCTTATAACCGGCGTTGACGTGCGCGAAATCCCCCAAATGGCCTCAGAGGGGCGCACTCTGCTTAAATACGTGGAGTGGAGGCCGGAGGAGGTGGAGATATACCTCCCCGATATGACGTTTCTAGGGACGCTGGCGGATCTGCAAGAGGTTGTATAAGGGAATCGCTGCGAGATGAGCTCGTCACCTATCCGACGCTGCCCGCTACGCTCATTCCTACGTCTCTCTGCTTGTCTTTATAAATATTCTAAGCGGCCTCTGCCCGCAGTAGGCCGGGTACCTTCTCCACCTCGTTAAAGCTGTCGTCGAGCCGGACAAGCCCCAGTCTTATGCAACTCACCTCGCCAATCCTTTTCTCAACCTCAGCAGTTGTATATATCACCGCCTTCTTTCTGTCAAGGTAGATTTTCTTCAACACGCCGAGACCCACCAAGAAGCCTTCCTTGTCCTCCAGCCCGACGAGTAGACCTTTTTCGAAGTCCTGCGGTATACACGCAACCTGGAAACCTCCGACCTTTTTGAAGGCCCAGCTGCCGCTGTTTACTACGGCATATACCCGGGCCCCCTGCTGATACGCCTTTATTATAGACATGCCTATGGCCTTCGCAAGTATTCTTCTCATGTCTTCGCTTATTTCAACGCCCTGAAATAATGGCAAGTTGCAGAGCGGGATTTTATCAAGAGATATCGCCAACTCTATGGGCGGGAATATGTACCTGCCGTAGCCCATCTCCCTATGTATTTTACGGTCCTCCCTCGACCGTTTCCTCACATATGGAGGTGGAGGCAGGACAATGACGTTGCCGTAGCCGTTGAGTATGGGCGTTAGTTCGTTCTCCACCTGTATAGCCACTATGACCGTAGGCTTTATCTTGTCTATGAGCTGGCGTTTAAAAACCACGGCATCTTCGTCCAGCACCCAGCCGTCCGTGTTCACGACAACAGTGTCGACTTGCCACCTGTTTTTCACGTACTCCACCGCCTTTGTTATCTTCTCCACAGCCCGCGGCCATATCTTCTCCAGGCTTGTGGACTGGAGGAATATGCTCTTCTCGGCCACAAGTTGCCTGAGGTGCGTCACGTACCGCGTGAGCCTAGCCAGCGACACAGTCGTAGGCGGCCCCAAGTCGTTCTGTCCCACGTCTGCATCTATGATAGCCACCTTATATCCCCTTGACAGAGCCTTGTTCCCCAACATAGCCGCCATGGTGGACTTCCCGACATCCATCATGCCGAGTATTAATATGATGCCTCGGGGGTCCAAGCTGGAGATCCGATGCTCCCATTCATCTATTATCTCCTCGCCGGGCGCCGCCTTCTCCAAAAGGGCGCCAGGGCCCAACACAAACTCCACCTCAGCGTCTGTCACGGCCTTTATGGCCAGCCGCCGCGCCCTTAGCACGGTGAAGCTCTGCCCCTCTGCATAAATCACGCCAGTGGCGTAGATCTGGCCGCTTCTCACCACAACCTTGGCGGGTCCCTCCACCCTGTAGATGTCGCCTGCCTTAATCACGCGAATAGTCATACGTCAAAGGGCAACATGTCCCGTTTTTAACTGTGTCCATCTCTTTTTAGGTATTTAAAACTGTGAACCGCAGATGCCGTGAGACTATCGGAGCTCTTGCAACGGCAACCGCTCGACGTACCTAAGATGGTGAGGAACAGGGTGAAGCAGTTGGGGTTGAGCGAAATCAGGGCTAGGATAAACCGAGTGTTGAGGGGGCTTGACGACGTGGTGCTCGACGTACTCAGCGGCTTGATGATAGGAAGACCTGTCGTGCTCGTGGGCACTGTGGGGCTGGGGAAAACCACGTTAGCAGAGGCCATAGCCGAGCTTCTCGCCCTGGGAGATCCCCCCTATGTGGAGGTGGCGTGTCACTCCCACATGACCGCCGTGGACCTAACCGGCGACATAGACATTGCTGTTGTGTTGCAAGCAGGTTTCGACCACCCCCTCGCCTACATACCGGGGCCTCTGGTCATGGCGCACGGCACCGTGCTTGTAATGGACGAGCTCAATAGGCTAAACCCATACGCACAAGCAGCGTTGCTACAGGCTATACAGGAGCACTACGTCTACATCAGAGGCTACAGAATAAGAACGGACTTCGCCCTCATAGGCACGGCGAATCCCAGCGAGTACGAAGGCGTATATGAACTGTCGGAGGCGCTTGCAGATAGGTTTAAATTTGTCGAGGTTAAGATGCCGGATAAAGAAATTCTGAGGTCAATATTGATGTGGAAGGCGAGGGAAGCGCTGGGGGAGCTGGAGGTAGAAATCCCGCCTAAATTGGCCGAGATACTGGCGAACTTCGCCGCCGAGGCGCAGAGGGCGGGGTACCCGCAGTCTATAAGGTCGCTTAGCTACGCCCTAGCAGACGCAGTAGCCACTGCCTGGACTCAACGCAGAGAGCCGGAGCTGAAGGATTTGAAAAAGGCGTTGGCGGCGAACCTCCCCCACAGCCCCGAGACCAAAGAGACGTTGATCGACCTACTCAACCGAGCGGTCCATGGATGAGTTGATAAGTCTAGTTGTCGCTATATACGAATGCTTAAGGGGCGTGTCTATCCGTAGCCTCATCTACGCAGTAGCCGACGTATACGCCAGGTCGCAACTTGGGGAGGTAAACAGGGAGAAGCTTATTGAGATCTTGGCGCAGAACTTAGCCGGAGCCCTCCGCGCCGACCCACACGTCGCGAAGAAGATGGTTGAAGACGCCATTATGTGTATTCCAAACACGGGGGAGCTCGTTGCCGCGCCGGCCGTGGGGTCCGTGGGAAGCGAAAAAGCCCCCACCCTCGCGCATATAGTAAATAGGCACGTGCCCGTGGACGCGTCTCCACGTGTAAAGCTGGAAGTAATAAGACGGCTAGACCTCCCCAAGGAGGCTCTTGAGGAGGCGCAAGGCAGGATAACGGCACGGAGCGAGGGGAGTCTCCACGTGAAGTCAGCTGTGAAGACTATAAGGCACTACCGCCCCTACGTCTCGGCCACGGACCTCGACGTGATCAGGACCGCTATGTCGATTACGAGGAAGTCTATGCAAAACAAGCCTTTCTCAGACGAGGACATCCACATACGCGAATACACCCATATAGTCGACAAGCCGGTCTACATAGCTCTCGACGTCTCGGGGAGCATGAAGGAATACGTCGGGAGGTGGACAAAGCTTAAGGTCGCAAAAGGCGCCATAGTCAGGTACCTCCGCCAGATGGCATATCTCAGAGGCTCCGTCTCCCTGGTACTCTTCAACACAGAGGCCGAGTTTATGTGGACCCCACACCCTGTGCACATCTACCTCAGGGAAATGGCCGAGATCGTCAAGTATATATACGCCATGGGCGGCACGGAGCTCGCCTCCGCTTTAGAGCTTTTACACAGCCACGGCATCCACCGCGAGGTCGTGGTGATATCCGACGGACGGACCGCAGACACCGAGAGAGTTCTAAACCTTGCCCGGAGGTTTAGAAGGCTTCACGTGGTGGCCACCGAGAGGAGCTTGTTTTTAAAACAAGTAGCCAAAACAACAGGCGGGCGGTACAGAGAGCTCACGCCTACCCTAGACATATTCAGTTTACACAGCTAGTTTTTAAAGAGGAGAAGCAATATGTCCGTGAGCTGTAATGTTGCCTCCAGCGAGTTGGCGTGTTACTTCCCATTTCTCAACAAGTCGGCCGTATATCTCTCTAGAAGAGGCTTCTTCCTAGACGCCGTATTGAGCGATAAAACCGCGGTGGAGAGAGCCGTGGAGAGGCTTAGGAAGTCCCTGGCTAGGGAGCCCTTCAACCCCCGGCGGTGTATAGACACGCCTGAAGAGACCGCGGTGGCGGCTAGGCTAGCCCTCTACGTGGCGGCGGCCACAAAAAACCAATACGTCTTGAGGAGGTTCGCAGACGCAGAGAGCAAAAGCTTCAGGGAACTCCTAAAAAAGATCCCGGGGATACAAGACCCCAGATGCAAGATAGAAATAGCAAGAGACCTCGGCGTAGACGCAAGGCCGGCCCATGAGGTGGTCTCCGGCATAGTGGTCGCCGCCTACAACACCCCCATCGCGGTGAGGTGGACCTCCTACTTGAGATACGCCCCGCAGGACCCCTACTGGGCCATGATAAATAGGCCTGTGGTCAAGGGCTGGGTGATAGTGCCCATCGACGACTTTGAACGCCTCCTCGAAGAGGCGTATGAGGAACGCATCTTCCAAATAGTCAGAGACAACGAGCTGGCAGTGGGCAGAGTCGCGGCTTCGGTGGACCTCTCCCAGCTCGAAGACGCAATTAAGAGGTACGCCCAGCGTCCGTTGCAGATGCCCCAACAAACAGTAAAAGGAGGCGACCCGCCGTGTATGAAGGCTATACTTGACGCTCTCAAAAACGGCGAGAACCTCCCACACACCGCCAGATTTGCCATAACAACTTACCTGCTCTGGCGCGGATGGGAGGTAGACCAAATCGTGGACCTCTTCCGCACAGCTCCTGACTTTAACGAAAAGATCACCCGCTACCAAGTGCAACACATCGCAGGCCAGACAGGCGGCAGAAAACAATACGCGGTGCCCAGTTGCGAGACCATGAACTCCTGGGGACTCTGCCCAACAAGCCTAGGATGCGGAGTAAAAACCCCCGTCCAGTACCACCGCAGAGTCGCGGTTCGAAAGAGCTAGAGTATTCTTGTATTGCCGCTGTGGTGTACGCCAGTGAGCCCTTGGGTCTATATGTCTAATAGTGGCGCTGGTGGCTGTCCTCACAAGTAGACGCCCGCAACAAAAAAGATACGCCGAACTCGCTGAAATGATAAATACGTGGCAACACAAAACTGAACATAATGGCAGGAGAACGGCGATTAAGAAGAATAGTTGAGGTCTTTAGACGGCTGGGCATAGGGGCCATACTGCAACTTGAGAGGAGAGACCCGCAGTACGTTGCAGTATGCGATGTTGTTAAGAAACACAGCGAGGAGGTGGGGGCGAAACTAGCCATGTTAAACGCGCTGGTGAGCTACAGACTCGCCGGTAAGGGGGAGGAGCACTGGCAGTATTTCGGTCGCTACTTCTCCCAGAGGGGGGTTTCAGACGTCTGTAAAGACTTCCTGGTATACCTAGAGGCTAGCCCCTTCCTCAAAATTGGGGTTGAGGCGAGGCGGCGGCGTGTTGCCAAGGTTTGTAGATACTCCCCGGACCTGGAGAATTTACTCAACACGTTGAGGAAGCTTTCAACCCTGCTAGACGTGGATCCCCACCAGAAGACCCTCGTCTTCTCCATCAAGATCCTAAACTATGTATATATGTGTAGCAGAAATTTAGACAGGCCGTTGCCCTTTGAAATACCCATACCCGTAGACTTCAGAGTGGCACACCTGACCTGGTGCGCAGGTCTTATCGACATGCCGCCCGCGGAGGCCATGAGGCGGCAGAGAGACGTGCAGGCTGTGTGGAGCCGCGTGGCTGAGGAGAGCGGCGTGCCGCCGCTTCACATAGACACGGTTCTGTGGCTTGCCGGGAGGGCCGTCCTCTACGGAGAAAACATACACGAAATACCGGACGAAATCATCGAGGCGCTCCAGTGGCAAGGAGACTGTAGGCGTCTCTCAACACGGCGCGGAGAGACTTCTGAGGAGTAAACCGCTTCAGCAAAACGACGTATTCCCCGTCGATCTTTACGTAACCTCCCGCCACAAGCCTCTCCAGCACCCTGCGCGCGGTTTCTCTGCCTAGCCAAAACTCCGCCATTCTAAATGTCTTCCAGTACCTCGGCTTGACTCTGCTGTTGCGCCTAAGAGCCAGCTCCTCTAGCATTAGGAGCGCCAGTTTAGCTAGAAGCTCCCTATCAGCAACGCTCATACTCCCCAGTTTCTAGGTCGATATTTATACACTCCGCGTCTACGTGTCCCTGAAACAGCGGTACGCCGGCGAGGACGCAGGCAGTTACAAGCATGAGGTCGGGCTTCTCCGCCACGATAGCCAGCGGCGCCTTACCTTTCTTCGCCGCGCTCCACAAAACATAGGGGCCCACGGTGGAGCCCTTGACAAAAGGCAATGCCACGATCTTCCCCGTAACGTCGAACCCAGCTAGCTTCCCCGTCTCCGGATCCAAGTCGCCTAGAAAGGAGACCGGAGATGTCAGCTTCACGACAGGCGCGGAGACCCGCCCCTTGCCGCCTACGACTGTTTTAAGCATATGCGAGCTCTATGCACCGTTCTCTTTTGCAGGGGAAGACCTTGACCCCGTGGAGCCGCGGGATGTAGAAAATGGCCTTGAGGGAGTTGGTCGCGATATGCCTGAAGCCTCTAGTGAACGGCGAAACGACTAGGCAAGCCCCCGCAAATATATGCACGTTGAGGTCGGCCGCGGCCTTCGCCAGATCCCCTAACTGCCTGTACACCCCGGGCGACGTCGACACATATATAGGCCTCTTGGCGCGTCCCCTCTTCTTCACCTCGCCGAGGATCCACAAGACCGTATCCACGTCGGCAAAGGGACAGCCGAAATAAACAACGTCGGGCTCCCCCACATCCTTTAAGTACCCAGCCACGTCGTCTCTGGATATTTCGATCTTGTCGCGGAACTCCGCTACGGCTAGGTACTCCCTCCAGTTCGGCGTCACCCCCTCCACCACGGCAAACACCATGGAGGAATAGGTGGAGAGAGCCGCCGCGAATTCCCTCCTACTCTCTTCATCTATAAACAACGCCCCTCTTAAATACGGCACGCCGGAACCCAAACGCTCTCCTATGAGGGCGCCCACAATGCCAGCCTCCAAAGAGTCCAGGGGTCCCACGTCTATCTTCACCAATGTGGTGGGACGCCTCCCCTCGAGGGTGTAGAGGCTCGTCCTTGGGACGAAGCCCGCAATCGCGCCCAGCAACGCGAGGGGGCCTGGGTTCTTGTCGGACCAGGCATCCCTAAATGTGTTGATGTAGGTTATGGCGTTTGACTCTGCCCAGGCGTGGAATGTGCGGGGCCTAGTCAGAACGAAGTCATAAGGCGCACAGGAAAACACAGTGCTCACACCCAAGGCGCGCAAAGCTCTGGAAATTCTCTCCTGCCCCCTCAGCACCTCGTTGCTGACCGTCAACACGCCGCCGAGATCCACTGCAGCTGGGTTAGACGTGGTGAAGACGGAGACCTTGGCGCCTGTAGACGCCAGGAATTCCAAAAACTCGGCCCCGTAGTCCCCTATGGTGAGGTATGAAACGCCAGAGACGTGCGCGGTCTCCACAGGCACCACCTGCCCCCCAGCCACCGCATCGGCGATTTTAAGAACTATCTCCCTCGCATACTCGCGAGACACCGTCAGAGATATATTTTACTATATAATATTTTACTCCGGTATCCTCGCCCGTTCAAAGAGCGTGGGGTCTGCGTCGAGAGGCCGTGTTGCGTCTATCCCTATTTTGTGCGTCAGCCCCTCCTCGTTGAGCGCAACAGGGTCAAGGGTGGATCCCCTGACGTACGGCACCACGAAGATGCCTCTATCCGCTCTGAGCCTCGTCGCGATGGCCCACTCCACAGACACGGGGTCGTCTGGGTCTATGTCTTCGTCTACCGCTATCGCCATCTTAAGGCTTGGATGTGCGGCGAAGGCCGCCAAGAGGGCGTTTTTGGCGTCGCCCTCTACGGACTTTGCCAGCGAAATCACGGCCACGAGCCAGCCGAACCCGCCCCTGGTGAGTCTAACCTTCTTAACCCTCGGCACCACGGACCTCGCGGCGCGCCAGATCTTGGCCTCTCTCTCGAAGCCCATTAACAACATGTGCTCCAAGCCGGCGGGCAACAAGTAGTGAACAACGGCGTCGTCCCGGAGCACGTATATCTTCTCTACTCTAACCACGGGCTGTCTCCTCACGCGGTCGTAAACCCCGACAATGTCGACGAACGGGCCCTCCTCGGCTAGTTCCCTGGTCAGATAGCCCTCTATAACCACAGATGCCATAAAAGGCGCCACCGCGCCGTTGTCCAGCTCCATCACCTTCAACCCACCCATTAGGCTAGAGGCAACTCCCAGCTCAAAAACGCCGAACGGAGGAGAGGAGGCGGCCGCCAGTAACACCAGCGGGTGCACCCCCCACGCCACAGCGATGGGGACCTCCCTCCCCGCCTCCACGCCGGCTTTGTATATTTGGTAGAGGTGGCGGGGCACCAGCCTGACAACAGCCCTCCTAGCTGTAATTGGCGAGAACCTGTGGATGGAGGCGTTCATAATCCCGTCCACGCCAACGCCGACCACCACCCCAGAAGTTACGTAGGGCCGTGCCTCTTTCTCGTAGTAGCGAACCATGGGCAGGTCGTGAAGCGACTCAACCATCCTGTAGAGGTCCCTCCAGGCGGAAACCCTCTCCAGCCTCCCGGGCTTCTCCAACGCGTTAAGAAGCTTTGTATACGCCTCCTCGTCGCTTCTGACGCCTAGGTAGCTATAAAGCTTAGATCGGCTGTCCAGGATGTTGCCAACGCCAACAAAACCCCTGCGTACTTCCCTAAAGAGGGGGGTCCACCGGCCCTCCGACTCCTTCAAGATACGGGCAATGGTAAACTCACCATAGGGAGGGTCGTGGATGCGTAGATCAGAAAGATTTTGCACGACGTCGGCGAGGGACATCAAAAAGAGGCGTCGATGCGGAAAAAACCTTACGCCATTTCGATGACGATCTCGACCGCGGCGACTGTGCGCTCTCTGCCGCCCTGGCCTTGAACCTTGTCGCTCAGTAGCTTTACGTCTTTAATCTGCACCTTGCCAGGCAGGAATCTGTCTCTCACCATCACAGCTGTCGACACAGCCTTGGATATGGCCGCGCCTCTGGCCTTCAACACAACTTTCTTAACGCCGGCGTTGAACGCCATTACTGTCGCAATTACGTAGTTCGTGGTTGGCTTTTTGCCTACCAGTATTGTTTGTTCGGTTGCCATGGCTGAGCCTAGACTGGAGGGGTTTTTAACATTTTCGCCCAACCCTTCAACAAACACCGTGATGTGCGTTCCGGCAACCCGCGGAGTTCGCTGGACTCTAGAAACAACATGTCGTTGCGAGTCGGCAAGAGACCGTAGCATGTCCTGGCGCCGCCGCGGCGTAGAAAACTGGGTTTACTGCTGTTACGGCTTGCCCTCTCCTAAGACTATTGTCTTGTCCTTTAGCATTATTCTGCCGAGGGACTCCACTATGTCGCCGATATATTCGCCTAGTCTGACCGCGCTCTCCTTGGCTATGGAGGTTGCGGGGTCCGACAGCACCTCCTCTTTCCTAACCTTCTGGCTCCACGCCGCGATTTCGCTCTGGAGCTCCGCTATCCTCTGCGGAGTTGACCCGGCTACCAGAAGCGTCTCCGCTTGCCTCAAGAAGTCAGCCACCTTGGTCAGTATAGGCGATAAGACGCGCATGTCGACCTTCTCCTCTTGGTTTACGTAAGCTATTCTACATATGTGATCAGCCATGCGCTCAATAGACTTCGATATTATCACGAACTCCACGATGTCTCTAGGGTCGTCGATCTTCAGCTCAAGCATCACGTACCTCGACATAGCCGCCCTCTTGAGCTGCCGCTCCATAAGCCAATACAGCCTGTCCACCTCGTCGTCACGCTCGATCACGTCTTTCAGAAGCGCTACGTCGTCTCGCTCAAGCCCAGCCATCAGATCGCTCAACATGTTCTCCACAAGCCGCATCATCTTCCCAGCGATATCGCTCACGGCGAGCTCCGTGGCGGAAACCATAGACTGCACAATCAGCCTATCGCTGGCCTCCTCCACTATCTCCATGTCCACCACCCTCCTCCTGATGAAGTCCTTGATCTGCCTCCGCAGGCCAATGGCTTGCGGCGAGAATCTGACTATAATCGTCTCGGCGCCGCCTATGTAAAGCGTCATAAAAAGCTTCTCCACCTCCTCTACCGCAACAGGCTGGTTTATCGCAAGCTCCGCCACGACGCCGGCCCTCTTACCAAGCTTCTTCGGTATGACAACCAACGTGTCGTCAGGTTGCGTCACCACTATGACCTCATCGCCGGGAGAAAGAGCAATCCTCTTAGCCCACTCCTTGGGCAGGCTCACAATGAGGGTAGCCCCGCCTGTGAGCTGGACCTTTCTCGTTTCGCCGCGCATAGGTCTAAATAGACAACATATATAAATATATTTTAGATAGGACTAAAGGAGGCCTCGGCGACCCTATATACTCAGACTAAAGAAGGCCTCGGCGCCGACGCGGTGAAAATCGCCCAACCCCGTCTCACCGTAGAGGCCGCCGTCTCAAACGGCGTGGTTAAGGCCGTCAGATGCAAGGCGGAGGTAGAGGCAGGCGTAGGGATGGTGTTTATAGGCGTGGCGGAGGAGGCGGCAGACGTCCGGCTGAAGACAGAAGTGAAGCCGGCGGAGGCGGGTAAGCCATACGCCAAGACGGCGGAGGAGCCGAAGCCGGCGGGTCTGCGCGTGGAGAAGATCCAGCTGGAGGAGGAGACAAAAGCCACAGAGAGGCGGCTTGAGGTTGAGAGACAGGCGGAGGCTGGCTACTCGGCGGTGGGGGGAGTTGAGGTGGCGGTTGAGAGAAGCAGAACGCCGAACCCCAACGGCGACCCTTACTAATCGATAAACCTTTTGCCACGTATCTTGTCCCTTAGATAATCGTGGAGGAACTTAAGGCCATGTGTCGACAACGCCTCTATCTCCACCTTCTTTTTCTTCTTCAGGAAGAGGTTGATCTCACGCGTCCACTCGGGCTTCTGGAACCAGGGGTAACGCAGTAGCTCCTGCGCCCTTTTAATGTCTCGGTCGTTCGCCGCAATGACGTAGTTGTCCGAAATCTTATACGCGTCTATGTCGGTTGCGGTCAGTCCAAGGAATTTGGCGTCTGGCGTGGCGAGGCGCTCGCTTTCGTAGCTAAGCTTAATCGAACCGCTTTTGTAGACCGAGTATATGTACCATCCATATGGGTCGCCGTCTGTGAGCACATACACCGGCAGTTTATACTCCTCGTTCAGCCTCCTAACGAAGCGCCGCGTGGCTCTGTCAGGCATCCCCTTAGCCGTTACCAATATGGCGTTTTCCTGACTCCAGTACTTCTCCCTAACCAGCCTCTGGAAGATGGCGTCTTTCTCAACCACGAGAACATACGCCGCCTCGACCTTCACGATCTCAAGCCCGTCGACGTTTACAGGCAAGCTGAGCGCCGTCTCGCCGAATTTAGACGCGTCCAGCTCATAGCCCTGCGACCTAACCACTATAGGCCCAACAATCTTACCCTTGACGTCAGCCGAGACCCCCATCTCCTCGCGTAGGACGTTCGTCGCTACCTCAATATCCTCTATCACGGCGTTAGACTCGGACTGCTCATCCCAGGTGTTCTCCCTATGGAACCTGCTCAGCGGGTCTTTGAAGATTATTGTGTGTTTGCCGTTGTAGTATAAATCGCGTATTGTAGGATAGACGTCTTCCCTAATGGCCTCCACGATGAGGCGGAGCATTAGAACCGTCTGCATAAAGCGGCGCGCCTCCTTCACATCGAGGAACCTCCTATGCATCTTCTCGGGACCTAGCTTCAACATCCTCGCCTTCTCATCCCAGATAGTGTTGCTGAGAGTCCTAGCCGGAATCTCCATGACGGGCTCCTTCAGCTCTAGTACGTCTTTTGCCAGCTTGACGCCCCAGCTCTCCAGCCGCTTTAGGAACTCGGCTCTGGTGGTCACGGCGTGTGAGAGTGGCTAAAATAAAAGTTTTATATGGCTACTGGGCGGCCGCCGCCTCCTCGGCCTCCTGCGGTGCCGCTGAAAGGGAAAGGGTGTGCTTCACCAATTCCTCAACACTGAGGCCTATCTTCATCTCAATCAGCCTGTGGAGGCGTTTAGCCAGCGTATCTTTGTCAAGCCTTGCAGTTATTGCTAAGTTGTGCGCTATCTCGTCCACGTACTTCGCAAGAGACACGTACTTGTTAAGCATCTCCATCTCCTTCTCCTTCCTGGAGAGGTATAGTCTCAGCTTCTTCGCCGCGTCTCTAAGCGCCAGGCGCATCTCCTTCTCTATTTCGGGCACCTCGGCTATGGCCTCCTTCCCCGCGGACGCATACGGTATCTTGGTGGAGCAGACGTGGATAATCACGGCCAGAGAGGCGGGGAACTTCACCTTGTAGTTCTGCCAGTTGAACTCGTCCACGACCTTCCTCGCGACGTCGGCGCCTTCGTCATATAGCAACGGGATTTTGTTGGCGTAACGCAACAGAACCGGCTTGTCTGAGGGGGGTATCTGGCCGCCCCACGCCACTGCGGCCTCTATTATAAATGGGTGGCCGCCGTAGGACTCGGGCTTCCGCGTCACCGCGAAGACGGCCTCGGCGCCGAGAATGGCCTTGGCGCCTATTTCCAGAAGTTCAGGCCCCACTGGGGAGAGCCACTCGGAGCGCGGCCTCCTCCAGCCGTCGTACTGCTTCATCTTCTCCACCAGCCTCACCGCCTCCTCCGGCGTTATAGCCGTGACCTTCATGTTTGGGTTGAAGCCTGCCCACTCGAGAAACGCCTTAGCTGTACCCTCGCCCACAGCGTCGAAGCTCTCCATCAAGAACTCGAGGAGGGTCATGCCTCTGCTTTCAGCCACCATCTGCTTCAACGTATCTACATCGATGCTTTTTGGATGCGGCAACCCCTCCTTAGGCGCCGGAGGAAGTTTGGTGGTGCGTCTCTTTAGCCAAAGCTCCGTGTCGGGGCCTTTAAACACTATCTCGGCGTACGGGGCGATAATCGCCGTCCTTTTAAGGTAGTCCTCTATCCTCTTCTTAGCCGCCAGCCAGCTCCCCTCTAGGTAGACCTTGACTGCGGTGCCGTGCCACCTATACTTATTGGGGTACTCCTTCCTGTCGAGTATGATGGGGCTGTTGCTGTTTGTATCTATCATTATTTGATATTCATATATCTTGTCAGACTTCAACGTAGCGGATCTGACGTATACCGGCTTATTTGTCGTGCTTTGTGCGTATAAAACCACCATCTTAAGGCCGAGTCCAAAGACACCTCTGTGTTGTTTTATCCTATACTTGCTACTGTAAAAGACGCGGCCGAAGACGTTTGGTATCTCGGCGCCGGGGATTCCGATTCCGTTATCCTCGGCGTATACAGACACCCAACTCTTCGCCTCATCCTCTACGTTTATCCTCAGATAAATCGTGGGGAGTATCCCGTAGGTCTCCGTGGCGTCGAGAGAGTTCTCCACCAGCTCCCTAACCGTCTGGTACAACGCCCTAGTGGGGTTGTGGAAGCCAGCAAGTTCCCTATTACGTCGAAACCACTCGGCCACTGGGAGAGCCTCGTAAGCATACATAGACGACACGTCGCCACACATATTCGGACATTATAAGTTTTCAGCCGGCGCTTACACCAGCTCAGTACCAGTCTCGCCTTGGATATCAACCTGGGGACAGGTGACGATGACTGTGACGATGTCTTCGAAGAACATGTGCAGTTTTGAGATCCTCGTCACGCGGCACACGGCCCTCAACGTCTCCATCAAATGCTCCGCCCGCCCAAGCGAGCTGAAGGTCAACACGACGACCCGCGGCCTGTGAGCCACCACCCACCTCAGCAACTTAGGCACAATGCCCAGGTCGTGTACGGCAATGTCTAGGGGCTCCTCGGGCGGCAAATATGGAAAGTTCGACACCAACACGTCGCATCTCCTCAACGCCTCCGCGGCGTCGCCACACACCACATCTACCTCTCCGGGGCAGGATCTACAGGCCTCCATATCCACGTCTAAGGCCACCACCTGTCTACACTTGCTAAGCAACGCCTTAGCCAAGATACAGGACCCCGTCCCCACATCTACGCAGAGATCCCCCGAGTCAAGTTCTTCCAGCGCCTCCAGAGTTAGGTAGCTGTCTTCCGCCGGCGTGTAGGGCATCAGCGGAAGGGAACTAGGTAGAACAAGGCCGGAAGCACGAAGAAGATGAGCAGTGTGCGGATGAGTGTGTGTTCGTAGGTTGTGCCAACCTCAAGCGAGTGCACCGTGGCGTACATAGTGGCCGTAAGTAACAAAGCTAGGGAAAGCAAAACCTGCGACAAAGTGACTAGGTAGGGGAACTCCCACATGTGCGCCAGGTAGACAAGCGTCAAGTGGGTGGCTGGGAAGAGAGCAAGCGGTGCCAACCCCACGGCGGCTTTAAACGGCGTAACCCTTTTCCTCGTCAGGAAATGCGACGTAGCCACCAGCGCCGCCACCGAGATCAGCGAGAGAGCCAACGCGTAGTGAGTGGAGAGCCTCAGCGAGAGAGGTAGGTAGTGCCCCACATACGCAATGCCGAGTAGCGCAAGCGGGGGGTTCTGTAGTGCTCCAAACACGAGGGCGGCAACCCAGCCCAGAAGCAGAACCGATGCGGCCGTGTGTAAATATGGAGACAGGAGGAGCCACACCACCAACGGCCTAAGGCCAACTACCGAGAGGAAGCTCAGAGACTTAAGAGGCTCAATGGTCGATATGATAGACGCCACCTTCTCCCCCAGCTCCGTGAGATACACGAGGGAGTCCTCCCGCCTAATGACCCCCAGGCTCTCCAGCGACGAGAGCTCAAACAAGAGGGTAGACGCCGAGATCCCCAGCGACGACCGTAGCTTGGCGAGTGTAAGCGGCCCCTCCCTCTGCAACAGAAGCACTATGTCACGTCTACGCCCCACTGCAACCCCGTAGATGATGCGCTCCACGGAGAAACCCGCGGAGTTTATATTATTACTGCGTTTTCCCGCAACCGCGGCGTTAAGCGAATCAAGCTCCACCAGCAACTATATTTTTAAAGTCGCATCTTGGCTTGCCTATGTTCCCACCAGCGATGGCAGGCTACGACAGAGCTATAACCATATTCTCCCCTGAGGGCAAGATCTATCAGGTGGAATACGCCGGCGAGGCCGTAAAGAGGGGATGGCCTACCGTCGGCGTGAAGTGTAAAAGCGGCGTCGTGTTGGCCGCCGAGAAGAGGAAGATATCCGCGTTGTTTGACCCCTCTTCTCTAGAGAAGATCTACCTAATCGACGAACATGTGGCCGCCTCGCCGTCTGGGCTCTTGGCAGACGCAAGGATCTTGATCGACTACGCCCGCGACGTGGCGCTGAGCCACAGGTTCATATACGACGAACCTATCGACGTCGAGTTTCTTACGAAGGCCATCTGTAACCTGAAGCAACAATATACACAATTTGGCGGCGCGAGGCCCTTCGGCGTAGCCCTCATAGTTACCGGCATAGATAGACATGGGGCCCGTCTCTTCCAGACAGACCCCTCAGGAGTGTACATCGGCTACTTAGCTACCGCGATAGGAGCCGAGTCGGGGACCATCACTGAATACCTGGAGAAGAACTACAAACACGACCTGGAGATCGGCGAATGTGTTGAGCTGGCCGTGAGGGCGTTGGCCTCCGCAGTTGAGATCACCGACAGCAACAACATAGAGGTGGCCTACGCCACGGTGGAGGAGAAGAAGATGAGGAAAATGGCGGCGGACGAGGTTGCTACGCTTCTGGCTAAGCTACCCAAGAAGGCCTAACAGAGGCGGAGCAACGTAGCCAGTTCTTTTATCAGTTCTCCCGGCGTCTTTCCGGCCCTGAAGATTGAGGTTGATATGTAAAGCCGGCTCCCTTCCAGCGTCATGTAGATGCCGTACCCGGTTCTTTTCACCGCCTCCTCCACACATTCGCGGCTCACGCCGCTCACGATACACGTTATCTCCTTGCCCTCGCCGTATTCCATGTCGCACTCCAGCACCGCCTTGCCGCTTTGGAGCACGTATATGCTCACGGCGGCTGGTACTCTGCTTATTTATAAACTTAAGCCACACGTCCTCTGTGTCGTGCCCCGTCTCTATGCTTATAGCACGCGTGTACATCCACGCCACCGAGGACCCCGACAAAGTCATGAGGGCTCTGAGAAACGTCGTAGAGGGGCGATACGTCGTGAGGACCGCGCGGGGGCACCACGGCAACGTAATACATATCGTCGAGGTCAAGTTGACGGAATGCGACGCCTTCGAGGCCTTGAGGTCCATAATAACACGGCTTGACGACGTTGAGTTCCTCCTCATGCTTTCAGGAACCGAGGAGTCGAGGCTGTATGTGAAGTTCGACAAGCAACAGGCATACAGAGGCGTGTTAAAGGTTTCGCACGGAGATGACGTTGTATACGTAGAGGTTAGGGGGATGTCGCTAGCTATGGGAGGAGACATGAGGAGGTTCCTGATCTCTCTGAGAGAAGCGTTAAAAAGATAAATGTTCGCCTCGGCATGGAGCGTCTTCCTGAGGACATAGCCAGGAAGCTTAGGGAGTTCACTCAGGAGTTGGAGGGGCTGGGGGCCAGGTCCATCATGAATTACGTCATATACGAGTTCGACGTAGGGGGGCCCTCCCTCGAGGTTTTGGAGGAGGCCGAAGAGATGGCGAGACGCGAAATTGAGGAGCTAAGAGAAGTTTTGAAGATTCTAAGCGAGCTAAAGAGCTTAGTGACGTAGACGTATACTTTACGTTTACAGCCTAGCCTCCACCACAGACTTATTAGGGATGTTTAGCCACTCCGCTACCTCCTCGTTGTGTATCTCGGCGATTAGCTTGGTGGGCTTCTGTCTTAGGAGCGCCGCCAGCGCCTCCGCCGTCTTGCGGGTGAGGCAGTAGTCGAAGTTGTCGACAAGGAGGAGGTCCGGCTTGAGCTCTAGCGCTGTTGCCATGACTAGGAAGCTCCTGGCGGAGCACGGGGCTTTCGAGAGCGGCATCTTGAGGTCTCTGGCGGAGACCACTACGCCGATTTTGCCTGGCTTGGCCAGGCCCACAGCTACTGAGAAGCCTATTTTCCTGAGGGCGGTTTTTACCGCGTCGTAAGACGTGGGTTTGTGGAGCGATAGGTAGGAGAGGACCCCCGCCAGGTTTCTGCCGTAGCGGTCCAGCGACGTTATATGCCTAGCGTTTGCATCTATGAGAGACCGGGGGCTTATGTAGGGCCCCAGCATCTGCGTCTTGACGCCAAGCCTCTTCCTGGCGACTTCTACGAGCTCGTTCAGATGCTCTATGTCCTCCTCAGCCACCACAGATACGTGTTCTTCGGTCTTCACCTCCGGCATTATGACGTCGGCCGACGCAATAGCCATGTCTATCGGCTTTATCAGCCTGTGCGCCGGCTTGGCTGGGATAAATTCAAACACAACCTCCTCGCCCTTTACAGAGATACTCTGTCTGACGCGCCCTCTGCTGGCGGCCACGGAGTAGGACACATCGCCGCTTTGTATGTAGAGACTCCACTCGCCGCCTAACCTGGGCAACTTCTTCCCCACGCCTGAGACCACCTTGTGTAGGATTTCGAGGAAGAGCGACTTGCCGGTTCCCACGAGGAAGGTCGCCTCCGTGAGTCGGACGGAGACCTTTCTACTGCCTACCCCCACCTCTACGTATTCTATCATGGCGACTAAACTCTAAAAACAATTAAAAATGTAGTTCTGTGTTGCCGCTTGAATTCGTCGTTGAGGTGTTTATATCGCCGCTGAAGGGCTTTATAGCCCATGAGCTGGCCGAGAGGGGATACTCGCAGAGCCGCATAGGACAGTTCCTAGGCATATCGCAACCGGCGGTGAGCACCTACCTGAGGAACCCCAAGGCTTACTACGAGGAGAAGCTACTTAAGGCAGTTGAGAGGCGGGAGCTGGAGAGCTTGACGAGGTCCGTGCTGGCGCTGGCAGACTCGGTGGCTGTGGACGAGGTGCTCCGTTACATAAACAACTATGCCGTGACCCTCCTTTCCTCTCTAAGGCTGTGTCCCCTCCACAGATCCGTGTACCCCACCCTGCAGAGTTGTGAGATCTGCAGAGATTTGACGGTCTACACAGAGACCGCTAGGAAGGTGGAATTCGCACTTGAAGTCTTGAAGAGATGCCGAAACTGCTACAAGCTCATACCCAAGGTCTTGTCTAACGTGGTGGAGCTAGGGCCCGAGGGCGGTGTCGGTTTCCCCGGGAGGATATATGTAGAGGGGAGCCAGATAGTGGCTAGAGACAGGCCGCGGCCTGGCGGCTCGCGGTTTCTGGCGAGGCTTGTGGAGGAGGTGAACAGGTTACGTCCAGAGATAAAGGCGGTTGCCAACATAGCGTACGTCGCTAAGGAGTGCGTCGAGAGAAAAATGGCCGTGGCCGAGGTGGGGCCCAGCAACAGCGAGGACGAGATCGTGTCTAACGTAGTTGCCGTGTTTAGAAGGGGTGTTTTCGACGTGGTGTACGACTCGGGCGGCAAGGGCGTGGAGCCCAACGCCTATGTATTCGGCGCCGACGCCATAGACGTGGCTACGAAGATAGTGGAGGTGGCGAAGTGTCTGGAGTAAAGTTATAAACACGTCTAGAGAGCTTCGCGATGACTAAGAAAGTCGCCGTCGCCAAGCTTGACAAGGAGGGAGAACACTTCGAGATATTGATCGACCCCGACGCCGCGCTTGAGTTTAAGATGGGCAAGCCCCTCGGCATAGACAAAATCCTCATACATGAGGAGATCTACAAAGACGCCAAAAAGGGCCTCCGCGCCTCCGAGCAAGCCTTGAAGAGGGTCTTCGGCACCACAGACATCAGGAAAATCGCAGAGACGATAATCAAGGAGGGGGAGATCCCGCTTACCGCGGAGCAGAGGAAGAGACTAATCGACGAGAAGAAGAGACAAATTGTGGAATGGATCTCGCGCAACTGCATAGACGTGAGGACAAAAACCCCAGTGCCCCCTCAAAGGGTGGAGAACGCCCTCGAACAAGCGAGAGTAGCCATAGACCCCTTCAAGTCCGTGGAGGAGCAGGTGCAGGGAATCTTGAAAGAACTCCAGAAGGTGTTGCCTATTAAGGTGGCCACGGCAAGAGTCGCCGTGTCGGTATCGTCAACCTACGCCCAGAAGGTCAAGGGGCTTGTGGCTAGGATGGCCAAAATAGTGAATGAGAAATATAGACCAGACGGCTCCTGGGAAGCCCTGTTGGAGCTACCGGCAGGTTTGCAGGATGTCTTGATTTCAAGAGTCAACGACGCCACACATGGAGATGTTGATATAAGGATAATAGAAATTGTGTACTGATGTACTTCGTCACACCTCGCCAACTGATATTCCCAGGCGACATAGTAGCCACAGCTGACAGCAAAGTTGAGGGGCCGGTGTATCTCGACAACGGGAAATACAGAAGCTTGGTGGTGGGCCTCGTGGAGTTTAGAGACGACGGCGTGGTCATAGTGCCGCTGGAGGGCGTGTACAGGCCGAAGAAGGGAGACCTCGTCGTGGGCTACGTCACAGATGTCTTGGCCACTGGGTGGGAGGTAGACGTCAGGTCGTTTATGCCTGCGTACCTACCCGTGAGCGAGGCTTTACATAAACACGTGGATCTAGAAACCACGCCTCTGACCACGTTTCTCAACATAGGCGACGTCGTTGTGGCTAAGGTAAAAGACGTAGATCTAACCGACGAATACCCCATCGTACTGACCCTCAAGGAGGAGAGGGTGGGGAAGGTGGAGAGCGGTACTGTTGTGGAGATAGCCCCCGTAAAGGTGCCGCGGGTGATAGGTAAGAAAGGGAGCATGTTAAACACGTTGATGGAGCTGGGATGCGACATCGTGGTCGGCCAAAACGGGCGGATTTGGGCTAGGTGTAAAGACCCGCGTGATGAGGTGCTCCTCGCCTCGCTTATAAAAAAGATCGAGACGGAGAGCCACGTTATGGGTCTCACAGACAGGATAAAGGCGGAGATAGAAAACTATAAGAAAACGAGGCAACAGGCGGCTGTATGAAGAAACCTCCTGTGCCGTTGCTCCAAAATGGATTGAGGGCTGATGGCAGAGCGCCTGATCAGATGCGCGAGGTTAACATAACAGTGGGAGTCGTGAGCAACGCCGACGGGTCTGCAATAGTCTCCTACGGGCTGACGACGGCCGTCGCGGCGGTATATGGGCCTAGGGAGGCACATCCGCGCCACCTCGCCCTGCCCGACCGCGGGATTATGCGGGTCCGCTACCACATGGCGCCCTTCAGCACTAAGGACGAGCGTAAAAGCCCAACGCCTTCCAGGCGCGAGATCGAGATAAGCAAGGTGTTGAGAGAGGCGCTGGAGCCGGCCGTGATGCTCGAGCAGTATCCCAGGTCCAGAATCGACGTGTTTATAGAGATCCTGCAGGCGGACGGCTCAACCCGCGTCGCCTCGCTCACAGCGGCTTCCCTCGCTTTGGCAGACGCAGGCATATACATGCGGGACGTGGTGATAGGGGTTTCGGTAGGTCTTGTGGAGAACACCGTGGTGCTTGACTTGAACGGCCTCGAGGATCAATACGGCGAAGGCGACCTCCCCGTGGGCTATATGCCGAATCTCAAGCGGTTTACGTTACTCCAGCTTGACGGCGCCTGGAGTAGGGAGAAGTTCCTAGAGGCCTTAGGCCTAGCGGTCAAAGGCGCCGAGTATGTCTACCAGAAGGCGCGCGACGCCTTGAAAAACAAATACATGTCAATAGCAGAGGAGATATACGGGAGGTAACATGGCGTCGATTTCGCCATACGGGAAACGGTTCATCAGCTATCTGCGCCGGGAGCAGATCAAGAGACTGCTCTCCACGAGATACAGGGTAGATGGGAGGGGGCCGGAGCAGGTTAGAGACGTGGAGATAAAAGTCGGCGTTGTGAAGACCGCAGACGGCTCCGCGGAGGTGAGGCTTGGGAAGACGCACGTAGTGGCCGGCGTCAAGGTGGGTCTGGGCCAGCCGTTTCCCGACGCCCCCGACGAGGGCGTGTTGGTGGTAAGCGCGGAGGTTCTGCCCCACGCCTCGCCTTATACCGAGGTGGGGCCGCCGGATGAATCAGCCATAGAACTTGCAAGAGTCGTAGACCGCGGAATTAGACACTGCGGGTATGTAGATTTAAAAAAACTGGCGGTGGAGGGCGGCAAGGCCTACGTGTTGTGGGTGGACCTATACGTGATCAACGACGACGGCAACTTAGTAGACGCTGCGAACCTCGCCGCCGTCGCCGCTTTGAGAAACACGCAACTGCCAGCCGTCGTTAAAGAGGAGACTGGAATTAAGCTCGACCGCAACAACAAGTCGCCTCTCCCGGTGGAAGTTGGCAAAGCTCCAGTCGCCGTCTCAGTCGGCAGGATTGGAAGCGTGCCGTTCCTAGACCCGACGTTTGAGGAGGAGCTCAGCCTAGAGGGCCGTATCACCTTCACATTCTCCGAAGACAAAATCGTAGCCCTGCAGAAGTCGGCCGGCCACTTCACCCAAGCTGAGATAGAAACCGCGCTGGACTTAGCCTGGAGAGGCAGAGAAAGATTCGCGTCGGCTTTAAAAGACGTTTTGGGATAAAGTTTTTAAGGCCTTAGATCAAGGGGTCTATGCCTTTCAGCCATACAAAAATCGTGGGGCCGGCGGGCAGATACGGAGCTAGATACGGCATGGGGCTACGCCGCAAGGTGACGGCGATAGAGGTTAAGCAGAGGGGTAAACACAGGTGTCCCAGTTGCAGGTCTTTGGTGAGGTTGGAGAGGCTTGCCTTTGGGATTTGGCGATGCCCCAAGTGCGGGTTTGTCTTTGCAGGCGGCGCGTGGACGCCTCAGACTATAATGGGTAAGGCCTTGGCGCCTGAGGAGCTGAAGGAAGTAGAGGCCCAGAAGGCGCGTTGGAGAGAGGAGAGCAGGTAACCGCCTCCGCCTATTAATCAGAATACCCGCGCCTCGTTGCGGCAGTGGTTCTATGTCCTGCCGCGTGGCGATCACCACCTCTAGGGGCCCCTCGAAGATAACTCTTGAGCTGGTTAATGACTTCGTGAACTCGCTTCCAGACACAGCGAAAATTGTTAGGGGCAGGAAATCTTTTACAGCTTTGCTGGAGGAGGCCGTGTCTTGCGGGGCTCGGTACATCGCGTTTATATGGGACAGACGCGGAATGCCGTCTGCTCTGTTGTTCTACGACATAAACCTCAAGGCGTGGAAGCCGTATATGTTATTGATATCTGGCGTAAGGACGAGGAGGGACTTCCCCGTTTTTGTCGCGAGGAGACCCCGAGCCAGAAGCGCGGTGATCGTAGACTTGGCGGGAGGCGAGTTAGGCGACATCTTCGCAGAGGTGTTCCACTACCCCCTCATCTACGACTTAGACGCCGTTAGAGGGCGTTTTGACACAGTGGTTTTGGTCAGGAGGGGGGAGGGCTACGTGGTGGAGCTTCTAGGCCCCGACCTCGGGCCGAGGGCGTTATCGCTTAAAATAAGGAAGGTGCTGTATAGGCATGTATAGGCTAGAGGTGGAGGTGGGAGGAGGCGATCTCGCGGTTCGGGTCTTTAAGATACTGGAGGGGGAGGTTCGCTTTGCCCGGGGCCGCGTATATGTTGAAGATGGGAAGATTGTGGCGGAGGCGGCCGACGCCTCAAGCCTCAGGTCGTTGTTACACACGATATTCCGCGTTTTATACGTCGTAGAGCACGTGGCCGACGCGTAGGGCGGCGGGAGATACGAGATGATCTAGTCTTCATTTTTCAACAGCCTTTCGACCGCGTATCTTATGGCATCTGCGCGGGTTGGGAAAATCCCCTTCGTCACCAGCTTGTCTATTTTCATCACTAGAGATCTGGGCAACGTTACAGTAGTTACGGCCTTTTTGTGTTCCACGTTTTTAAAATCGCCCGTTATTTAAGCGACGTCGGGAACTTGACCCTGAGCTTCACAAGAGATGTCGCGTCTGGTGGCGGCGACACCGCCTCGGTAGCCGTATTTAATTCCCCCGGCGGCGCCACTCTTCTATCGCCTCCC
>DAITPC010000014.1:0-46270 GCA_036833835.1 Pyrobaculum sp. | reverse complement strand
ACCCCCGCCCTACGGGTCTGGAGCCCGCCGCTCTGCCTGGCTGAGCTACGGCCCCGTTAATTTACTCCTGTAGGCTTTTAAGCTTTTCTCCCCACGTGTCGATCTTGCTTCTCGCGCATGTTTATACGGCGCTGGTGGGGATCGGTGTGTGTAACGGAAATATATTAAAGAACCTTGTATATGGTTCTATGGAGTCTAAGAAGAGGATGCGAGTGGTGAAGGTCGTTGAGGAGACGCGGATAGTGGTGAAGATTGGGATTTTTTAGATTTTTAAGGGGGTCTGGTTTTGGCGTTTTTATGTTTGGCGGAGACGTCTTGGTGTGGCTTTATGCCGGTTTTCTCGCGGGTGTGTTGTCTAGTGTGGTGGAGGAGCTGGCGTACGCAACGCTTTTTGTGTTCCCGTTGCTGTTCGCAGTAGGCGAGCCTCCTCCCGTGGTGGCCTTGGGCTTCACCTTGGCCACGGGCGTTGCGGGAGTTTTGAACCTGCTGTATCAGAGGCTTACCGTGGGCGGCCCCGTTATTCACTTTGAGCTGGTTAAGAGCGTCCCGGTGCTCCTGGGCTTGGCGTTCGGCGTAGCGGTCTGGCTGTTTCTGACGTGGGACGTGTTGAGGCTCCTCGTGGCGGCGGCTCTGGCCGTGACTGCCCTCCAGCTTCTTCTTGGAAGGAGCTGGAGGATCCGCGGCGGCAGGCTTAGGCCTGTCCTTAACGCGCTTGTGGGGTTTTCAGACGCCTTGCTGGGCACAGCGGCGTCATTTGCCGTGGCCCGGGTTTTCGTAGGCGAACTTGAGGCGTTGATACCTGTGTTGCATACGGTGGAGGCGGTGTCTTCCGTGGCGTTGAAGCAGAAGCTCGTCGTGGGAGGCGTTCTGGCGGGCTTGGGGGCATTTCTGGGGCAACGCGCCGTGTCGTGTGGAAGATCTCTCTTGGTGACGCGCGCCGTGGCGGTAGTTATGTTGGGATCCGCCGTCTACGTCCTCTTTTCATAGTTTTTAAACTGAGGGGTGGGCCCCAGAACTGTCGCCGACGGCGTGTATTGGGTCGGTGTCAACGATGGAGTTAAGCGTTTGCTTGGAGCTCTGTGGCCGTTGCCTAACGGCATATTTTACAACGCCTACGTGGTTTCTGGCGAGAGTGCCGCGGCGCTTATCGACGCCGTATCTGAGGAGTTTTTGTATGAATACGTTGGGAAGGTGAGGAGTGTAGTGGTGAACGTGTCGAAGATCAGGTATCTCGTGGTAAATCATTTGGAACCGGATCACCACGGTGCCGCGCCGAGGATATTAAAAGAACTCAGACATGTAAGGTTGCGGCTTCTGTGACGGCGAGTAGGCCAATACATTCTCTCTACGAGGTGCCCGCCGACCGGATAGTCGCTGTCAAAAACGGCGAAGTTATCGACTTGGGCGGCAGAAGACTTAGATTTGCCCCGTGGCTCCACTGGCCAGAGACCATGTTTACATATCTGGAGAATTCTGGAACAAGCGACGTGTCGTGTTGCTCTACGGCTCTATGTACAGGAGAACTAAACACATAGCGGAACCCCTCGCAGAGAAGCTCGGAGCATCCGGGTTCTTGGTCTCCGTCTTCAACGCCTCCGTCACGCATCCCACATATTAGCCGAGCTCGTGGAGTCATATGTCCTAGTGGTGTACCACACGTACGACGGCGGCGTATTCCCCTATGTCCACTTCATACTGCATCTGCTTCAGTGAAAGGAGCTGGGCAGAGGTTGTTATGCCGCCGTTGTGAACACCTATACGTGGGCCCCCTCCTCTGAACAAGCAGTGGAGTCTCTTCAGAAGGCCGGCTTCGAAGCAGTGGAGCTTGTCATAGAGACGAGGGCCTCGCCGGACGAGCCTTGGCGGCTATGGAGAGGCTTGTGGAGTCTAAATGAGCTACCGCGGCTTGATCAGTAGATATCTTTCAAGGATCAACTTGACGCGGTCTTTTTCTATGTAGAACTCGACGGGGATTCTGTACCCCCTCATGTAGGTGTAGAACTTGGCGTAGTCCTCGCGCACCTCTTCGGGCAACAGATACAGCTCATCGCCGAGTCTGCTCCTCACGATTAACACGTCGCCCTTAGCCTTCACCGTGTAAGACACCGTGTTTCTGTACCCCCTGTAGAGCCCCTCCAGAGTCTTGGCCACGCGTTCCCTCAGCAGAGAGGGGAGCTTCCTCACCGGGTCTTCCCCAAGCGCCGACGCCAGCGCATATAGCGCGATGTAGGACATGGGGTACCCCATGGAGTTCGCCAGCACAACCACGCCCAACCTCCCCTGGGGTATGTAGGCCATGTATGCGGTGTATACCAACACGTTGCCGCCGTGCGCCACGAGCTTCCTCCCGAAGAAGCTCTCGCTTACTACAAAGCCGTAGCCGTATCCCTCATCGCCCAGCAACTTCCAGGGCACCTCCACGCGTTTAGTCTCGGCCTCCTCTAATAACCTGGCGTCTATCACCTCCACTTCGCCGTATCTCCCTCTGCCTATAAGCATGGCGATGTACTTCGCCATGTCCAGCGCATTGCTCATGACGCCGCCGTCGCTGTATATGCCAAACGGGATCCTGGCAGATCTGGGCTTGCTTGTCTGCGGGTCCAGCACATAGGGCTTCGCCACGTCTGGATCTTTTTCCACATCACCCGCATATATGTACGTCCTCAACATGCCCAGGGGCTCCAATATGCGCCTCTTGACGCAGTCCCAATACGGGCGTTGCGATACCTTCTCAATGAGCAGGCCTAGGAGGATGTAGCCCTCGTTTAGGTAGAAGAAGCGTCTTCCTGGCCTCTCCACAGCCCAGCTCTCCGCGCCGCTTAGAAACGGCAGTACGTCCTGCGGCTTGGCAACAGGCATCCACGCCTCGCCGAGTCCCAGCATCCCCTCTATAAACGCCTCTGCGTACCCAAGCGCGGGCAGGCCGGAGCTGTGGGTAAGCAGATGCCAGATCTTTACAGGCTCGCCGAGAGGCCTCAGCCTCAGGTGGACGTATTTCTCCAACTCGTCGTCGAGACTCAGCCGCCCCTCCTCCACTTGCTTCAAGACGCAGAGCGAAGTGAAGGTCTTAGTGATGGATCCTATACCGTAGATCGTGCCGGGCGTTGCTGGGACACCGCGTTCCATGTCTCTAAAACCAAAGGCGTTTACATAGGCCAGCTCTCCGTCTTTCACGACGGCGATCGCCACGCTGGGCATTTTATACTCCGACATCTTTTCCAGGATAAAAGCCTCCAGGCTCCGCCACTCCGGAGACGACATGTTTACTCCAGGCCTGCCTCGGTTATTCTGTACTCAATCCTCACGTCTGGCGCCATGCCGGGGACGTCCAGAGGCCACATGTAGCCCTCCGGCTTCGTCTTGTTGGGCCTCATCATCATGAAGCGCGCATTCACGGCGTGAGCCAGCACGTTGCCGCCTACCGGCCTCTTGACTCCTGCGGCGAACACCTCAGGCACGTCCATGACCTGGTTCGTGAGGATGGGGGTGAGGCCGAAGGTCCGGGCGTGTCTCCTGAGCCAGTCTATGAGGTAGTGGATGCGTTGCTGTCTCGCCGCGAGGTACTCCCGGCCCACGAACTCGGCGCGGTAGAGGGCGGTTATGGTATCGATAACAACCAGCCGGCATCCCTCCTGTATGTGCCGCGGCAGGTCGTACTTCACTATCTGCTCCAGCTGAACCACGTTGGCGGGCTGATACACAACCACCGAGTCCTCAAGCCTCTCCAGCTCCACGCCGAATCTCCTCGCCACGGCCTCGGCAAGCGCGGGGCTGAAGGTGCCCTCTGTGTCTACGTATACCGCCTTGGCGGTGAAGCCCTCCTTAACAGCGGCTACGACAAGCTGATGCGCCAGCATGGACTTCCCGGCCCCGAACTCGCCGGCGAACTCGTATATAAACGCCTCCCTCACCCCCCTCCAGGGGGTCTTCTCGTCGAACTCCGCCACGCCGGTCTTGAAGACCCGGTACTGCCTCTGCCTAAGCTCCTTGAGCGTCGCCGGCTGCGCGCCCCCCACCCGTTTCAGGGCTTGTTGCAGGATCTTCACGGCGCGGTCGTACTCTATGCCCGCCTCCACCAGCTCCTCTACGGTGAACTCGGCCAGGTGCTCCACGGAGGTTACTCCCAACTCCTGAAGCTTCTCCAAAGTTTTTGGACCCACCCCCTCCAGTGAAGACAAGTCAGACCTCCTCCTAGACATACTACCGCCGGCTGATACTTTTATTAACGTTCACGCCTCTCCGTGGACCTTATAAACCTCCTCAACTTTGGCGCGTTGCGGAACTGCGATGAGATAAACGAGCAATGCGTAAAAGAGTCCGCTAGGTGCGAACAGGAAGTTAAGATAGGGCCTTGGAGAGCAGATCTCAAATGTGGCGACGTCTATGTCGAGATCGAGCCCGCAGAGCGCCTCGCCTGCGGCGTGGGTCAAGCTCTGCTGTGGAGAGTTGCAGGCGGCGTTGATGCCGCGCTGTTGCTTTACGGCAGTGGGGAGGCGGAAAAGGCCAAAACTGCGTCGCTTCTTGTACCGGTTCTATACATTGACGTAGAGCTTAAAAGTGTATGTAAATATGTAGGTGGTGCAGGTAGTTGCGTTTCTTTCGGCTAGCGGCGGCGTTGGTAAGACGACTATTGCGGCACACCTAGCGCATAAATTCCTCAGCGAGGGAAAGAGGGTGTTACTAATTGACTTAGACCCCAGCGCTGGCCTAAGCACCACCTTACTGGGCGAGGCTGGGGTTGCCCAGCTGGAGGAAAAGAGGAGAACCGTCGGCGATGCGCTTCTTAGGTTTCTGCGCGGAGAAAGCGTGGAGCTGGTCGACTACGTCGCCGCGGCTAAGCTGGGTACCTACCGAGTCGACCTCGTGCCAAGCGGCGACAGCCTCAGCGACGCCATGGGCCTTGTCTGGTTCTCCGGCAACCGTCCCAGCCCGGAGCGCTTGCTTAGACAGTTCTTGGAGAAGTCGGGTACATCGAGCTGGGACGTGGTGGTACTCGACACGTTGCCCTTCTACGAGAGGCGTTACACGCTTACGGCGTTTTACGCAGCTGACAAGATAATAGTAGTAACTCACCCCTACGGCGCCGAGCCCTTCAGGATCAAGAGGATGTACAACAAACTCGCAGAAATGGTGACAACAGACATCGACATAAAGGCTAGGGTTCTGATAAACCGCGTGGACAACCGCACAACGGAAGGACGCGAGGCTTTCAAAATCGTTGAGAAAAGCCTAAACCTACCCCGCTTTCAGACCATAATTAGCCAGCGGGTAGCCTACAGCAGAGTGCCGGTCATGGGTTACCTAAGGGAGGATGACGCCAGAAAAGAGATTGAGTCGCTCTACCGTGAAATTAAGGAGTGGCTAAACATAGAGCTCAGTCTATATTAGTCAGCGGGATAACCGCCCTGTCACCGCTCCGCGACTCCCCAAGACGTCATCACGGCCATGCCTATAAACAAGGTTAAATACTTAGCCAAGCTAGCGTCATGATGAGCCTCACGGTAGGCGATGGGTGAGTGCAACGCCCTTCACTGACCGGTCGCGTAGCGTCTGCACCACTCCGCCCTCCTCCGCAACGCCTCAAGCACCTGGGGGTCTGCATCTGGGCGTTTTGCGTACTCCTCATACATCTCCACAGCTCTTCTACAGCCCTCCACCACCCGCCTGTACCAATTCACGAAGCTGACTTAGCTCGGCCTTTTAACCTAACTTGCCTCCTCCTGCAACCTCTTCTTTATGTAGTCTAGAAGCTCTCGGGCTTCCTCCTCTGTGAGGTAGCCGACTTTAAGCCTCTCAGCCAGCTCTCTGTCGCCGACGACAAGCACGAACCTCCCCTCTATGGAGGTGAGGGAATCCGCCGAGATCGCCTTCACGCCAGGCACCTCCGCCCGCTCGGCGGGTGGTTTGCCCCTAAACACTACGTAGATCTCCATATGTACGCCGTACATCCATTTTAAAAAAATGATGCGTAGCGCTATAAGCTGAGAAACGGCTTTAGACAGGTCTCGCGCCAGAGCCTCTCCACGTCTTGGGTATGCGCGACAACGGCAACGGGGTCGCCGCCTTTTACCAGCAGAACGTCATCGTCGTATCCACAGGTGGCCTTGAGCAGAACCTCCCTCGACCTACGGGGCAACTCGCCCCATCTATACTCCACATATCCCAGCCTTCTGAAGAGCCGGAGTGCCGCTACGTTGTCCTCCGTCGTTGTCGCCATGTATACCCCAGCCCCGCACAGCTCCTCCACCTTTCTCACAAGAGAGGAGGCAACGCCGCGCCTCCTGTATTTGGGGACCACCGCCACGTAGTGGTGGACGCATGCAAGAACCGCCAGCTCAACCGCGTAGAAGATCTCGGCGCCGACAGCCTTGCCGCCAACATACGCCACGACGGCGCCGGAGTGCGGCCACCTCTCTAAAACCGCGCGGGCGTATTTGACAGGACCTTTGTAGTAGCTACTTATTATCTCCAGGGCCTCCGCGCCGTCTCTTGTTATCTCCACCGCGCGATCTCGGCGAAGTCCTCCTCGCTCAGCTCCAGCCCAAGTGCTCCCGCTATCTCGTCTATGTGCTCCTTCTTCTCCGCCTTGGGGATGGGGACGACGCCCCGCTTCACGTAATACGCAAGCGCCACCTGCACCGGGGTTGCGCCGTATTTCCTGCCGATTTCGGCAAGCCGCCTGTCTCTCGCCATGGCGCCTTTCTCCAGCGGCGTGTAGGCCATGTACATAATCCCGTTGGCCAAGGCGTAGGGGATCAGATCCGCCTCGTCGCGTCTGTTATACAACGAGTAGTGGTTCTGCACGGCGGCCACCTCGTACTTCTTGGCACATGTCTCGGCCTCCTTCAGCTGTTGCAGAGAGAAGTTGCTGACGCCGAAAAACCTGACAAGCCCCCTATCCACAAGCGCCTCGAAGGCGCGCATAGTCTCGCATATAGGCACGGCGTCTGAAGACCAGTGCAACAGATACAAGTCGATATAAGTGCCGAGCCTCGCCGCGCTTCCCCTGGCCGCCTTCAGAACCTCCTCATACCTCGCGTGGCTAGGCCACACCTTAGTAACTATGAAAAGCTCGTCCCGGGAGAACCCCTTGATGGCCGTTCCCACAAGCTCCTCGGCATGGCCCCCGCCGTATATCTCCGCCGTGTCTATCAGCCTCAAACCACGCTCCACCGCGTATCTGATGGCCATGACCCACTCCCCGTCTCTGCTCGTGTCGACGTTCCAGAAACCGCCCCCGATACCCCAAGTCCCCAGCCCAACAGCCGGGACGCAGCCAACGCGCCTAAAACAAAGTCTCCTCACAACGCCCCAGATCCACACCTTAATTAAGCTTTATAATGACATAATTCCATAAGGTAGGGCCCGTAGCTCAGCCTGGATAGAGCGGCGGAGCATCCGCCGGTCGCCGCAGGCCGCGGAGCGCCGACCCTCCGGAGCCGTAGGTCGTGGGTTCGAATCCCACCGGGCCCGCTATTTCTCACATATAAACCCACGTCTACCTCCACCACATAAGACCTGGAAGGGTAGGGAAGAGGTTGGTGCGGCGGCCGGGATTTCTGGGCGGGTTCCCCCTGAACCCGGGATCAACGGCTTGGCAGGCCGCCATCCTAAACCAGGCTAGACTACCGCCGCTGTGTAGGCTCTACAGCGCGTCTTTTTAAATTTTTCCTCTCTTATTTTAACCGTTCTTTATAAATATCAGCCTGTCTATAAGGGCTGTGTCGATGAAGCAGAAGTTGAAGTTCTACGATATTAAGGCGAAGCAGGCGTTTGAGACGGATAACTACGAGGTGGTTGAGAAGCAGACTGCAAGAGGCCCCATGCTCTTCGCCGTCGCCAAATCGCCGTACACCGGCATCAAAGTATACAGACTACTAGGCAAGAAGAAATAAGAAACCGGAAAAAGATTTTTTCCCGTCCCCCTTTGTCCATATGCCGTATAGATTTGGTGATGTGGAGATTTACTGGCTCGGCCACGACGCATTTAGGGTTGTGGGCGGAGGCGTCGTCCTCTACATAGACCCCTACCAGATACAGGTTGGAGAGCCAAAGGCAGATGTCGTGTTGATCACGCACGAGCATTTCGACCACTGCGACCCTCCCTCTATACGGAGGGTGGCAAAGCCGTCTACCGTCGTGGTGGCTCCGAAGGTGGCTAGGCAGTGCGTCGCTAAGGCGACGCAAAATATTGTGGAGATAGCGCCAGGCGAAGTGAAGAGTGTGGGAAGTGTAAAAATAGTGGCGTATCCCGCCTACAATATAAACAAATACAGAGACCCGGCGCGCGGGGTTGTGTTTCACCCGAGGCAAGACGGGAGGGTGGCCTACTTAATAGAGCTGGGGGACGTCAAGATATTCCACGCGGGGGACAGCGACTTCGTGCCTGAGTTTAGAGAGGTCAAGGCCGACCTGGTGCTTGTGCCGGTCTCCGGCGTCTATGTGATGACCCCCAGCGAGGCGGCGGAGTTCGTAAACGCCGTGGAGCCTAGGGTCGCCATCCCGATGCACTACGGCTCCATAGTGGCGTCTGAGAAGGAGGCTCAGGAGTTCAAGAGGCTTGTAAAGCCGGGAATCGAAGTAGTGGTTCTGCAACGTGAAATATGAGGGCCGCCAGCAACGCCGCGACTATCCCGAGGTAGGCCTTTACAAACTTCTCTATTTTCAACACCCTCATAGAGGAGCTGTAAGACGCTACCAGCATAGCCGAGTATGCCATAAGCGTGAACGATATGGGGATGCCGGCCAGTATGCCGATGAATGCGCCCACCGCAACCGAGAGGTTTATCGCAACTGCGGTTCTCGACCTAAGCGCCACGAGGTCCGCAACCCACCGCGAGAAGCCAAGGCCCAGATAGGTGCCCAATGCTACCGCCGAAGCTGTGAGGACCAGGTTGTGGGAGAAGAGAGCCACGTTGTTGTAGCCGAAGGCGTACATCACCAGGAAGAGAGAAGGCAGCGGAAGGTCGCCGCCTCTCTTCAGAAGTCTGCACCATATATAGGCGACTAGGGAGACCGCCGGCGAGGTTAGCCAGAGCACGACGGCTTCCGGCTTGAAGGAGGATATGGCGTATCCTACTACCGACACGGGGAGACTTATCCTGGCTAGAGAAAGTAGGAGATATAGAAGGGCGATGTAGAGAAAAGTGGTGAGGTCCAGCCGTAGCGACGTCATGGAGCTGGTGGCTACCCCCAGCAACTGGGCGACCACGGCCACTACAAAGGCTTTCTTCGGTCCTGCCCCGGTGCCCCAGGCGGTGGGGCCTAGAAGGACAAGCGAGTTGTTATAGACTAGAAGGAGGGCGAGAGCGGCCGCGTATATACCCTCCATCACACGGAGGACAGTACTGTGGCCAGGTGGTACGCGGCGTCTTGGATGTTGTCGGCGATTTTGTCCGCCGTGTACACCAGCGAGACTAGGTGGTTGAACGCCACGGCGTTTAGCTCAAGGCTGTATATCTTGTCGAGGATGTTCTCCTTTATCTCGTCTATCTCCTCCTCCAGCGAGCTTATGAGGCGGGCGTAGCGGCGGATCTCGTCGTCGTCTTTCGCGTTGAGCATGTTCCGTAGGTACTCAAGCATGGTTTTTGAGAGGTCTAGCATCTCTTTCACCTCTGCAGACACAACTGCGTAGACCTGCTCGTTGGCCCAGAGGTGATGTCCTCTCTTGACCTCTTTTATCGCGAAGTATATCATGTCAAGGACGTTGTCCACGTTGTCCAGCATCACCATGACCACGTTTGTTATCGTCGGCACCACCGCCCCCTGCGCCACCTTATCCATGAGATCCCTCACTATTTCATCGCCTTCCCTCTCTAAAGCCGTCGCCTTCCTTACAGCCTCATCCACCGCACTTCTATCAAGCGACTTGTTTAATATCAACCCTTGGAGTATGAGAAGCGACTCCTGTGACAGGTCTATGTGGTCCCCTATCTTCTCTCTTATATTCTCCAGGCCTGTGGAAAATATCCTCTTCAACCGTTGCACTTCGTTATACGTTTGTCGTTATTTATTAACTTCACGTCTCTCTGACTTCACGTGTTTTGTAAATACGGCGCGTGTCTGTCATCGGCGTGTGCAACTGGTCTGGCAACTGACGGCTGTGGACGGCGGATTGCCGAAAGGCAACTTAAACGGGGCATGTCTCGGCGTGTGGCGGATCTCTGCCCGACGCCGGCGGCCGCATACCCTCCTCGTCCTCCCACCCGCCGCAACCGCCCACAGCCGTCTCCGCCACCATCCCACACATGTGCTGGAAACAAGCCCAAAGCCACCTACCCCCGCCGGACAGATAGAGGGGGCGGCTTTACAAAAACGGGTCGCTGGCCGTAGGCAGGAGAAGCCTGGCTGGGTCGTGCAGGCGGAGGGGCTTCTGGCGGAGGAGCTGAGGGAGAGGCTGGATGATTTGATTAAAGAAGGTGAGAGGAGGGGCGCCCTGACGCTGGTCGGCGTGCATGAGGTGGAGGAGGGGGGCGAAGACGAAACACGTAGTGGAGGTAAGGCAGACGCAAGGATAGAAGACGGCAAACTGCACATACACGTCAAGGCGGCAGTAGACGGGGTGGAGGTGGAGAGAGAGTGGACCTTCTTCCGCGACCGCTACGGAGTACGCGGCTGCGCCTTGACGCGGGCAGACGCCCCAGGCGGCCGCGAGACAGACGTAAAAAGGCTACAAGTCCTCTCCCAGCTACTCTTCGACGACACTGGCAACCTAATAAGCGACGGCAAACAGATTCAATACACCCGGCGCCACCTAGAACACGCCGCGCGCTTCAAAGATATAATAGAGAAATGGCTACACAAAAACCAGACAGAGCAAAACCATAGCCACCACGGCGGGCCCACCCCCCGCATCAATAAACAACATCTTCTAAATGATATCTATTAACCACGTCTCATCCACCGCGCGAAGGTCTGAATTGGCACATAGACAAAGCGGAACTCCTCTCTCCACGTAGGCATGATGCGGCCCTTGATGGGGATATTGGCGTCGCAGAACTTGCACCGGTATTCCCCGCTCCGCTCCACCAGGTTTATCTCCAGTATGCTGAAGCCTCTCCTCTTTATCACCACGCGTCCGCATTCTGGACAGTAGGTGTGTTCATACTTGTGGCCGGGCACGTTGCCCACGTATACAAACCTGGCGCCCTCTTCCTTAGCCATCTCCACGTGCCTCTCCAAGGTCCCCACGGGGGTCGGGGGGAGGTGTTGCAGATTGTAGTCTGGGTGGAAGCGGAGGAAGTGTATTGGCACGTCGGGCCCCAATATGTCTATAACGCGGCGGACCAGCTTCCTGGCCTTCTCCACGTCGTCGCCTACCTCCGGGACGACCAAGTCGGTCACCTCTATCCATATGCCGTGTCTTTTCATCTCTGCCAGAGTTTCGAAGATGGGCTCGGCGTCTGGCACCAACACGTATTTCCTTAGGAACTTCTCGTCGGCGTTGCCCTTGAAGTCCACGGTGGCCGCGTCGAGGAAGTCGCTCGCGTATTTCACCGCCTCTGGGGTCATGTAGCCGTTGGTCACAAAGGTGTTGAACAGTCCTCGACGACGCGCTAAAACGCCCACGTCGTGGGCAAACTCCATGAAGATGGTGGGCTCGTTGTAGGTGTAGGTGATGCCGTGGGCGCCGTAGCTCTCGGCCAGCTTCACCAACAGCTCCGGCGTGACCTCGAACCCCTCCGGCCTCCTCCTCTGGCTTATCTCGAAGTTTTGGCAGTACTGGCACGCCCAGTTGCAACCAAATGTCGAGAATGACAGCACCATGGCGCCGGGGTAGAAGTGTGTAAGCGGCTTCTTCTCGATGGGGTCTACAGCGATCGCCGAGATCAAGCCGTAGACGTCCAGCCGCAGCTTTCCGCCCCGTACGCTCCTGACCCCACAGAAGCCGCTTTGCCCCTCCCTCAACTTACATCTCCTGGCACAAGCTATACATTCGACCCGGCCGTCTGGCGACGTCTTACTTAACACAGCCTCCACAGTTTTAACTCCATGTGGCTATAAAAGGCTTTAAGGAATCAGCGTAGCTCAGCCCGCTCACCGTTCGCCCATCTCTTTTCATCAACGAAATAAATACCGCATTGGTTTAAAAATCAGCTGTTCCAGCGTCGGCCATCTACGGCCACAAATGCCTTCTCATCACATGGAGTGTTGCCGCTACAGGTTTATAACTTCAAAGGCGCGGCAGTCCTCTATCTGTGCCGCCTTTTCCGCATCTAGCTGGTGGTAGTGCCGCACGGGGAGGTCCATATTATCTGCCGCCAAGGCCCTAACGATGGGAAACACGTCTGCCACGCCGCCGCATCTGCTCACAACCACAAGTTTACGTGCCCTGATTCTAGCTTGTCTTAGAACCTCCTTAAGCGAGTCTTGGGGGTGGCTACGGCCGTTGCAAAAATCGAAAACTGCAACGAGGCAGTCTCTCTTCTCCATTAGACTCTTCTGCCCTTGCGCCCACTGGGCGGCCTTATCGTGTCGTGGGGGATCGGCGTGACGTCTTCGATTCTCCCAATTACGAGGCCGGACCTCGCCAGTGCGCGTATGGCGGCTGAGGCACCGGGGCCTGGCACCTTCATGCCGTATCCGCCTGGCCCCCTCACTTTGACGTGTACTGCGTTTATCCCCCTCGCCAGGGCCAGCTGCGCCGCCTTGTAGGCCGCCTGCATGGCGGCCCACGGAGACGGCTTGTCTTTATCGGCGCGGACCACCATGCCGCCGCTGACGCGCGCCACGGTCTCCGCGCCTGTCAAGTCGGTAATTGTAATTATGGTGTTGTTTGAAGACGAGTAAATCCACGCAATGCCCCACCTGAGCTTCTGGGGTTGTTGTTGCTGGGTCTGCTCAGTTGACGACATCAAGACGCAGATTCGGGGCCATATTTAATGTTTTCTCCGCTTGCCGACGTAGCGGGGGAGGGCGCCGGCCTCCTCCAGCGCGCTGACCAGCGCGATGGCGAGGGACGGCACCACGAAGTCTGTGGCTATTGTGACCTCCGGCACCAAGTCGACAACTAGCGAGGCGAAGCGGAAGACGCCGGTGGGTATCCCCTCTCTGGAGCCTATCAACACGTTTACGCGGTCCCGGCGGAAGAGCTCGGCCAGCTTCTCCTTTACGTGGGTTATGTAGTCGCCCTTGGGGTCCGTCACCACTATGGGCTCCCCCTCTCTGCTACGGACGTATTGATACAGCTCGTAGACGTAGACGGGGACTTTCCAAACCGGTCTGCCGTAGCTTCTGGCCTGTATCTGGTATCTGCTCTCTATGCCCGCCTCCACAGCCTCTAGAAACATCCTCAGCGACCAGCCGGAAGTAGGTTTGTGGAGAAGGATCGTCAGCTCCCCCACCTCGAAGGTCTGGACAGCTCTGCCGATCCTCTCGCCCATCTTACGCACAGCCTCCTCGTCGCCCTCATACACGAGCTGGCCTATGGCGACTTTTCTGAAGAACTGCAGAGGTAGCGGCTTGTCGCGCCTCAGCTTCCTGTACTCCCTAGTGGCGGGCATGCAGACGGCTGCCGCGTCTTGAAATATCTCGATATACAGCGGCTTCGTCGGCTCCTCTAAATCCACCTCTGCTCCGGTGGTCTCCCTCACAGCCGCGCCCACTCTCACGTTTACGTCTATGGAGGTGAAGCCATGCGTGCCTCTCCTTGTCGTCCTAATTGCAAAGGTGTCTCCGCTCTGTATATACCGCCTCGCGACTTCCACCGCCGCCTTCTCGATCTCGGACAGATCCGCCTTAACCGTCTTTTCAACCACCAACACCCTATCAGCCTCGGGAACCTTCTCAGCTATCAACTCTGCGGCTTTCCACTTATCTGCACCGAGTCCCTTCACAAAGACTATGCCGAGGTAGCCCAAGGGAGCGGGCGCCACCTCCGCCCCAGGGCCTAGGAGCTCCTTGATATGCGACGCCGTGACTGTCTCGAATTGTTTTCTTGTCTTGATTATCAAATCTACCCCAGACATGGAAGACATGACGAGGAGTTGCTGTAAATATTTAAATATAGACATATGTCTAGATATGGCAACGTGGAAACTAGAGGAAAATATCCAGCGCGACATGGAGAAGGCGCAGGAGCAGGTGGAGCTCTACGGCGGCCATATACTGAAGGCGCCTAACAGATACGAGCTCAGAACAGGCGTTGTCATCGCGGCTAGGTTTGCGGACAAGCTGAGGCGTACCGCCTTCGCCGTCTTCGGCGGCATGGTGCCTAAAGAGGAGATAGTGCGGGCCACGTCGGAGCTCAACAGAAAGATATACGAAAAACTGATATCGATGGGCGTCGGCAAGCTGGACATCGTGCGCATAACGGTAGAGGCGACCGTGGAGGGGAACAAGCTGACATTCGGCGAACCCAAAATCGAGTGGTTCGTCCCGTATACGGAGGTGCAGAAAAAGCTGGAGGAGTGCGAGAAAAAGATGTCAGATATCAGGCAAAAAATAGAGTCGTTGCTGGAGGAGTTGCCCTAGTCGATCTTTATTTCAAACCCCCTTTTTTTCTTCTCGACCTTTTCAAGCTCCACAGAGAGCACACCGTTTTTATACGTGGCCTTCGCCTTGTTGGGGTCAACGGCTGCTGGTAGCCTAATTTCCTTATGGTACTTACGGTCCTTCCCCTTGGCATCTATAGTAAGCGTCTTGCCGTCCTCGCTTACGTACACTTTTATGTCCTCCTTCTCCACGCCAGGCATGTCAACGACCACCTTAATCTTGTCGTCCTCCTCGACGATGTCTGTCAGAGGGTCTATCTCGTCCATAATCTCCACCCTCTCAATGTCGGGTCTCCGCCTGACGTTGCCGAATTCCCTCACCACGGGCTTGCCATCAGGCCCCATAGTTATTTCAAACCCGTAGTAGTAATACCGGGGCTTCCCCCCGCTGGCCTCGGGTTGCGCGGCGAACCTCGTCAGGTCTTCTTCTATCTGGCGCTCGATCTCCTCGAAGAACTTCTGCCATCTCCTCATAAATCTCTCGAACTCGTCGAAAATAGACATGTGTAGAGTCTATCTTTTTACTATTTAAACTTATAAGCCGGCGATTGCCCTTCTGATTCTCTTAGCCATTTCCTCATAGCGCCTAATATCGTCGGAGCCTAGGGACGGCGGTATTCTCTTTAACGCCTCTTCAAAGTGCTTCATGGAGACGGGCTTTGCAGATGGGGTTCTCTCCTTAATAGTTTCTCTCAACGCGAGCATCGCTGCTTCCCTCACAACTGCTGCTATATCAGCGCCGGTGTAGCCCTCCGTTCTCTTCGCCAGCTCCTCCAAGTTAACATCGCTACTGAGCTTGATCTTCTTCGTATGTACCTTGAATATTTCAACCCTCGCCTTGATGTCCGGCGGCGGGACGTAGATTATTCTGTCGAAACGGCCCGGCCTCAGCAACGCAGGGTCGAGGATGTCAGGTCTGTTTGTGGCTGCCATAACCACCACGCCCTTAAGCGTGCCTACCCCGTCCATCTCGGCCAGCAACTGATTGACCATCCTATCTGTCACGCCTGAGTCGCCGAGCCTGGAGCCTCTGGCTGGCGCTATTGAGTCTATCTCATCGAAGAAAATCACACAGGGCGCCGCCATGCGCGCCTTCTTAAATATCTCGCGGATCGCCTTCTCGGACTCGCCCACCCACTTAGAGAGGAGCTCTGGACCTCTCACCGCTATGAAGTTGGCGCCTGACTCAGTCGCCACGGCCTTGGCGAAGAGCGTCTTGCCCGTCCCCGGCGGGCCAAAGAGCAGGATGCCCTTAGGCGGCTCCACGCCCAACTCGTCGAAGTAGTGGCGGTACTTCATGGGCCACTCCACTATTTCTCTCAGCTCTTGCTTTATGGCGTCGTAGCCGCCGATGTCATTCCAGTGGACCTCAGGTACCTCGATGATGACTTCGCGCAACACAGTGGGGTGGATGTACTTCATGGCCTCCGTGAAGTCCGCCATGCTCACCTTCAGCTTGGTGAGAACCTCCTGTGGGATGACGTCTTGCTCGATGTTTATCATCCCCTTGTTTATCGCCTTTCTCAACGCCGCCATTGCTGCTTCCTTCGCAAGCGCGGCGAGATCAGCGCCGGTGTATCCGTGGGTTATCTCCGCGATTTTGTCTAGGTCAACTTCGTCGCCTGGGTTACAAACCTTGTTCTCGACATCTGCTTTGGTGCAGAGCGGCATGTTCCTAGTGTGGACCGCGAGTATCTCCCGCCTAGCCCTCTTATCTGGCATCGGGATGTGGATCTCTCTGTCGAATCTTCCTGGTCTTCTTAGTGCTGGGTCTACTGCGTCTGGTCTGTTGGTGGCTCCTATTACCACCACCTGCCCCCTTTCTTGTAGTCCGTCCATTAATGTCAGTAGTTGCGCCACGACGCGTTTTTCCACCTCGCCGGTTACCTCCTCCCGCTTCGGCGCTATGGCGTCTATCTCGTCGATGAAAATTATGGCGGGGGCGTTTTTCTTTGCCTCCTCAAAGATCTCCCTAAGCCTAGCCTCAGACTCGCCGTAGTACTTCGACATGATCTCCGGCCCGTTTATAGCGACGAAATAGGCATTAGCCTCGTTGGCAACAGCCTTAGCCAGAAGCGTCTTACCCGTCCCCGGCGGGCCGATAAGCAAAATACCCTTAGGCGGCTCGATACCCAAATGTTTAAACAACTCAGGATGCCTAAGAGGCAACTCCACCAACTCCCTAATCTTCTGCTTAGCATCCTCCAAATCACCAATATCCTCCCAGGTTATGTGTGGTATCCGTATGCCGGACACGGGCTTTTCTAGTATCTGTATCTGCGTGTCTTCGGTGATTATCAATACGGCGTTAGTGGGCTTAGTCTGGACCACCTGGAAGGTGAGAGGCTGGCTGAGCACGTATATCTGCAACATATCTCCCTCGACCACCACGTATTCCCTCAGTCTTTGCTTGATGTATTGGAGGAAGTTGGCATCTACGGCTATCGTCATAGACACAGGCGCCAGCTTTACGAAAGCCGCCGGCTTAGGCTCCACCTTCCTCACCTTTACGGTTTCGTTAAGCGAGACATCCGCATTCTTCCGTAGAATGCTGTTCATCCTTATCACACCCTTGCCTCTGTCTTCAGGCAACCCATTCCACACCTTAGCAGCTGTCTTCTTCCTGCCCATGATTTCCACAACGTCGCCCACCACTATGCCGGCTCTCTCCATAGCCTCAGGGTCTATCCTCACCACAGGACGATTAGCGTCGCGGGCTTTACTCTCCAGAACTCTGAGTTCAATCCACTCAGACACGGCTAAAAGACCGAAATAGGTATAAAAACTTGCTTAGAAACTCAGCCTCGAGAAGTACTCAAGCTCGAAGCCGCCCACGCCCTCCACAGACCGCAAAAGCTCCTCAACTTCGTCGGAGCTGTACTCCTCAGACTCCGGCATCCTGACGTAAAGCCTCAAAGCCTTAATGCCAAACCCTATCTCCTCAACCTCCACCTTATCCACTTTGTACCTAGGCGACAGCTTGTTGATAATAGCGTTTTTCAGCTTCTCCACATCTATCTCCACGCTTTCTGGGAGCACCCTGTAGACCAACGCCACTTCCGCCGACATAAGCCCAACACCTAAGCCACCTATTTAAAACTTATGGACCCACAAAGCCGCATTCGGGGCACCTGTACGGTACCCCAAGCTTCCGCGACCTAGCACTACGTATAATACTGGTCTTCCCACAGTTAGGGCAGGCAAACATCACGCCTCTCTCAAGAGGCGCCAACACCCAGTTAGTCGTACTGTCAGAAGGCGGCGACGGCCCATGGAGCTTAGCTCCCCTAATCGACATAGACGCCAAAAAGGCTATAATATTAAAATTTAATCCCGCGCAGCCGCTGGCGTTGTCAATGGCAGAAAACCTTTTAAACCGAGGCGTTGAGAAACACAGCCGGGGTGGCCGAGCGGCCCAAGGCGCGGGACAGGACATCCCCGATTCGAGGGCTCGGCCGAGTTATCCCGTCCCCGTCAAGGGGGCGTGGGTTCAGGGAAGGCCCGCCTAAAAATCCCACCCCCGGCGCCAACTCTGCACCAGAATTTGTGCATTTTCTCTTTATGTGATATATAAATCGGTTTTTAATAGTTATAATTCTCACGTTGTTCTATTTACAAAACGGCAGTTCTAAATAGATGCAATGTATATAAATACAGAGGTTACTCAATACATATGAAGCCCACCCAACTGGCGGCAATTATAGCCGCTCTTGTCGTCGTTGCTGTTGTTGCGTATATCCTCGGCGCCACGTCTCAAGCGCCGCCGACAACCACAGCCCCGCCTACCTCCCCTACTGCGACTACGCCTTCAGTCAAGAAAATCACCTTCTACACTTGGTGGGCAGGTCTTGAGAGGTTTGCAATAGACGCGGTCATTGGGAACTTCACAAAGAAGACCGGGATACAGGTTGAGAAAACCGCCGTGCCAGGCGGCGCTGGCGTAAACGCCAAATTCGCCATACTGGCATTAATGCAGGCAGGTAGTCCGCCCGCGGCGTTTCAAGTCCACTGTGGACCTGAGATGCTGAGCTACATATACGTAGCTCCCAAAGGTGAAGCCAGCTTCGTCGAGCTGAGCCAAGTGGCTAAAGAAATTGACATGACCACGCAGGCGGCCGACGTCTTGTCCGCATGTTCTCTAAACGGAAAAGTTTACGCCCTGCCTGTCAACATACACCGTGCAAATCTTATCTTCATTAATAAACAGGTCCTGGATAAACTAGGCGGCAACGTCCCGATGTCTCTCGACGAGTTGGTTACGCTGTGTAGCAAGGCATCAGCGGCAGGCGTGCCCTGTCTCCTGCAGGCAGGCGCTGACCAGTTCACCATTTTACACCTCTGGGAGCAGATATTCCTAGCCACCGCCGGGCCTCAGAAGTTCATAATGTTCATGTACGGCACGCTCCCGCCCGACGATCCGTCGCTACGGCAGTCCACAGAGATCTTCCTCACCTTAGCCAAGACGTTCCCAGCCAACTGGCCAGCTCTCGACTGGACAGGCGCCGTGGCTGACCTGGTGGCAGGCAAAGGCTTGGCTCACGTAGATGGGGACTGGGTTGTCGGCCTCATCTACAACGTGTATCCACAGGTAAAGATGTGTCCGTACACCGCCGTGACGCCGGATTGCAACATCATCGTCGCTCCGTTTCCGGGCACAAGAGGAGTTTACAACCTCGTGATCGACTCTGTGGCGGTGCCCGCGGGCGGGCCCACCACGCAACTAGGCGTGGAGTTCGTGAAATACTTCGCAGGCCCCGAGGGCCAGTCCATTTTCAACCCGTTGAAGGGTTCTATTGCTGTATATAAGAACATAGACCCCGCGATCTACCCCACGTCGATACAGAAGTGGGAAGTTGAGGAGTATAGAAACGCCAAGGCCTACGTCTTCAGCCTCACCCACGGCGCCTTATTCTCAGACGTGTGGCAAATGTTGATGCAACAATCCATAGTGCTTGTACAGACCGGTAGGGCGGACCTCTGGTACGACACGTTGTCAAAGGCGCTGGCCACAGAGCGCTCGCTCTGGAAAGACACTTGGTACATGGGCGTGCCCGGGAAGCCCTTCGGCGGGTATCAGCCGCCTTGGGTTAAATGAGAATAACCCTACTACTTTTTTCCATCCCCCTCTTTTTAACCACCGCCTTCCTCTACTTCTTCATCGCGTGGAACCTGTATTACTCCTTTACCGACTACTCCATATTGAAGCCAGCTTTCGACTTCGTGGGTTTCGCCACCTACGTCCAGCTCTTTACAGACCCCCTCTTCCAGACGGCGCTGGCGAAGACCATACTGTGGATCTTCGTGCTGGTGGCTCTGGGAAACGCGGCAGGGCTGGTAATAGCCTCCCTCATATATAACGTCGAAAGCCCCCGGGCTAGAAACGTCTTGACCGCCTACTTCATCTATCCACTCTCGCTGTCGCTCGTGGCTACAGGCATAATATGGAGATGGCTTCTAGACAACGACCGAGGGATCGGTAGCTACTTAGGTAACCCTCTCCATGGCGAGAACGCCTTCTGGAGCATCTCGCTGGTCTCTGTGTGGGTATACGCGGGTCTCGCCACCCTCTTTTACTTGGCCATGTTCTACAACGTAGATAAGTCCCAGCTGGAGTCCGCGCAGGTAGACGGCGCTGGCAGACTATACACGATGCTTAGAGTAGTGATTCCTCAGTCGAAGCAAGGATTTATAATATCCACTATATTCTTTACATTGTTTTCTATACAAATGTTCGACTTGCCTTATGCAATTCTCTTTATAAATCCTAATGTTATGACATTAGTGATGTATACATTTATGAAGTTCACGGCGTTTTACCTAGCGGTGGCCAGCGCAGCCGCCGTGGCCATAATAGCGCTGTCTGCGGTCATCGTCATCCCATACGCTCTGATAGGGCTGAAGCGGTGGATAAAATGAGGTTCGTCGTCCACCTCTTAATAGTGTTAATAGGGACTCTTTGGGTTCTGCCGCTGTATGTACTCGTAATAGGGGCGTTCAAGCCCCTCTCGGAGGTGCTCACAACCCCCGTATTTCAACCGTCTTCCGCCGTAGATTTCGCCACGATGGTTAAAGTCGCCGGGGAGCTCGCGCCTGTGCTTCTAAACACTGCGGTAGTGGTCATACCATCAGCCATAGGCGCGGCGCTCATAGGCGCGTTGGGAGCTTACGCTCTCTGGAGGGCCACCACGAGGCTAAAAGACATCTTCATGGTGCTTGTGGCAATAGCCACATACCTGCCTTATCAATCCGCCGTGGTGCCCCTGGCCCGCTTCATGACCCAGATAGGCCTCTTCGACACACTTTACGGAATCGCCTTGGCTCTGCTCATATTCTTCATACCCTTCGCTACGTTGATGATGCTCATATTCATCACGGCGCTTCCCAGGGCCGTTGTGGAGGCAGCCGAGGTCGACGGAGCCGGGGAATTCACGATATTTGCCAGGGCTGTGTTGCCGCTTCTAGGACCCGCCTTCACATCTACCGCCACATACCTCACCATAAACGGGTGGAACAACTTCTTCATACCGCTGGTCCTCTCCAGGACCTACAACAACCACATAACCCTCAAAGTATTTAGCTACGTCGGCCAGTCAGGCAATTTATACAACGAGATGTTCTCCGCGGCGTTCATAGCCTCGTTGCCGCCTTTACTGCTCTTCATCGCCCTGGGGAGGTACTTCATAAGGGGGCTCCTCGTCTTAGGGTCAGGAGGGAAATAAACCGCAGACCGATGCCTCGCCCCACTGGTCAAACGCCTCTGGTTTTTCATGTCGCAACCTCTTGGTGAGGTCGTCGGCAACCTTGAGGGGGTGTACGTCGCCGCCTACGCACAGCCCTTTTACAAGCTCCACGGCGTCTTCCAGAGTAACGTAGGACCCGACAGACACGTACTTCTTCCCGCCGCAGTTAACCACCCGCCCCAACACCTCGCCCGTGGTCGGATCCAACACGACGTTGCCCCTCTCCACACCATAAAGCCTAGACTTAGCCACGCCGATTGTGGGCTTCTTCAGCACGACGCCTATATGAGACGCTATGCCGAACCTCCGCGGATGCGCCACCCCGTGGCCGTCCACCAAAATCACCTCAGGCTTAACCCTTAGTTTGAAGTAGGCCCTCAACATAGGCGTCAGCTCCCTAAAGGCGAGAAACGTGGGGACGTACGGAATCACGTTTTTCGTAATGCTACAAGCCGCGTCGACCACCTGGAGCGAGGGAAGCCGAATCACCACTGCAACGCCGTAGGCCAAACCACCGCTGTATGCCACGTCTAGACCTCCCACGGTGTTTGGAGGAGGGAGGGGGGAGAAGCGAACCTGGGCGCGTAGCAACTCCTGGATTCTTCGGGCCGCCTCAACGTTTAGAGGCATCGCAGAAAGTCGCTACTACTCTATCTAGGATTTTCGTAGTGCTACAGAGCTCGCATTGTTTAAGCGCAGGCATGCGAAGAACCTCGGCGTTTACGCCTCTTTTCTTAGCCTCTGCCTTCACAACGTCTTCAGGAACGTTCTGGTTGGGTCCAAGGAGGATTACGTCTGGTTTCACCTCCTCAAAGATGTCGAAGATGTTGCCCGGCTTACCCGGCACCACCTTGTGTACGTAATAAATCGAGGAGAGGACCTCCGCCCTCTGTTGCTGAGATATAACTATCTTCCGCCTCTTGCCCCGCTCGGCGTTTTCGTCTGAGGAGACCACGGCGACTACATAGCCGAGCTTCCAAGCCTCTTTTAGATACGCCAGGTGGCCTGGGTGAAGTAGTTCAAATGTGCCCGCTACCATGACGGTCTTTATGTTCTTTATCTCGCTCGGCCGCTTCCAGACGAAATCTGCGACGCCGGCCATCTTCAGGGCGTCGAGAAGCCCCTCCGCATACGACACGGTCGCCAGCGCGGTCTCCCTGTCGCCGGTGGAGTAGTAATACTTGGCGTCCCTCAGGTACGCCCTGGCGAGCTCCACGATGTGTTTATACGCCGGGTCTTTCAACACAAGCCCCTCCAAGGCCCCCTCCAGGTTTTTTATATACACAGCGACTCGATCCACGGCATGGTCACACCACGAGCTTAAAACATTTAAACAGTCATCTTTATGCCGTACATGGCTGAGGAAGTGCAGGCGGTGGCGGCCAAGCTCATTATGCGTCTACGAGAGGCGGAAAGGATGGCCAAGGAGGGTAAAGTAGCCGAGGCTAAGGCCGTTTTGAAAGAGGCCGTGAAGGAGGCGCGTGAGAAGAACCTCGAAAAGTCTTTGCGCCACCTGATTCTGAGGGTGAAGGCTGTCCTAAGGCGTAAAACTCGACAATAGCAAATTCTTTCCCTCCACAACTCTTCCTGCCAAGCACCTTAATTACTTTAATCTTCTCGCCGGCTTTAACCACGTCTGTGGGGCAGCCGTCGCAACCTGCGCACTCACCTTCAAACGTCGTCAGTACGCCCTCAAGCGCCTTGTTTAGGGGGAGTAGCCCAACGATAGGTGTCTCCTCGACCACCACTGGCACCATCTCCCCGTCGGTGATCTTGCAACGCTGGCCCATTGATGGCCTCACCTCCATAACTCTGTAGCTTCTCCCCACGGTCAGCCTCCCTAGGCACACGGAGAAGAGCCGGCACGTTTTACATTCATCAGGTATGTTGACCACGCGAAACCGATGCCCCACCTCTGCCTGCTCCTTCGAGAGTAGTGTGACTGTTCTCTTCACATTTAAACCCCTAGGACGTGTTTTTTAATGTGATTAAGAGCGTTGTCGAGGCGTATGACCACCTCACCAAGAGAGATCTGAGAGTGTTGAGGATCATCGAGGTGGGTCACCGGAGGTACGAGTTCGTTCCCCAGAGGCTCGTGGAGAGATGGGCAAGATATAGGGAGGCGGATGTCCGCGACAGCGTAAGGCGTCTCCACTACCTCGGCCTGCTTAGGCGAAATCTCTCGCCTTACTTGGGCTGGAAGATAACGGCGGCAGGCTACGACGTGTTGGCGCTACACACGCTCCGCGTAAAGAAGAAGATCTTGAAGCTGTCCCCAACCCCCATAGGCGTGGGGAAGGAATCTGTGGTCTACGCCGGCGAATCTCCCTCCGGTTTTAAAATCGCGGCTAAGTTCCACAGAGGAGGCGTCTCCGTGTTTAGATATGAAGAGGCATTCAGGGCGAAGGTCCGCAAATACGAACACCTTAGGCACGTATACGAGACGAGGCTCTCCGCGTTAGCCGAGTTCTACGCGCTTGAGAAGGTGTTTGAGGCTGGTGGATACGTGCCCGAACCCCTAGCCTACAACAGACACGTGGTGGTTATGCAGTACATAGACGGCGTTGACCTCTACCGCCTAGACGCCGGCGAATTTACAACCATCGCGCAAGACGTCTTAGAGACTCTCCGCGTGGCCATACGACTCGGGATAGTTCACGGCGATTTATCCCCCTACAACATAATCGCAGGCAAGAAGGCGTACATGATCGATTGGCCGCAGTGGGTGCCGCTGAGACATCCCGCCGCAGCGGCATATCTAATGCGCGACCTCCACAACATAGCTACATATTTCAAAGAAAAGGGTGTCGAGTTTCCAGTAGGGGAGTTGCTCAAGACCGCGGAGGGGGGAAGCGGCGATAGCGCCGAGCGTTTTGCAGAATTAATAAAAACGTCCCTACTATAGACATGGCGATACTAGGCATCGACATCGCGGCCGGCGGCTTCTTTGCATATGCCGTGTTAGAAGGCAAGTCCATAGTGGAGAAAGGGGTCTTAAACGCACGTGAATTGGCGCATCTTTTCAAGCGGTATAGAATAGAGATTTTGGCGACTGACAATACAGGCGAATTGTTTGAATACGGCAAGCCCGTGGTGAGGTTGCTGGGGAAACTGCCGTATACTGTTGAGGTCGTTGAGGTTACCAGGGGCGCCGGGGGGTATAGAAAGATGGAGGAACTCGTGAGGGAGCACCTCGGTGTGGTTAAGGGCAAGCTGGAGCCTCTGGAAACCGCGGAATACCTCGCAACCCTCGCAAGCATGGGCGTGGGCATGCCGGTTAAGCTCTTTGAAGAAGAAACAATAATACTTGTCTACAGGCGGATCTCGACGACTCCCGGCGGGATGAGCAGAAACCGGTACATGAGGAATATCACCCACCGCATCAAGTCGATAGCCTCTAAAATAGAGGCGAGGCTTAAAGAGGCCCGGTTGGACTACGACTTGTTCCTCAGAGAGGAGTCGGGGGAGGTCACCTCCGCTAAGTTCGTCGTGTATGCAAACAGAGAAGTTGTGCGGAGATATGTGAAGCCTATGCGGAGCATAGACGTTGCAGTCGCCATATACTCGGCGCCTGCCAAAAGAGGGGAAACATCTACGCGCGGGCGCCTTCTCATACTAGGCGTAGACCCGGGGGTAGTGACGGGGCTTGCGATACTTACGCTGGACGGCGAGGTGTTAGACACGGTGGCCCGTAGAAGTTTTTCAAGAGGCGATGTGATGAGGTACGTCCAGCAGTGGGGCGTCCCAGTAATCGTAGCAACAGATGTCGCAGAGGCGCCCGAGTTCGTGAAGCGGCTAGCCGCCATGAGCGGCGCCGTCTTGTACACGCCTAGTCGCGACCTCTCCTCTGAGGAAAAGGCGCAGATACTCGACAAAGTGGGGTGGCAGGTTAAGACCAGCCACGAGCGAGACGCCTTGGCCGCCGCCTACAGAGCGTACCTAGAGTATAAACCGAAGTTCGAAAAAATAGAAAAGGAGTTCGGTGACATTTTGAAGCTTGACCAGCTGGAACACGCCAAGGCCCTAGTGGTTCGCGGCTACTCCATAGCCCAAGCAGTCTCAGAGGCGCTGAAGAAACGCGAGGAGAAGGAGACGAGGGTGGTCTACGTCACGGTTGAAAAACCGTGCGCCGCGAGAGACGAGGTGCTGACCACGCGGCTTAAGGCCCTTGAGTACGAAAATCAGCAACTACAAAGGGAGCTCGACGCTCTGCGGCGCGAATACGCCCAATTGCGTAGATACGTCGAGGACGAGAAGTGGCGCGACGCCAAATACAGAGAGATGCAGACCAGACTGGACGCCCTTACAAGAGAACTCACAAGAAAAGAAATGGAAATAGAACATCTTAAAAAAATCTTTGTGGAAATCTTGACAAATTACGGGTCCAAGTACAGGCTTGTACATATCTCCGAAACCGCCGAGTGCAGAGGCAACGAGCCCATGGGCACCATCTGTAGAAACCTAAGCACGGTGGACGAGGCCGTTGCTAGGAGGACACTAGGCGTGCCGCTCAGGCAGGTTGCCAAGCTAGAACTCGGGGAGTTTTACGTGGTGGATCTAGACGCTGTGAGAGAGCTTGCTGACCATATCAGGCGCAGACTCGACGAGAAGAAGGAAATAGACTTAAAGAAACTAGTAGAGCGATACCGGCGGGGCTTAATATAACGACGCCTCTCCTCTTAGTATGAGGTCGGTGATTTGTGTAATTCTGTCAAGCTCCTCTCTGGCGATGGCGTTTACCTCGTTTTTAATCTCTGAGGTAAGTTCGCCGTCTTTGATAATTTCGATGTTTAGGATCTTCGGCTCGTTTATAGGCTTCCCGATCTGTGACACGATCTCGACATATACCTCAGTGATGTCCTTAACCTGCTTGTAGATCTTGTCTGCGATCCTCTGCGCAACTACGTTGTAGATCTTGCCCACGTGGCTGACTGGGTTCTTACCGGCGGCCGCCTCCAGCGACATAGACCTCATAGGCGTGATGAGCCCGTTAGCCCTATTGCCCCTCCCCGTCATCCCGTCGTCGCCGTGTTCGGCGGAAGTGCCCGTCACCGTGAGGTAGAATATCCCGTGCTCCGGCTTATCGGCGGCGTTTATCGTAACCTCCACGCCGTACTCCGGAGCTATCTTCGCGGCGAGGTCCTCCACAGCCTTCTTCACGTCCTCCTTGACAGAGAGGTAGTGGCTTTTATCCTTCGTCAACTTACTTATCATGGCCGCCGCGACTGTTAACTTAATCTCCTTCCCGACCCTCACTCCCATCACCTTCACGTCCTCCCCGACCTCGGGGTACTTGGCCTTGAAGTCGCGGGAGTTGAGAAGTCTCTCGGTCTTGTAGACAAGCTCCTCAAGCGGCGTCAAGGGAGCATAACCAACGCCCACGGACGTGTCGTTTGCAAGCGGTACACTCTTAACGCCCAAGTCATAAATACCGACCAAGTCGGCAGAGCCCTGGCCTATTCTGTAGTCAATTACCACGTGTAGGTCTGGGTCGAGGTAGCGGAAGTGTTGCTTAATCCAATCTCTTGCCGCTTGTACCAGCACGGGGCCAAGCGGTATCTTGACAACGCCGTCTTTAGTCCTCACCTCATAGGTCGCCCTGCCGGACACAAGTATGTAGATGGGTTGCAGGACTTCGCCGCCTCCAAACCGCGGAGCAGCCTGCCCGCCAACCACCAAGGTCTTGTCTACGTTGTGGTGGAGAATCACGCCGAACTGCTCCAGGTAGTACTTCGACAGATATCTGCTTACCCACTCGGAGATGCCGTCTGCGATGTAGTCGGGATGTCCCTGTCCCTTCCTTTCCACAATCTCAACAAGCCGTTTGGCTACCGGCGTTTTATCTACTTTCTCTATGACTATCATGGCGCCGCCTCAGGAGCAGATACATAAATTACCTGGGATCCTCTAACCACTATCCTGCCGTATCGCGTAAGCGGCTCGCCGGATTTGTCAAGCTCTGCCGCGTCATCAAGCACCAAATTCATACAACCGTCGTATGCCGTCAAGACGCCCTTAACCGCCACACCGCCCTTAAGCCTAGCCACCACCTCCTTGTTCAACATCTTCGTCAGTACTTTGATAGGCGAAGGGAGTTTTAACTGCGGCGGGGCTTTCGACATAGAAACGCCAGTATTTAGCGATATATAAAATTATCCCCTAGCTACGTCTCTCGTATAGAAGAACGTCGTCGATCCACTCCACATGCGCCATCAGAGTCCTGCGGCAACAGTACCTCTTAACGCCGAGAGAATCCAGCACCTGCGCCGGGTGCTCCCCCGCGAGGACTCTGCGTTTAAACGTGGAATAGAGATGGCCAAGCGGCCGGCCGCAGGTAAAACACCGAATAGGTATAATCATCTATACGCCTTCTGCCTCTTGCTCCTCGCGTGTTTGATACCGGGCTTCTTAGGCTCAGTCCGCCTGGGGTCGCCCTTCAACATGTACGGGTCGTACTTCTCATACAACTCCTTCAGCTCCTGGCTCTGGAAGTAAGCCACCAACCCCCTCGCTATGGCGATTCTCGTGGCTATGGCTTGGCCCATGTATCCACCCCCCGACACGTTGACGTCAATATCCACCCTCTTTGCCAGGTCGCCGGCGAGAATCAGAGGCTCGGCCATTTTTACGCGGGCCATCTCAATAGGCCAAAGCTCCAGCGGGTACCCGTTTATCCTGACGCGGCCAATTCCAGGCCTTATAACGGCCCTTGCCACCGCGGTCTTCTTCTTACCTACAGAGATAACCACACGCGGGGTTTCTTGCAATATCAACGCACCGAGAGCCCTAACGTCCATGGCTATCCACTAGCTTGTTGTTTTATCTTTTTCTCCCACACATCCCTCGCCTTTTTCCACTGCTCCCACGCGGCGGGGTCCACATTACGCCATACCTCCTCCAGCGTTACGTAGTCAAGCAGAGGTCTCAACCTAAGCTTTGCCTCAGGCACTTCGTAGAGAACCAGCCTCCTCCTCTGGAAGAACTCTACGGGCATAGACATGTAGACGCGGAGCCTCTTCAACGCCCTCCGCCCGGTCTCCGTTTTCTTGGGCAACATGCCTCTCACAATTCTCCTGAATATGCGGTCAGGTCTGCGGGGGATTTTCGGACCCACCTTCTCCGGGTTGTAGTGAGTACGCCACTCGCCTATCTTCCTCTTAATCCACTCAATAACCATCTTCTCGTCGCCGGTTATCACCAGCTTCTCCGCGTTTACAACGACAATCCGCAGCTCCGGCCGCTCCAGCAGAGCCTTCGCGATGTATGTGGCCAACCTCCCCGCCACGTGACCCTCCGCGTCGATGACAACTTCTCCCCTCTCGGGCAACTGCGACACGTCGACCAGAAATCGTCTCGCAACGTTCATACCACTATCTTAACGCCGCTCCCCTTTGGAAACTTCTTTACAAGCTCGGGAAGCGTCAAAACCTCGCCGCCAGCCTCTAATACCTTCTGAGCAGCTTTAGGCGACACGTTCACGGCAGCCACCACAACCTTTTTGAAGAGCTTCCCGCCACCCAAAAGCTTCCCCGGCACCACAACGACATCTCCATCGCCGGCCATACGGTTCAGCTTTCCGACGTTGACAACCACCCTCTGTCTTCTAGGTCTTTCGATGTATTCCGCTACCACCTTCCAAATATTTGCGGAGTTGGCAACCGCCGCTTTCCTCAGAAACCTCGCCAGTATCCTCAGTTGTCTGTTTGTCGGTCCAGTTGGATTAGGAGGCATACCGCCAACGCAACAATATCAATATTTAAAGTTTATGCACTTCTGCGAAGCCCTTGGCGCCCATGCTTAATAAACTGTGATATGTCATACGCATGTTCAAAGTCGCTAAGGTCGACCTCTCTAAACTGAATTGGCGAGTTGAGGAGGCGGGGGTTAGGAGGTTTCTCGGGGGCGAGGGCTGGGGTCTTGGCTTTTCTACAGCCTCAGCGGCTACTCCGCCGAACCGTTTTCGCCCAGTAATCCTCTGATAATCACCTCGGGGCCTCTCGGCGGGACGAGGATCCCCATGGCCACGCGGGCCTACGCGGTTTTCCGGTCTCCACCCACCCGCATTCTGGGCGGTAGCAACATAGGCAGTACAGTGGGGGGCGATCATGAGGTGGGCTGGCGTAGACACCGTTGTCATCACAGGCAGAGCAGACAAGCCGACGTATATACTGATACAAGAAGGGCGCGTGGAGTTTAGAGACGCCTCCCACCTCTGGGGGAGAGATGCTATAGAGACGGAGATGGAGCTGAAGAAAGAATATGGACGTAGCGCCGCGGTGCTCGCCATTGGACCTGCAGGAGAGAACTTGGTGAGGTTCGTCTCTATAAACCACGAGTACTGGAGGCAGTTCGGGAGGACAGGCGGCGGAGCCGTCATGGGGTCAAAAAGACTAAAGGCAATAGTTTTCGTTGCGGGCAGAAGAGAAGTGGAGGTGACGAAGCCAGACGCTCTCGAGAGATGGGGGATTTCCTGCCTACGTTTATGGAGAAGACTGTTGCGTTGAGAAGAGGCGGCACGCTTAGGCTTATCGACATGGGTAACCCCATGGGGTTCTTCCCTGCCTATTACTGGACCCGCCTATCGCTAGACGGCTGGGAGGCTCTCTCCTGGAACAGAAAGATAAAGCCGGAGCACTTCCTAAGGCCGGAGGCCTGTCTCTACTGCCCCGCCGCCTGCCACAGGCTGGTGAAGAGCGGCAAATTCGGAGTTACCGTCGACTTGGAATACGAGATCGTATTCGCCGTGGGAGGCCTCGCCGCCGTTAAAGACGCGGATTGAGTCATAAAGATAAACGACCTCGCAGACCGGCTCGGGCTCGACACCATAACACTCGGCAACGTGCTCGCCTTTGCCATAGCGGCGTCTAAAAGCGGTAAGCTGCCGACATCTCTTGACTGGGGCGACGGGGAGGCGCTTGCCAAGCTCACGGAGGACATCGTCTTTAGAAGAGGCATCGGCAACTTGCTTGCTGAGGGAGTAAAGAGGACGGCTGAGCAGATAGGAGCCGTGGACATCGCCGTCCACGTCAAGGGTCTTGAGCCGGCTGGCTACGACCCGCGGGTGTTAAAAGGCATGGCTCTCAACTACGCTATTGGTTATAGAGGGGCTGACCACCTAGCCACCATGGCCTACGCGTTGGATATTCCCGGCAAATTCGGCGGCGCCGACTACCTAGGCCCAGAGAAGATTGAGGCGATTATCCACATGGAGAACGTAGCAGCTGTCATGGATTCGTTGGTGCTTTGTAAATTCGGCAGAGACGCCTACGATGCGTATCCTGGCGGCAGATTCTACGACGTAACGGCGCAACTTCTGACCTGGGTCACCGGCGAGGAGTGGAAAGGTGCTGACGTTAAAGAGGTAGCAGAGAGGATAGTATTGCTCAACAGGATACTCAACGTAAAGATGGGCGTAGACCCGCGACAAGACGACCTACCTGCCTCGCTTAAAAAACCGCTTGTCTTCGAAGGCAAGGTCAAAAAGATAGACGAAAAAGAGTTAAAAGAGGCGCTTAGACACTACTACACGTTAAGAGGCTGGGACGAAAGGGGGGTCCCCACCGGCGATATTGTGAAAAGACTCCTTCCCGAGCTAGTCGGTTAGGCGGTCTGCTGAAGCGCGGCCGCCCTCTGACTCAGAGATTCGGCAAAGACAGTGAACTTCCTCTTTAGAATTCTGAAAGCCTCCCGCAACGCAGTTTCTACATCGTAGTTCCCAAAAGACTCAACCCAGAAGACGTATTTGTACCGATCCCACTCCACCACCAGCCCGTCGCCGCAAAGATCCTTACACGTCCACGCCTTGTTGAAGGTGCATTCCAACGGATCCTCAAGGTTTTCACAAATCTCTTGGCACGTCTCTCGGCACCTCTCATCTCTTACCTCGACCTTGGGGTAGTAGTAGTAGCTCGCAAGCGCCGCCTGCCACTTGGCGTGATCCCTCGCCCGGCCCAGCTTCGCATACGCCTCAACGGTGATGTTCTGACCCTTTACAAGCTTCACAATCGGTATATCCTTATACACAGGGGCTACGTCTGGCCGTTCAGACATCAAGTCGCCAGAGTACACGGTCATCTCGCCGTCTGCGGTCACCTGCAACGTAAGCCTAGCGGTGCACTCTGAGGGATCCGCAAGACCCGACTCGCAGTCCTCTATAGGTGGCAGAGCTTGAAGCGGCGTAGTCAGTGGGATGAGCCCAAGCCTATGTGCCAACATTTCGTCGTACATAACGGAGGTATTATTAACAACAACCACGGAGTCTATTGCCATGACGGGTAGCTCGGCGATTAACACCCGCCTGAGCAAATTCACAAGAGATGGACACGCCCCCTCGATAATCGCCTTTAAAAACAGGTGAGACTTCTCAACTACTTTCGCCTTCGGCATTACCTAGTGGGCTTCTGCTTCTTGCCACGCCAAATAGCCCACAGCGAAACTCCGTTAACCTTGATCACCTTAAATCTTACGCCTGGAATATCGCCGAGAGATCTCCCCTCGGGGCCGCCTATACGTTCAATCACAACCTCGTCGTGTTCATTTATATAGTTCAGACTGCCGTCCAACGGAACAAACGCAGTAACCACCTTGCCGTTTTTCACAAGCTGAACCCTTACGCACTTACGAACAGCTGCGTTGGGCTTTCTCGCCTCGACGCCGACCTTCTCGAGGACTATCCCACGCGCCATAGGGGCACCCTCCAAGGGGTCGTACTTCTCTACGAGACCCAGCATCTTCCGCTTATACGTCACGTCGTTCCACCTAAACTTCTGCCGCTTCCTCTTCAACTTGCCGCCCGCAAATAGTCCGTATGGCGATTTTTTACCAGGCACGCCCCTTTATAACAAAGCCTTAATAAACTTTATAGCTTATCACAAAGGCAGGTCACGCCAGTATTATCTTTTCTATGTCGAAATAGCGCTTAGCCAGTATCTTTGCCCTTGCGATATTACGCCCGTTCTTGCCTATGGCTATGCCCTTGTCTTCAGGCGCTACGGTGGTGATGGCGACCTTAGAGCCGGAAGGCGCCTTAGTCACCTTTACCATTATAACCTTGGCGGGGTAGAGACTGTTTTTTATGAGCTCCTCAGGGCTTTCGCCGGTCTCCACAATCTCTACGTCTTTACCAACTATGTTCCTCAGCATCTTCACGTTGGCACCTCCCTTGCCCACCGCCAAAGCGGCCTGGTTTTTCTGAACCATGAAAATAATCCTAGAATACTCGTTGTCTATGACCACATCTATCGGCGTCACGCCGGTGATGCTCTCAAAAAGAGTCGCGTATCTGATCTCTTCCTCTGTAAGCCTAATATCAGGCATGCTCCACAAGTTTCAGAATCTCGCTCTGGCCTGGATCGATCACCGCGACGGCCATAATTCGGTGGGGTCTCTTCGCGGCGGCGCCCAGCTCAATGCTCGACCCCGGAAATACAAAAATGGGGATCCCAGCCAGCTTGGCGTAGTACTCTATATCGTCGCGGGCCCACTTCGGGGCGTTGGCCGCCAGCATCACCATTTTTGGAGTCCCCGCCAATACTGCTTTCTTCGTCTCCTCGAAGCCTATGACGACCTTGCCCGTATTGATAGCGACTTGGAGTTCTCTACCTATATCAACCACGTTGCGCAGATGAAAGAATTGTTTATAAAGTTTACAACGCCGAATAACCCTCAGGGGTGTTACCTCCTCATAAGCCACGTCTGCGTTGTCATGGAGAACGAGGGGGGCCTAGTGCTTCCAGTGAGGCGCGTGTAGGTCTCTCTAAAGGCCGGTGAGAGTGCTCTGTCTGGCTGTGGGCGGAATCCGCCGGGGTCTAGAACTGCATCAAAAGCTTGACTATGCCTGTGCCTACGGGGACGTATTTGCCGGCTATTATGTTCTCCACGACTCCTCTGAATTGCTCATCCTCTCCCCTCACCGCAGCCTCCACAAGCGTCTTTACGGTGACCTCAAAGGCGGCACGGGCTAGGGGCGACTCCTTCGCCCCCACGACTCCGTGGCGTCCTATGGGCTTTAGCCTGCCTGACCAAGTCATCGCGTCTGCGACTAGGTACATGTGGCGGATGTCCACGTCGAGGCCTTGCTCGTCTAGGACGCGTTTGATCTCCTGCGCCACCAAGGTCCTGGCCGCCTCGATGCCTAAAACCTCCTCAACCTCGTGAAGGTCGTTGCTGTATGTCCTCGTGGGGTCTACCTCCTCTAGCTGGAGCACCGCCTCTAGGTTGGTGCCCTCGGTCACTATAAACCACTCGTCGTTTTTAGAGTCGTACTGAAGCACAACTTTCCTCACCCCCTTTATGCCGGATATCTTGATTTGTAGCACCTTATCTCGCGCCTTCCTGATCTTTAACACGTCGGGGGTCGTCAGCGACACCGTGATTGTGTATCCGCGCATGGAGACCGACAAGTCCTTCCCCTTTGCCTTGCTTACTATCTTCTCCACGTCTTTTAGGCTCAACCCGCGGTACTTCAGCTGCTCCGGGTCCAGCGTGATCGTCACGGCGCCAGCCACGTAGTCTACGTCGACTTCCTTAGCTAGCATTTCGAGCGTCACCTGCTGTATCTTCTTCGCGACGGTCTCGGCGGCTTCCCTGCTTTTATTGTGAGGCGGCTTTAGGTAAATAAACATAAGCGGAGTAGACGGGTTCCTTCTGGCGTCAACTATTTCTATTAACCTGGGCAGACCTCTCGCCATGGAGAACTCCCTCAGACCCGCGTAGTGGAAAGAACGCAGAATCATCTGGGTGCCCGGCTCGCCTATTGACTGAGCCGTCACGATTCCGATGGCTTCGCCTGGGTCTATCAGAGAGGTGGCGTAGAGCTTGAGGACGCGGTACATCAGTCGGAGCGCCCTCTCGTTGTCTAGGTCTTTCACGGCGTTTTCAAGCTCTCTATACAGAGGTTGCGGCAACACCTGCGAGATCTTTGCCAACAGATCCTGTTTAGAGATCATCTTATCCAGAGTTTCAACGACTTTATATCGGCTATCTTCCCGTGGTCCGAGCGGCTTACATCGACGCCGTCTTCGCCGTAGAGCATCTGCAACAGCAACTCGCCGCCGAACCTAACGGTGCCGTCGTAGGCCGTGTATACGTCCTGCAACGCGTTGATCAGCCGCCTCTGCATGTAGCCGGACTGCGCCGTACGCACCGCGGTGTCTATCAGACCGTCTCTGCCGGCGGCTGCGTGGAAGAAGTACTCCACAGGCGTCAAACCGCATCTGAAGCACCTCCTAACGAAGCCGCCTGCGTAGGGACCTATGTCGCCTGCCGGGAAGTGCGGGAGAGTCCTAGTCCTGTAGCCCCGCCTAATGCGCTCGCCTCTTATTGTCTGTTGCCCCAGCGTGGCTACCATCTGGACTATGTTCACGATGCTACCTCTAGCGCCAGTCTTAGCCATGAGGTAGCCTTCTGCATCTTTGCGTATGTACTTCTCCACCACAGTAGCGGCGTCTTCGCGCACTCTAGACATGAGCTCGGTAATCTTGTTCTCAAAGGTCTCCTCCACAGTGAAGCCCGGCATAGCCTCCAGGCGGCCGCTTCTAAACTCTTCAATCAGTTCTTCTGCCTTCTTCAGACTTTTCTCAATTAGCTCGTCTAGCTCTTTGTAGGACTCCGACGGGAGATATACGGAGTCCATGCCGAAGGTGAAGCCCCTGAGGTCTAGGAACCTGAGAAACAGCCGCAGAGAGGAGTCCAGCCACCGCCTGGCGACCTCGGGCGGGTAGTCGCGGGCTATTCTATGCCACAGGGAGTCTACCTGCTCGGCACCTATGGACTTCTTGTCCAACACACCCTTCACCAGATTACCGTTGACGACGATTATCCACTCGTCGCCAAAGCAGGTATATGCGTCTTGACACCTGCTCTTAAACGCAGTCGGTTGCACCCAGTTGAGTTCCTTCGGGAGGAAGTGCGAAATAATCTGCTTCCCGGTCCACAGCTCCACCGGGTGCAGAATGGCGGGCTCCGGCGGGTCCTCGGCGGATTTCCCAGCACCCAGCAGGGAGGCGACTTCCTTCTTGGTGAGGAAGGTGGATTTATGCGAGAGGAGGTAGGCGCCAATGATGTAGTCTTGTCTAGCGCCGATTATGGCGCCGCCATAGCGCGGGGTAATTATGTGTTTCTCCACAAGAATCAAGGTCCGTGCCTCCGCCCGGGCCTCCTCGGTCTGGGGCACGTGTAGGTTCATCTCGTCTCCGTCAAAGTCGGCGTTATAAGGCGGGCATACGGCTAGGTGTAGCCTAAAGGTCCTCCCAGGTAGAACCTTGACCAGGTGCCCCATCATGGACATCCTGTGGAGACTCGGCTGACGATTAAACAGAACTATGTCCCCATCTCGCAGGTGTCTCTCCACGATCCAGCCCGGGGCGAGCCTATCTGCAAGCGTCTTCCTATCTTTCACGTACCGCAGATCTATCCTCCTGCCCTCCGGCGTCACCACGTAGTTGGCGCCCGGCCAAGCCTCAGGCCCCCTTATCACGTATTCGCGGAGGACATCCACGTTCCAAGACGTCACCCTCTCCGGCACCGTCAACACTTTGGCTATGTCCACAGGCACGCCGACTTCGTTAATACTTACGTGGGGGTCGGGACTGATGACGGTACGCGCCGAGAAGTTGACACGTTTGCCGGAGAGGGAGCCCCTAAACCTCCCCTCCTTCCCCTTAAGCCTCTGGGCAATGCCCTTGAGCGGCCTCCCGCCTCTGTGCTTGGCCACTGGTATGCCGGGTAGCTCGTTGTCGAAGTAAGTCGCCACGTGGTACTGAAGCAAGTCCCACAAGTTGTCAACCACGTTGGTGGGGGCGCCCGTCTCTATGGCGATCTTCAGCTTCTCGTTCATACGGATTATGTCCACGAGCTTGTGCGTCAAGTCGTCCTCGGACCTTATGCCCGTTTCGAGCTGAATTGACGGCCTCACATGAGGCGGCGGCACTGGCAAGACCTTCAAAACCGCCCACTCAGGCCTGGCCACAGACGGGTTGAAGCCCAACAGCTCTAGATCCTCCCCGGGGACCTTAGCCAGTCTATCCCTCAACACCTCGGGGTCTAGCTTCACCAAGGCCCCGCTCTCCGTCTCCTCGTAGAAGTAGTAAGGCCTTTCGAATCTTATCTTATTCCTTTTATACCCACAATGGGGGCAAGTCGTCCTCTCGGAAGCCTTCTTGCGTATCTTCTCGTGGAGGTTAATGGCTAGAAGCCTCCAACGCCCTTTGAGCTTCGTAAGCCTCTCCCTATATCGCCTAGCCTCTTCATCTCTCAACATAATGCGACCGCAGTTGGGGCAAGTCGCCCTCAACACGTCGTAGATTACCCTGGCGAACTCCACGTGGATGACGGGCTTAACCAACTCAATATGTCCAAAATGGCCTGGGCACACGTCGTGTGTCTGGCCGCAAGTTTCACACCGCGAGCCGGGCTCGGCGACGCCGAGCCTGCGGTCCGCGATGCCGCCCCTCACGGGGAGGCCGCCCTCGTCGTACACCTCAGAGGTGGTGACCTCCATCACGGAGTACTTCCTGATAATCTCAGGGCTGAGGACCCCGAACTTAATAGATTTAATCACCTTTCGGGGGATAGTATCGAGTTCCTCCCTTAACGACACGGCGTTAGATACAAATCAATATATAAAGTTTCTAACTCAAGAATCCTTTCATGTTGGTAGGATGAAACCCAGCTACTAAGCGGCCACAGCAAACCGGAAAGACCCAATGCATGATTTTTCAATCGACGCGACGCCGTTATCAGCCGAGCATCTGGCAGACGAGCTGAACGTTCTGCACACGGGCGGCCGCTGTGTGGGACTGATCTCTTAACGCGCCACCAAATCACTACCTCATCCCCGCGAGCTACTTCAGCGTCTACAAGCTCCGCGCACACAGCCCGAGAGCAACGGAAACCGCCGAGGTGGGCGGCGTGAGATGTGACTACAGGGCGACCTTCTCTAGGCGTGATCTAGAGAGAAGGGGCAGGTGCGTAGGCCCTCCAGACGTTCTCCGTGACATTGTTTGATGCACTCTTTCGTGCGATGCAATCACGGCCTTATGTCCATCGAGACCTCCACAGGCGCGGAAAACCTCTCCACGTCTGCTGACATGCCACCGGCGCGTCAGCACCGCCGTGGCGTCGCCTAGGGCCACGTTGTCGGCATAAATAACTTTTGAAAAAATTAAGAATAAGCTTCTTTCGCGGCCTCACTTATTGTCTTGATCTGGGTCTCGAGATTTGTCACGGCGTTTCTCAACCCCCTCAGCGCCACGTTGGGATCCATCAGCGCCAGGTGTCTGACGATAGACTCGGTGGAGGCGCCTACGGGGAGGGGAGGCACCCCCTCTGCCCTTAAAGCGTCGTTGAGCGCAGAGATGAAGGTGGACTTAGGCTCTTTGTCGGTAAGAATGTCGGCATAGACAAGTAGGGCGACGGCCTTGTCGAGTTGCTTAATCACGTGCTTAGCCTCCTCTGTGATCCTCCTCCTCTCTTCCTCGCTGAGGGCGTGCAGGTCCTCCGTGAAGTACCTCCTGAGCGTATCATGGCGCCTCTGGAATTCGTCTATGAAACTGCGGAAACCCGCCGACCCCTTCTCGGCATTAACTAACATAACACGCACTTGATAAGGCACGCGATCCAGCCTCCACCAGAACAAGTAATACGTCCACGAGCGCTTAGTTGCCGCCTCCTCCACCTTCTTCTGCACCTTGGCATCAAAGCTAGGCGAGAGCGCCCTTATAACTTCGATTATGTTCCTCGCCCTGAGCACCCTCCATATGCGCCTAGCCACTCCCCCCATGAATTAAGGCATTTTAGCCTCTTTAAAAACTTTGTGTTGAAATACGCGGCGGGAAATAAAAAACAGTTACGTCTATATACACAGTTCAAGCTACGTCAAGCGTCCACATATACAGCCTATTTATACACTTCCACGATACATATTAAGAGGACCACAAGTAGACGATACGTGTAGATATGCGAAGCCTCCAATATCTCCTTAACGTGCTTACTAGTTCCGCCGCTTAACATGCATTCAACCTAATTAGGCAAAGGCCATGACCGTAGAGCCCACACATGCCCCTCCCCTCGCCATGGAGAGACGTGGATACACTCCTAGAGTCTTTCTCTTATTCTCAAGTAGACGGGCGGGGCGTAGATAAGGGCAAGCGACAGGATGTATGCCGTCCACGCTGCGTCTTGGCCTATGGAGACTATGGCGGAAAGAGGCCAGCCCATCATAGCTGCGAGGCCGCCATATATAAACATAAGGATTACTGCCGCGATAACGCCTCCTACGCCGAGCGCTATCGCACCTGCTATATTTCGGCAGACTACGCCGTTTAGAATCGCTATGCCAAGTATCGTAAAATATATATTCGAAACTGAGGCTAAGAAGCTAGCGTGGATGAGGGAAGGCCATATGACGAAGAAGAGCAGTGGGAAGAGCCACCAGGCAGATACGGGACAAGTCCTTAAGGGTTCGGCGGGACACGGCTCCAGCTTTACCGCAGCCCCTGGGTATCTTATGTTTAGGAGGCGGAGTTCGGCAAGTTCCCACAGCGTGAGAAACGGCGTTTCTATTTTCCTCATCAAGGCGTGACCTGTGATGGTCGTGCCGTCAGGCAATGCGGCGTGTAGGTTGTAGTATTTCATGTTTGGGATGGGAACTACATAAGGCTTTTCTGTTGCGGCGACGCGGAGGGAGCCTCCCGGAACGTCCAAAACCATATCGCCGTATCTCTTATCTTCGCGCGCCAAGTCGCAGAGTAGTTGTTTTATTCCGGTGAGAACCTCCTCCTTGGTATAGCGGCGCATTAAGTAGTCGGCGAAGGTCTCCAGCTGGGCGGCGAGAGGGCTCTGCGCATCGCGAGGTTTCCTGCTCATACCACCTCCGCCCGTATTGCCTCGACTATTTCTTCTGTTGTCCCCGACTTAAGTGCAACGTATAATCTCCAGCTGATCGCCCCGCCGTTAGCCATGCAGAGGGCGAGGGCCTCGGTAGATCTGGCAAAGGTCCGGATTCTGCAGTGACGTGCTAGTTCGCGGAGGTAAATGTCGGCGACACGACGACCTGTTTTCAATTGATTTTCCACTTTTTTGTAGGCCTCTTTTCTGGCATCCGCGAGATTGCTTTTGCAGATGCACTTGTTCAGCTTAACGGCGAGCGGCGTCACGGCTAGAAACATGCTTCCCTTAAGAGCGGCTACCGCCGCGGCGGAGAGGGCGAGCGTAGCCCCCTCGGGGTTCCCCAAGTTTACTGCAATGGTGTAAACTAAAGCCGCGAGAACACCAGTGTATATAACGAAGGCCATAAAATCGCCGGAGAGAAACACGGCCACCGTCGGAACGACGAGTAAAACTAGGGCTAGATAAGCGAGAAAAGTGGAGGGCCGCCAGCCAAGGAGTTGGCCGACGAGGTAGTATATCATAACTAAGACCGCCGTTAAGAGAGCCATCTGAAGAAGTTCATTCGGCCTCCTCCGCAACGCCATGACGACCCCATGAGCCATGGGGATTAGTAAGAGGAACTCCCATTGATTAATCAGCTTGTAAGGGTAGACGCCCTTGGTTCCCGGCGTCGCCTCGAAAGATTCCGTATAGTTATACCTCTTGAGGTAAATACGGAGGGGATAGCCTTGGGGCGCCTCTAGCTTATACCTCTCCCTAGGAAGGCGGAACACATCATGCACCACGAGCTCTATCTTGGCGATGGGCAGGGTGTAGTTTGTGTCTGCCTCTATGGTGTGGGTTATGTTGGCTATGGGGTACTGCCTCTGGTATGTGTATCTGGCCTTGGTGGCGCCGGGTATGCAGAAGGCCTCTGCTTGTCCTCTGCCTGAGGCGGCTGGCTTGCCGTCGAGGAGCACCGCCACCTCCAGCGGCTCGCCCGTGGTGGTCTGTCCCACGTAGAGACACCGCCTACCCTCCACGACTGCTGTGGAGTTTGGTCTCAGCTCCACCTGCCTTCCGCCGTACCGCAAGTAGCCGGAGCCGAAGAAAGAAACCACCCCGTCTCCCTCCACCACCACGCCCGGCCCCGCCATGAGGCGGAGGAACTGAGCTGGGACGGGGGAGCCGTCTTGCCCCACCACGAAGGCTCTGTCTGGGCCTCTGGGCTTGGTGAATATGACATAGGCCACCTTTATAGCCGACTCCGGGGTGTTGCTCCAATACAACCTAACAGCGCTCCCCTCTCCCCTCACCACCGCGTGGTACCACCCAGTGGAGACCGACGCAGGTCTCCAGACACCGCCGGAGTAGACCTCCCCCCTAGCGGCGTATTTACCCACGGTACATACCACCATCTCGCCCTCTGCGCCTAGTTGCAACTCCCACGGCCTAGTCTCCCCACGCCCAGCAAAATAGGGCAGAGTCAACACCTTCACATACTTACTCTCCCCAACTCCAAAATTCACCAACACATACGCCTCAACACTAAGCGAAGACTCCACCCTCACAAGCCCCACCCCCCTACCCCTAAACTCCACTACCCACAGGTTGGGCTGATAGCGGTCATCTACACGATACACCGTGTAGTTAACAACCGCCTCCGTGTCGCCGATATAGACGCGGACTGGAGGCCTCGCCGCAGTAGCGCCTATAGCCATTATAAAGCCGAAGCACTCCCCAGAACATCTGCCAAACTCCGTGACGTACGCCCCACAACGGCTGTAAAGATCCACAAGGCCGCTATATTCCACTGTAGCAGGGGAGAGAAACACAGTTAAGGCCAAGAGGAGAAAGGCCGCACGCATAACGACTTGATGTCAGAACTTAATAAAGATTTCAGGTATATAGATCTGTATAAGTAAAGCTTTTATTCGTGCAGTATTGAGCTAAGCTTGTGGTGGATGTTATTTGTTGGATTGGGGGTAGCGTTGGTGGGACCTGTGGCGTACTGGCTTGTGGGGCGAGGGTTTAGTGTACCTAAGACATTGATGGGGGCCACCGTGGCTTCAGCTGTGATAATGCTATTCCCCCTGGTAGCTCTGGTCCTCCTTGTTATGTCGTTCCTGGGGGCGTTTTGGACGGCCGTGGTGTTAATAGGGTTCTTCATGTTTCAGTGCCTGGCAGGTCCTCGGCTCGTGCATAGCAGGACTACATAAGGAGGCCTATCTTAGGGGAGGAGCGGCTTGTGGATGCGTTTGAGGAGGTCAAGAGAGCCGCTGGTTTTGAAAAACCTGTGGAGCTCTACGTGGCTAGGAACCAGGCTCCAAACGCCTTTGCAGTTAGTAACTTATTTACGAGGGTTGTGGTGGTTCACGAGGATTTGCTGGAGCTTTGGACAAGGAAGACGTAAAGGCGATTATTGCCCACGAGCTGGGGCGTATAGTCCACAGAGACAGCGCCTATGCAATAGCCGTATCGACAGCGCCTTTCCTCACCTACGCGGTAGGGCTAGGGGCCTTCGTAACGGGGGTTGCCTTTGTCAAATTTGCCTTCGAGGATGGCGACGATCCTTTGCTGGGCATTGTGCTGGCTGTGGTGGGCGGCGCGTTGTTGGTGTTATCGTTTCTTGTAAATGTGGGGTTGCTGGGCTTTCTGCGGATGAGGGAGCACCTAGCCGATGTGTTTGCGGCGAAGGTTACGCGGAGTACAAAAATCGCCGAGGCGCTTGTGAAGCTGGAGGCGGCGGTGGAGGCTCTTGGAGAGATGGGGTTGCTGAGGAGACGCGGAGCTATAGATAACTTGAAGCCAGATGTGAGGAAGATGCTGTATATATTCCCCATGGCCTACGCCGAACTCTTCGGCTTCGTGAGCTACCTCAGCTGGGCCAGCCCCCTCTCTACACATTTCTCCACAGAGGCCCGGTGCTTCGTCGTGAACAGTTTCTACAAACAGCTTAACAAGTAATCCTACCGCAAAACCTCTATTTTTCAAGTCGATAAACCATTAAACACCAGACAAACTCTACGTCTTTGAGCCACCTGCAAGTGTTGACGCGCTGATATATCCTTCGAGCTCGTAGAGTTTTGGGATGTGATTCCTTGAGACAGCGGGCTAGTCCAGAACCTCGGCCAGCTCCAACTTGGGGTATATGCCCAGCGCTATGAGCTCTTGGAGCAACAGCTTGAAGGCATAGGGCACGGTCACCTTGGCGAACTGCCCTGTGTCGCCGTGGATGGGGCATCTCGGTTTGTTACTTTTTGCGTCTAGATGTGCGGGAAGACCGCAGAGCTCGCAGACGTACATCACGTATTTGTCACTTGACTCGACCATCCTCTCGTAGAGCAACGCCGAGGCGCCGTGTGCTATCAAGACGTCTCTCTCCATCTCGCCGAGCCTAAGGCCGCCCTCGCGCGATCTGCCCTCAGTCGGTTGCCTGGTAAGTATCTGGACGGGGCCTCTGGCCCTTGCGTGTATCTTGTCAGCCACCATGTGGTGGAGCTTCTGGTAATACACAACCCCTATGAATATATCCGCCACAAGCCTCTCGCCGGTTATGCCGCTGTACATAACCTCCTTCCCGTCCCACTTATACCCCAGCTTGAGGAGGAGCTTCCGTAGATCCTCCTCCTTAACCCCCTCAAAGGGCGTGGCGTCTACCAGCTGTCCTGTGGAGGCTCCCACTTTTCCGGCCATGCTCTCCAGCAGTTGTGCCACCGTCATGCGAGACGGCAGGGCGTGCGGGTTCACGATGATGTCAGGCACTACGCCCTCCTCGGTAAACGGCATGTCTTCATGCCTAAGCAACATGCCCACGACGCCCTTCTGGCCGTGGCGCGACGCGAATTTGTCGCCGAGCTCCGGGATCCTCAGCTCCCTAAGTCTCACCTTGACCAGCTTGTTGCCCTCCGGCGACTCCGTGATGATCACCCTATCCACTATGCCCTTCTCGCCGCGTCTCACCGCTATGGAGGCGTCTCTCCTCTCCTTCAAGATGCGCTCGGCCTCCAGCGTGGTGTAGAACCTTGGCGGCGAGGTCTTGCCGATTATAACCTCGCCGCTACTCACATACGCCTCAGGCGGCGCGATGCCGTCTTCGTCGAGGTGGCTGTATGCCTCAGGCCCCCTGTACCCCTTCACGGAGCTGTCGGGTATCTCAATCCTATCCTCCTCCCCACCTGGGTACTTCTGCTCCTCGGTCTCGTAGGTACGATAAAACACGGACCTAAGCATGCCGCGCTCCACAGACGCCTTGTTCAGAATCACGGCGTCTTCTATGTTGTAGCCCGTATACGTCAGGAGAGCCACAACGGCGTTTTGGCCAGCCGGTCTCTTGGAGTAGCCAACCAGCTCCAGCCCCCGCGTAGTCACTATGGGCCTTTCGGGGTAGTACAACATGTGGCCGCGGGAGTCCAGCTTGTAGAGGAAGTTGGACTGCGGCAGGCCTAGGGACTGCTTCGCCATGGCCGCCTCGTACTGATTGCGGGGAGACTGGTTGTGCCCTAGATAGGGGATGATGGAGGCGATGGCTCCAAGTATCGAGGAGGGGATTATCTCCACGTGGGTGTACTTGCTCAAGTCGCCGCTGGGGTCCACCGCGATGTAGGCGTTCTCCTCCTCGTCCGCGTCTAGGTACTCGACCACCCCCATCTTAACCAAGTCGTCCCAGGTCAACTCGCCCCGCCTGACCTTCTCCACCACGTCTTTCGTCAACTTGAGCTTCCCATCCTCCACCACTAGGAGAGGCCTCCTGATGCGGCCCCCATCGCAGTTCACGTAGATAGACCCGTTCAGCAACGCGATGTTTATCTCATCGCTGATCTTGCCCTGCCTCCTCAAGCCTCTGACGGTGTTTACCAGCTCCTCGGGGCTGGGGTGTATCCCTATCAGCCTCCCGTTGAGGTACACCTCGGCGCCGCCTACGCCCTCCTCCCTAGCCCTGAGAACAGGCACCACGCCGAGGTTGAGGAGCAACTGCTCTACCTCCTCTTCGTCTACGCCGGTGGTGATCTCCGCAAGGAGGGCCAGGTTCTTGACGAGACCAACGTTCTGCCCCTCCGGCGTCTCCACGGCGCAGAGCCTGCCCCACTGAGTCGGGTGCAGGTCGCGGGCCTCGAAGTGGGGCTGGGTTCTTGAAAGCGACGAGACCACACGTCTCAGGTAACTCAGCGTGGAGAGGTAGTTGGTGCGGTCGAGTATCTGCGAGACGCCGGTCTTGCCGCCGACCCAGTTGCCGGTGGCTAAAGACTGCCTAACCCTTTCCGTGATTATGTCAGGCCTCACTATGGTCTGGATGTGCGGGATCCTGCCGCGGGCGTAGTACTTCTCCAGCTGGCTCTTGAGCTCCTGTAGGAACTGCTTAAAGACCGTGCGGAACAGCTGGGTCATCAAATCGCCAACGAGCCTAACCCTCTTGTTAGCCACGTGGTCCTTATCGTCGGGCTTCCTCCTCCCTAGCTGAAGCTCCACGAGGCCCTTCACGATTTGGCCCAGCATCAACGCCTTCTTGAGCCTGATTTCTTGCTGTTTCTTCTCGTCGGGGACGATGGTGCCGAGATGAGGCAGGAAGTACCTGTCGAGTAGCTGGAGAGCCCGCTCTATTCTTATCGGTTTGGGCTGGCCCACCGCCACCTTGCCGCCTATGAAATCCAACGCGTCCTCCCTCGTTATAGCTATCTGGTTGGCGGCGATGAGGGAGGGGAGGAGCTCCTTCTGAATCTCGGGGTCGTCCGACACCGCCTTCACCACGTCCTCGTCGGTCTCCAGGCCCAGGGCCTTCATGTAGATGGGGAAGGGTATCTTCACAGGCAACGCAGAAAGCGTGGCGTATATCACGCCGTCTCTGCTGAGCTCCACAGTAAGCGTGCTTCTGTAGCCTATGCCTGTGGAGATAGTCTTAGCTATGTACCTCACGGAGGGCTTGTCGCCCTTATCGTAGATAGGCCTGTCCGCCACCAGATCCTCCTGCGAAATAATCACGCGCTCGCTACCGTTGATTATGAAGTACCCGCCGAAGTCCTGCACATCTTCAAACTTCTTCACGTATTCGCCCGGCTTCAGCCTAGTCAAGTTGCACCTCTTAGACTTAACCATGATGGGGAGCTCACCTATGTAGAAGGTCTCCGTGACGTATGGCTCGTCGTCTACATACAAGGTGGCTGTGAGATACATTGGGGCTGAGTAGGTGGCGTTGCGTAACCTAGCTTCCATCGGGTAGATCAACGACTCGGAGCCGTCGCTCTCCTTGATCCTTGGCCAGCCCACCTCCAGTCTCTCCAACACGATCTTAAGGCCCTTGATCTCAGTCTCGACCACTTTAAACTCCTCCACGATCTTAGGCAACTTCTTGTCCAGGAAGTCGTTGAAAGATTTTATCTGGTGGTTCGCAAGGCCCTTATCCCTGATAAACCTCTCCACAAGAGCCCACCTGTCGTCCCTGGAGGGGAACCCCCCGTCTTGCGCACTTGTGAGCACCGGCAGTGGAATAAGATCAACCATCGCCCCACCACAGAGCACAATATAAAAAGTTTAGTCCCCCGCTACCCAGGCACCACAAGGCGGTAGGTGACGAACTCCCCCGCTGTGGGTGACTCTCTCACAATCTTAAGCACATCGCCCGGCTTAGCCCCCACAGACTGCGCCAAGGGATCGCTGGACCGGATCCAAGGCAACTGCCAAGGCCTAAGCCTAAGCCGCCTGAGTAGCTCCTTCGCCTTCTCCCTGGGAATAACCACGGCCTCTTTCACGCCAAGAGAAGCCCGAGACACGCCACAAAACACCGAACAGTATAAAAAAGTTACAGCCTTAAAACACCCAACCTGTAGAGATACGTGTGACCCGGCGAGTAGAGCCCCTCCAAATAGACCCGTCCCCCCTCAACCGTAAGCCTCCCCCGTCCGCTGAAGGTCTCGCCGCCGCTGGCCAAGACCTTCAAAACTCTCTCAACCCAAGTCTTCGTCTCCATCAAAGCCACAACATCGACATCTTGCGCCTCTGAAAACGATGCCAAAAGCCCTGCCATTTTCCCAACGCACTTCCGCACAGCCACATCTCCAGCTTTCTTCAACTGGTTGATGATATCTACGTAGAGCTCGGCGAGATCCCTTACGTATTTCTCAATGTCTACATGTTGAGGAAGAAGAGAACCCACGCGGCCCTCAACAACCAGCA
>DAITPC010000013.1:12289-46653 GCA_036833835.1 Pyrobaculum sp. | reverse complement strand
GTTGTGGCGACGGGGGCTAGGGGGCTTTATGGGGGTTTTAGATATTCGGCGTCGCAGGACCAGATACTGGGGGAGTTGCTTCTGGGGCTTTGGGGCCAGGTGGAGTCTCTCGGCGAGGCGGCGGGGGAGCTGGGGGTTCACCTAGACGTGACTCATGGGGTTAACTTCATGCCGACTGTGGCGCTTCATGTGGTGAGGCTTCTGGCGGTTGTGGCGCTTCTCTACGGCTATTCAAGGGTGTGGATACGTGTCTACAACGCCACGCCGAACGACTGGAGCTACGAGGAGATGTACGCCGAGGAGGTGACCCACTTGCAGTTTCTGTGGAAGCCCGGCAACCTCGCCCTCCGCGCCCTCTACTACGGCGCCCCTCTTCACTACGCAAAGCTGTGTCGTGAAGTGGATAAGCCAAGCTACGGCGTAGTCCCCAGCCTCGATGGGAATAGGGTGCGCTACGTCGAGACGACCGGCCCCAGGTGCTACCGCGAACTCTACGAGCAGCTCGCCGCGTGGGCGGGCTGTAGGGATCTCCCGAGGACGTTGGGGGAGCTTGAACGTTGGCAGGTGGTGGAGAGGCTGAACCCCACGGCGAAGATGCTCGTCGGGCATGAGATTGAGGATATCAAGAGGTTGCTGGGGAGGAGGCCTCTTAAGGGATGCACCTATTTGGCCGCCTTGAAGGGCGACGCGCCGCCTGTCCGCGGCTTGCAACCCTGTGGAGAGGACAACAGAGACTTCGTGGCGCATGCGGGGCTTCTCGACAGCTTCACCAAGGTCTGTCCCCACGGCGGCGACTACGTCATTGATGTGGACGAAAAGACGGTGGAGTGTCTGAAGAAATAGTGTCCCGTGTTGAAGGGGGTCAGTTTGCCGCATCCGTTTCGGAGGCTGGATCAGCCGGCTGTGCCGATTTTGCATTTCTTCCACAACGCGCTGAGGAGCCTGCTGAGGACGTCCTTGTCGTATACCACTTCTGTTATCTTCCCGTTTTCGATGACGATGTGTTTCAGCGCGGCGTAGGAAAACCCTCCGTGGGCGAGCAGGTTCCGCACGGCCCACTCTGGGTTGTCTGCGGCTTTGATGTCTTCCTTCTCGCGTTTTAGGTCTGGCTTTCTACACTCCTCATCTAAGGGGGCTTGTCCTCCTCTGGTCTCTTTACTACGTAGGATAATCCGCACCACATCATCTGCCGGCACCTCTACCCGTCTCTCGTGTCTATAGTGCTGTATCACTCTCCCCAGCTCCTCTGCCGTACGTCTGAGCACGTAGGTGTTCTGCAACATGTTGAACTTCTCGTACCTATCCGCAACTTTGTTTAGGAAGTCGACGAGGTTGTCTGCTTGTAGTTCCTCTAGCTCTCTAACCACCTCTCGAATTGCTATCTTCACGGCGTAGTTGCGATCTGGGGTTGGGTACTCCACCGTCTTTTCTCCCACTTTAGGCGTGGTGTCTGGCGGAGAGAGTTCTGGGAGCTGCGGGAGGCTGACGGGTTTAGTCCCGTCGTCGTATCTAGCGCCTTTGAAACAAGGCGTGGCGGCTCCGTTTGCTAGGGCGCAGATGTAGGTGAGGAGTTGGCGGAGCGTCTCGTCTTGATCTCCCTTCTCCAATTCGGGCATCTGAAGCCGTCTCAACGCGGTTATCTGCCTAATACGTCCTACCACGCGCTGTAGCTCTGTTACCTCGTTTAGATTTAGTGAGGGTTCTTCTTGAACCCTTGCTGTGCTTTCGGGCCGTATGCAGGTTTCGGATTGGTGGTCGGGCGGGTAGGGGTCTGAGTTGAATAGGAGGAATCTGTCTTCGCGTTGTTTGATTATCGCGGCGGCTACTGCGGCGTATAGGACCGAGATTAGTTGGAAGTTGATGCCGTGGCTCAGATCGACCACGAGGAAGCTCGGGTTGACCTCCTCTATCTTTTTCACGATGGAGGCCACAGCGGCGTTGAAGAGGAGGAGCGGCGAGCCTAGGAACTGCCGCCTGTAGTAAGTCCCCAGCCCTGGCAGCACCTCAACGGCCCACTTTACCTTGCCTAGCGTCTCCGCGGGGCACCCCTCGCTTTTCTTAACCAACGTCTCTCTCCACTCCTCGTACTGCCGCCTTATGCGTTCTCTAAACTCCGTGCCGTCTTCCTCTTGTCTTGGGGCTGAGGCGGTGTCAACGCCGAAGATCAGCACGTTTACGTCCCAGCCACCGGCGAAGTAGCTGGCTAGCGCCACCGTGGTGGAGCAGGATGTGCACTCAACCGGCTTCGTGTTTCTAAAGGCTGGGTGGTTTATCTTCACGGTGTATTTCGCCCTTCTCCACGTGGGTGGGTAGCCCCACGTAGCGACGATGAGGATGGATCCGCCTCTCATGGGGATTTTCTGCAATTTATTTATATGCGTTGCTTTCTTGTTGCATGGTTGGGGTTTTTCTCGCCATCACGGTGGGGACCTCTCTCCTGACAAACGCCACGAGGAGGGGCGTGCCGAGGGAGGGGCTTGTGGATTATGCCGTCTCGGCGCCGGAGGAGGCGTGTGCCGAGTTTAACACGGTGGTGAAATTCGCCAGGAAATACCCAGCTCTATTTGGCGACGTCTATGCAGTTTTCTACGCCACTGATACCGACGACGGCAGGGCCGCGGGGGCCGCCCTGCGGGAGGGCTTCTGTAGGGTGGTGCGGGCTGGGGGCTGTAGGTCTGAGCTGAAGGTGGTTCCGGGCCTCGGCGTGGATTTCAACGCCGGGTTGCTGGCTTTGGCTAGGGAGGTGGGGCTTGACGTCAAAAGGGCGAGGCGAAAGGGCAGGTTGGCCTATGTGGTGGCCACCGGCGGGTTTAAGCCGGAGTCTACCTTCGCCGTCATCGCGGCGTATCTGGCGGGGGCTCACGGCGTTGTGTACGTCCACGAGTCTTTTAGAGACGTGGTGCAGCTCCCCATGGTGCCGTTGCAGCTTGACGAGATCCTCGTCAAGTTCGACAGGGGGGAGGTGGACGAGTATGCGGTGGCGAGGAGGCTGGGTCTCGACGTGCAGCACCTAGAGGCGGTGGGGTTGTTGACGGAGAGAGACGCGCAACGGGTATTAAACAGCCTGCTTAGAGAGTTGCTCAATCTCAGCCGACCCGCCTAGGCGTACTATACGTGGTCGTCTCTTCAAACAGTCTTCTACGATTCGTGTCTCTGGAGTTGCGCGGCGACGGCGTCGGAGACGTGGTGGATCTTCGTGTGGGATGTTGCTGATTGAACGCCGGAGCGGCGGAGGCAGTCTGGCGGTGGGCTCTGGTTGGTATGTTTCCGGTGGGCTCTCCAGCCTCCGGCTGGGCGGGTGTGGCGTGGGTTGCGACGCCAGCCGTGTCTGTGGGGAGGGGTCTCTGCGGTGTGGGTTTGTTGAAGGTTGGCTTGGTGGTTGTTTCTGCCGGGTTGTTGCTGTGTGTCTCTGTGGATGTGGCAATTTTTGTCTGCGTAATGGTATTAAAGGTGTGTACGCACGGCGGCTGTGGAGTTGAGGGAGGCTGTGTTGAGGTTGAAGAGGGAGAAAAACGCGGTGATTTTGGCTCATAACTACCAGCTTCCGGAGGTTCAGGAGGTGGCCGACTTCTTAGGCGATTCTCTTAACTTATCTCTGGCGGCGGCTAAGACGGACGCGAGGATTATCGTCTTTGCGGGGGTGTACTTCATGGCGGAGACCGCGGCTATTCTCAACCCGGGGAAGAAGGTGCTCATCCCCGACCCCGGCGCCGGGTGTTCGCTGGCGGCTTCTGTGGACGCGGAGGCGGTTCGTAGGTGGAGGGAGCGGAACCCCGGCGGAGTCGTGGTGGCCTATATCAACACCTACGCCGAGGTGAAGGCCCTCGCCGATTACGTCTGCACCTCCGCCAACTGTCTCAAGATTATCGAGGCTCTGCCGAGGGATAGGCCTGTGTTGTTTCTGCCGGATAAATACCTGGGGATGTACATCGCGGCGAGGACGGGGAGGCAGATCGACATCTGGGATGGGGAGTGTCACGTCCACGCCAAGTTGACGTCGCGGCGTATATTCGACCTGGCGCGGGTTTTTAAAGACGCGGAGTTTTTGATCCACCCGGAGTGCGGCTGCGGCGCGGCGTGTCTTCTGGATCTGCCTAAGCTGGGGGTCGTGGCGAAGTTCCTCTCCACCGAGGGCATGGTGAGGTACGTGAGGGAGAGCCCGGCGCGGCGGTTTGTGGTGGCCACGGAGACCGGCATCATCTACCGCATGAAGAGGGAGGCGCCTGACAGGGAGATCATCCCCGCGGCGGAGGACGCCGTGTGTGAATACATGAAGATGATCACTCTGGAGAAGGTGTACAGGTCGCTGAGGGACGAGGTCTACGAGGTGAGGGTGCCTGAGGAGGTGGCCAAGAGGGCGCGGGTGGCCATCGAGAGGATGTTTGAGTTTCAATGATCGAGGCCAGGCTCTTCGCCTACGAGCTTCTTGATGAGCTTAGGCGGGACCTGCCGTTTCTCGACTTCTCTGCGCTTCCGCTTCCCGCGGAGGAGGGGGTGGAGTTTCTGAAGCTTCTCGGCTTCGTGGTGACGAGGCGGCTTCAAGACGGCGCGGCGGTGCGGAGGGGGGATGAGGTCTTGTGTTTCAGGGGGCCTGCGGGGGATGTGGCTAAGGTGGAGCGGACGCTTCTCAACTTGTTGATGCACGCCTCCGGCGTGGCCACCTACACCAGGAGGCTTGTGGAGCTGGCGAGGTCTGTAAATCCCCGGGTCAGGGTGGCCGCCACGCGGAAGACGTTGCCGCATCTCCGGTATATAGAGAAGAAGGCGGTGTTTATCGGCGGCGGCGACCCCCACAGGTTCTCCCTCTCCGACGCCGTGATGATTAAAGACACCCACCTCTCCCTCGTCTCGCTGGAGAGGGCCGTCTCTGCGCCCAGGTCTTTCATCCACAGGCTGGAGGTGGAGGTGGGGGGCGTGGAGGAGGCGTTAAGAGCTGTGGAGCTAGGCGCCGACGTGGTGATGCTGGACAACATGCCGCCTGAAGAGGTGGCGAAGGTACATGAGGAGCTGGTTAGGAGGGGTCTCAGGGGGAGGGTGGTGCTGGAGGCGTCGGGCGGCATCGACGAGAGGAACATAACTCTGTACGCGCCGTATGTAGACGTGGTCTCCGTGGGGAGGCTTACCCACAGCGCGCCTGCCCTCGACATGTCGCTTGAGGTGAGGCGCCCGCCCGCCGCCGTGCCGGTGGGCCTTCTGGGCTACGGGAGGCTGGGGTCTGAGGTGGCGCGTTTGATTATGCAAGACGCCGAGCTTCAGCTGGTGGGGGTTTTCGACGCCGCGCCGGAGAGGTGTCGGGAGGCCGAGGCGGCGGGGATTCCCTGTCTCTCTTTCGAGGAGCTTGTGTCTAGGGCGGAGTTTATTGTGGAGGCGGCTTCTGCAGAGGCTGTGCTTCAGTACGGCTGCGCCGTGGTGGAGCGGGGGCGGCATCTTATAGCGGCCTCCGTCGGCGCCTTGACTAGGCTCCCGGCCTGCGGCGGCTCTGGCTTGATCTTCGCCGTAAGCGGCGCCATCGGCGGCCTGGACCTCGTGGCGGCCGTGGGGGGCAGGGCGCGTCACGTGGTGCGTAAACACGGCGCCGCTGAGGCGTCTGGGAGGGCTGAGGAGCTCTTCTGGCGGTTTCCCAAGCAGCTTAACTCCTCGGTGGCGTTGAGGCTGGCGGGGGCGGAGGAGGTGGAGGTGGAGCTGAGGGGCGACGCGCCGGAGGGGGTGATTATCCACGACATATATCTAGAGCACGCCCACGGCGGGGCGCACATCCACGTGGAGAACAAGGCCAGGGGGACGTCTAGCGTCACCGCGGCCTACTCCCTCTACGCCACGTTGAGAAACGCGGTGAGGCTTGTGAAGAGGCGGGGGAGGGTCGTGGTGGGGACCTTCGCCGTGTTGTAGCCGTCGTTTAGCGCGTCTCTTGATTTGTCAGCTCTTTCGGCGTATTCCTTCCCGAGACCTCGGCGGAGGGCCGTTGTTTATCTATCGGGCTTTGACTCAGCGTCTTAATAGGCTTTTCGGAGTTGTCGTGATTTCGTATCTGGGGGTCTCACCAACGGGGACGTCATACGGCGCCTAGCGAGTTTGATTTTAAAAACGATTAGATCGATGCTGGAGAGGTACCTCCGAGGTGTGTCGGAGAACCCGGCGGAGGAGAGGCTTAGGCCTTCGAAGCCGAACTCAGACGCCTACGTGAGGGTGGTGGAGGAGCGGGACGACATGTGAGGGTCGCCCGGTTGGTGTGGCTTCTGAGAGGGATGTTGCGCGGGCTCTTGCTAGGGGTGTCGAGTTGACAGAGAGGGCGCTTGATGTGGGGACCAGGGGGACTTGCTTACGGCTCGTGTTGACGAGGATATCTATTCTGTGGTAAAGATGCGGGAGCGGGGCGTCCGCCATATTCTTGTTGTTGACGACGCCGGCAGGCTGGTCTCCGTCAGAGATCTCGTGGAGGATAGGGCGCTTAGGGCTATTGGCGACAGAGTTTGGCGGCCGGCGCACGTCGGCGGGGGGGGGGGCGTCTGCGTCGGGGGGCTTTTTCATCACTCAAGATGGGGAGTTGGCGGAGAGGGTTTAGGCGTTGGAGGTGCGGGTTCTTCTTGACGTTTATTACAGGTTGCTTGATTTCCTGGGCGAGCCTTCGGCGGAGGGGGTGGAGGAGGTGGTGGAGTAGTACGTCTGGAGTGATGTGTCGTCGAGGCGTCTGTCTTGAGCTCTAAGAAGCTGGAGTATAGGTGTTCTGGGCGGTATGTGACTTCTTGTGCTAGGGCACGTGACGTGGCTTTAGGAGGTCTGTGGAGTCGGGGCGCGGCGGTAGAGGACGTGGGCGACGTCGAGGTACTCGGCTCTTCCCGTCGCTAGGTAGAACCCCAGCTCCATAAGCGAGAAGACAATGAGCCTCATAACCCGGGCCTGCGACCTCGGCAAATGTTGGCGGCTTTGTGGACGTAGACAAACGCCGTATCCAAGGCGCCGAAGAGCTTAATCACCGGGTCATCTTTCTTGACCCGTCTAGCCGCCCTCTTCCAATACACCACCGCGTTGCCGTCGTCGCCAGGGCATGAGAGCCGCAACAGACACGGCTTAGCGAACTCCATGTCTCTACGCAAAGGCGGCACAAATACGATCTAAGTCCGGTTGCCGTGTTTATCTTGTGATCATATAGTGCTGAAGATCCGTTAGTGGACAGGTGAAGATGAATATACATGAAGGGGAATCTGTGGTGAATTCTGTTATCTGTTTTGTTTACGCCTCCAGGAAATCTCTCTGCAGGAATTTCCGTAGAAACTTCCTCTTCAGGATTTCAGAAATCCTGAAGGGGAAATTCTGAAGCGTGAATCCTACGACGAGAGATAGCCGTAGCGTAATGAAACGCGACGAAAGCGTTTACTTCTAGCTCTCAGCTCAAAAGAAGAGGCCAAGACATATCGGAATCTGCCGCGTGGGGGGAGATTTGGGAAGCCCTTTGCGGAAAGCCATAGCCACAACGCCTCCTCTTCTTTTGGCGTTAGAGCTGGATATCTTTTATGGCCCGTGACGTGTCGCTCCGCGTTTCCGGGAAGGACCACTTTCTCGTATGCTGCCTTAAGCGTCCAGCCTGCCCAATCTGTAGAGACTGTGACGGTAGGTTTAATTTACTCAGCGTCGTAGGGGAGCCCGCCCCGAATAGGTGTATTCTGCCGGCAACTTCCAGCGCTTCCAGCGCTCTTCTCTGTGTAAACGCGTGGCGGTGTTTTGTGATATGCGGAACAGCCCCTCCCAGCCCTAGAAGAGACGTCCCCAACCTCTCCGCTGTCTTTACGCCTTATCTTGTAGAAAACGGCGTTTATCCTCGTCACGTGTACCACCGGCGTCAGAGGACAAGGCGCTTCTAACGCTTTGGCTAAGTTCTTCAACTCCAGGGAGAGGTACGGAGTAAAAAGCCCGGTCGCGACCCGCGGCTTTATCGTAGTTAAAGGCTTTACATACATAAACGGTGTGGAGAAGGTCTCATTATGCCGTTCACCGCCGAAGATAGCATCTCTTCACCTGGTGGCAGGGTGCTGGTGTCTGTGGAGTATCCTGTGAAGATCTACGTGACGTATGTGTTGTTCGGCGGCTATGAGGTTTCTGTCGAGGGCGGCCATTACCTGGCGTTTAGTGGTAGAACCGCCGACCTCCTCGCGGGGCTGGATTTTGCGGAGCTTGGCTTAACCGGCGTGGTGGCGATACAGGCAGTTGACGCCGGCGCTCCGCGGAGCGACTGGATAGCGCAGGTGTTATATGGCGACATACTCGTCGCGTAAGGCGCTGGGCAGGTGCAGACAAAGTTCCCGAGTATGGAAGTGCTGGACATGCCGTATATAATCCTTGTAGTTACCAACGCCGTTACGCCAGACGACAAAGCCCTCGTGAAGGAACAGACGCTTGAGCTCAAGCAGAAGACACCGGCTCTACAGATACCCGTCTCACAGTCAAGGTAGTGGCTCAGGCTGTAGACGGCTTCGGGGCAGCGCGCGACGACTGGTCCGTAGCTGTAGAAAACGTAGCCATCGGCATGGGACAAATCGCCGTTGAACTCGTTGAAGGCCGGTGGTACGTGGCTAGGGCTGTGGGCCTGGGCTTCGCCAACACGACGACATTCACCGCCAAGTGTCCGCAGATGGTGGTGCACGTCACCCGCCGCCAAGATTGTGACACAAGTTGTGGACGGCTTCGGCAACGTGAGAAGCTAATGGCACATTGAGATAATCGACGTGGCTAGCGGACAGAGCACGGTTGGGACTGTGGAAGTGCTCGGCGGTCGGCAATATACCGTGAGGACTGTGGCGTTCGACAGAGAGCTCAGCCAGACCGTCAACGTGTCCGTCGGCCAGACGGTAACCGCCACAGTGCAGATGCCTACTGCAAAACTCGGCGTATCTGCTGTGGATTCGCTAGGCGGATTGGTGGATCATTCTTCTGTGGAGGTGATAAGTCCGATGACTTTTATTACCTTTCCACCTAAGGAGTTAGAGCTTTTGGCAAGGGGGTATAAGATCGGAGTTTCTGTCTTGGGTAAAGAGACTACCACGTGGTCCACAGCCCTCCCGTAGCGGCGGGCTAGCTGTAGGTAGTAGACGCATTTCGGCGTTGGTGTCCCGGCGCAAAGCCTGTTCATGGCTAGCCTTGACACGTCTGTTTCGTCGTCTGCAGCAGTATTTATTATTCTATCTCCTCCGCTGTTGGCGGAGCGTCGGCGCATAGGTAGTGTTTCTGCCTTTATATTATGGATGTTCAACCTTTATATATGTGCCCCTTCTCTGGACTATGGCCGTGTTGTGTTGCGTCGCTGTCAAACCCCTCGTCGATGAGCCGGTTGGCGTGTGTGGTGTATGAAGGTTCTCTTCTTCTCCGGGGGGAAGGACTCGGTGTATGCCTACCACCTTGAGAGGCCTGTGGACCTCTTCTTTATCTCGGTGTATCAATTCCCCCGGCCCTCGCCGCATTTACTCAACCTTCACAAGACGTTGGAGCTTGCCTTGGCGCTGGGGGTGCCGACGTTGGTGGTCCAGTTGCCTAGGGGAGGCGAGTTCCGTGCTAAGGCGTCTCTACTCAGGCGGCTGGGGGTTACCGCTCTGGTGGCGGGGGACCAGGGGGTTGAGGAGCATTTTAGGTACATGGAGAAGCTGGCGGCTGAGGTGGGGGCTGTGCTTAGGGAGCCGCTGTGGGGTAGGGACCCCGCCGACTTGCTGAGGGAGGAGGTCCGGCACATGGATATACTGGTGATAGGCGCCAGACACAGGGAGCTGGTATGCCGCCTGATCACAAGGGGTGATGTGGAGGATTTCATAGCCCTCGCTGGGAGCCTCGGCGTGGATCCCCTAGGCGAGTACGGCGATTACCACACCCTGGTGGTGCGGTATCTCGACGTGTCGATTCCCTACAGCTGTCGGGCGGTGGCGGAGTACGACGGCTACTTCGTGGCTCGGCTGTGATCCTGGGGGTCCTCAGGCGGGCGGTGGCGAAGGGGCCCTGCGACGCCGTGTTGGCATCCGGCGGCGTCGACTCCACTGCGGTGGCTCTGGCACATGTGGAGCTGGGGCTGAGGCCTTTATTACTCAGCGTCCAGTTTCTGGAGGCGCCCGGCGCCGACTTGTCCTACGTCCAGAGGGTTGCCGCGAGGCTTGGCCTGCCCCTGGTGCTTAAGTTCTTCGGCCGGAGATCCGCCGTGGCGGCCGCTGAGGCTGTGGTGCGGGTGCTGAAGGTCTTCAACCCCATGGAGGTGGTGAACTGCGCCGCGGTGTATCTAGCGCTGAGGGAGGCGGAGGCGCGAGGCGCGAGGAGGGTCTGCACGGGCGACGGCGGGGATGAGCTGTGCGTCGGCTACAGCTACATGTTGGAGATGCCTCTGGAGGAGCTAAGGGAGTATGTGGCGAAGCTCCCCCGGAGGTGGTTCTTCTGTAGCTTCGTGGTGGGCAGAGCGTTGGGCGTGGAGGTGTCGGCCCCCTTTGTAGATGTGGCGGACACACTCCTCGGTCTGCCGCTGGAGGAGAAGGTGAAATGCGGCGTGGGGAAGTGTATGCTCCGCGCCGAGCTGGCGGAGAAGGTGGGCAGAGACGTGGCCTGGCGCCGTAAGACCCCGGTGGAGGCGGGCACAGGATTCTCCGCTCTCTACCACATCCTCGCCGAGGCGGGCCGGGGGCTGCCGGCGGATATCCCCGTGGAAGGCGCCGCCAGATACCTCTACCACGTCTACAGAAAAGCTGGATACACATACCCCCGGGGCGAGAGGAACCCCTGTCCCATCTGCGGACATGAACTTGTAGACGGCTACTGCCCCATGTGTGGTTACTACGCCAAGATCCGCCGCAACGAAACACCGTAGTGGTCCGCCGACTGACGTGGACGTCTGTTCGCGGGGGGTGTCAGTTATCTCCAGGCGATGAGCCTCCGGCGCGTGGAGCCTTGGTATTCCAAAGTCGCACTTCGGCACTCTCCGGAAGACGTCGTGGGGTTGGCGTCGTTAGCCGGTAGTCTCTATTAACGCGCGGTAAAGTTGGTAAATAAACGGAGACGGCAGTTGTGGTGGGGGGGGGGACCTGCGGTTAGCTTTTTTCCAGGGCTTTTTTCAGCTCGTCCAACGCCTCTTGTTCTTCTAGTGTGGATAAGTCGCCTAGAGGCTGGCCGGTGGCGTAGGCGCGGAGGACTCTGCGCATGACTTTGCCGGTGCGTGTCTTGGGTAGTTTGTTTAACACGACGACTCGGCCGATGACTGCCACTGGGCCTAGTGCCTTGCGTATGTGTTGCGCCACCTCCTCCTCTGTGATCTTGGCGTCCATCTTCGGCACGACGAATATGCCCAGGACTTCGCCTCTCACCGGGTCTGGTACGCCGACGACTGCCGCCTCGGCGACGGCTGGGTGGGCGGTTAATATGTCCTCCACCTCTCTTGTGGACAGTCTGTGGCCCGCTATTTTTATAACGTCGTCTGACCTGCCTAAGACGTATAGGTAGCCCTCCTCGTCGATGTAGCCGAGGTCGCCGGTTAGGTAGTAGCCGGGGAAGGTGCTCCAGTAGCTTTTGACGTATCTCTCGGGGTCGCCCCATAGCGTGTAGAGGAAGGCCGGCGGGAGGGGCGGCTTCACGGCGACGTGTCCCTTCTCGCGCGGAGGTAGCTCCTTCCCCTCGTCGTTTAATATGGCGAGACGGAGGGTGGGGTAGGGAAGCCCCACGGAGCCGTATTTGTAGCGGAAGCCGCCGAGGTTTATGGAGCCCGGCGCCGTGACGAAGCAGGCGGTTTCTGTCTGGCCCCATATGTCGGCCACTTGGCAGGCCTCGCGGCCGCGGCAGAGGTACTTCACCATCCAGTTGTACGCCTCTTCGTTGAGGACCTCGCCTGTGGGGTACAGCGCCATGAGGGTGTCGAGTTTGTAGCGGAGGGGCCACTCCTCTCCGTATCGCATCAACAGCCTGAGCGCGGTGGGGGAGAAGAGGAGGTGGGTAACGCCGTAGGTGTCTACTATCTCCCACCAGACGCCGGGGTGTGGGTAGTCGGGGGCGTCTTCGTACCAGAGCACGGTGAGTCCGTTTAGCAACGGCCCGTGTACGCCGTAGTGGTGGCCGGAGATCCAGCCGATGTCGGCGGTGGAGAAGAAGACGATGTCGTCTCGGAACTCCCTCTCGGCGCCGACAAGATGGCTGAAGGCGTATCTTACCCACACCATGTACTGGCCGTGGAGGTGGACTATGCCCTTGGGCTTGCCCGTGGTGCCTGACGTATATAGTATAAACAGCGGCGCCTCCCCCTCCACCCACTCAGGCTCGGCGTATGCGTTAGGCGGGATTTTCGAGATTTCCTCCTGCCACAGGAGGTCCCTCCCCTTCTTCACGGGCACCTCCACGCCTACGTGGCGGTACATCAACACAGTAACGTCGTTGCCCACGGCGTTTACCGCCTCGTCTACCGTCGGCTTCAGTGGGGTGATCTTGCCCCTCCTCCGCATGCCGTCTGTGGTGATGACGAATTTGGCGCCGGCGTCTTTTATCCTCTCCGCCAGGGCCTGGGCGCCGAAGCCCGAGAAGACGACGCTATGGACCGCCCCTATTCTGTTAACCGCCAGCATGGCTACCATGGCTTCCGGTATCATGGGCATGTAGATCGCCACCCGGTCCCCCTTCCCCACGCCTAGTGACCTCAGGAGGACGGAGAGCCGGTTCACCTCCCTGTAGAGATCCCTGTAGCGCATGACCCTGGACTCGCCGTAGGGGGTGACCCATATCAAGGCGGCTTTGTTGCCCCGTCCGCTCCTAACGTGGATATCCAGGGCGTTGTAGGCGATGTTGGTCTTGCCTCCGACGAACCAGCGGTAGAAGGGCGGCTTCGAGTCGTCGTATGCCCTGGTCCACCTCTCCTTCCAGTACAGCTTCTCCGCCTCCTTCTCCCAGAAGCCCACGGGGTCCTCCAGCGACTTCTTATACACCTCGTAGAACGTCTGCGACATGTTACACCCTCCACACGTAGAACTTGGGCTCGGTGTAGTACAACATGGTTGACCTCACGCCTTCTCTCCACGCCAAGCCGGACATCTTGACGCCGCCGTAGGGCAGGGCGTCGAATCTGACGCGGGTGGAGTCGTTGATCATGACGGCCCCCGCCTTTATGCCCCGCGCCACCCGCATCGCCCTTTTGTAATCCCTAGTGTACACCGCCGCCTGTAGGCCGTATTTTGTGGCGTTGGCCAAGGCGACAGCCTCCTCCTCAGTGTCGAAGGGAACCACCGGCAGGACTGGGCCGAACACCTCCTCTCTGAGGACGAAGGCGTCTACGTCCCCGTCGAAGGCGATGACGGTGGGTAAGTAGAAGAAGCCCCTCCTGGGCAACCTCTCGCCGCCGATGAGCACCCTCCCCCCCTTCTCCCGCGCCTCGGACACCGCCTTCTCCATAGTCTTCACCATCTTATCCGATATGAGGGGGCCCATGTCGGTGGTGGGGTCCATGGGGTTGCCCACCCTCAACGCGGCGGTTTGCTCCACGATTAGCCTTAGCACCTTGTCGTAAACACTACGCTGGATGAAGACGCGCTTGGTGGCGTTGCAGTTTTGACCGGCGTTTTCAAACCTCGCTCTCACTATGGTGGCGGCGGCTGCCTCTAGGTCGGCGTCTTCGAAGACGATGGCTGGATCTGACCCGCCGGGAGCTATCATGAACTTCTTGCCGCGTCCAGCCGCCTTAGCCGCCACTTGCAGCCCGACGGCGGTGCTGCCGGTGAAGCTGATGCCGGCGATCTTGGGGTTGTCTATAAGCTCGTTGAAAACCTCCTCGCCGCTTCCCACCACCACGTTGACTACGCCGTCGGGGAAGCCGGCTTTTTTGAATATCTCGGCCATCTTAAGCGCGGTTAGGGGCGTGTAGGAAGAGGGCTTCACAACGACCGTGTTTCCAGCCGCCACCACGGGCGCCACCTTATGGGCGAAGGTGGAGGCTGGGTTGTTGTAGCTCTGGGCGCCTCCCACCACGCCTATTGGCTCCCTTAGCTCCACCACTAGCCTCTCCTCGTTGCCAGGGGGGTATTCGTAGGAGTCTACCCTCGGCACGGAGCCTTGTAATACATACCGCGCCTCCTCGGCGCTGGCCCTCACGATGCTTACTGCACGCATCAGCTCCACCTCGGCGTCTTTTATGGGCTTGCCAGACTCTGCTACTAACGTCTTTACAAGCTCCTCGCCGGCGGCCTCGAGCAACTCCGCGGCTTTTAGAAGAAGCTTGCTCCGCGTCTTGAGGGGGGTTTCGGACCACTTGAGAAATGCGTCGTATGCCTTATCTACCACGGCTTTGATCTCCTCCGGAGTGGCTTGGGGTAGCTCCGCCAACACCTCCTCGGTGGCGGGGTTGATCACCACCAGCTGTGTCATGTGCTTTTTTCTCTAAAAATTTTATAAGTCTTATTTTAATGAATTTAAATTACTATTTTTACAATTATCTTTAATTATAGAAGATCGGTAAAATTTAAATCAGCTTTTCGAGAACGCATCAATGCTCAGGACTGGGGAGCAGTACCTAGAGGGGATACGGGAGAGGAAACACGCCAAGATTTATGTAATGGGGAAGCGCGTCACCGACGTAACTACAAACCTGTTTTTAAGGCCTTCTGTTCTCTCCTACAAGGCCACCTTTGACGCGGCATTTCAGGAGGACACCCGGGACTTGGCCAGGGCGTTTAGCCCCTTCATCAACGAGGAGGTTAACCGCTTCGTCCACATACACCAGGGGCCTCAGGACTTGGTGGCTAAGGTGAAGCTTCTGAGACGGCTTAGCCACAAGACTGGGACGTGTTTCCAGCGTTGCGTGGGCTGGGACGCGTTGAACACGTTGTACATCGTGACGGGGAAGATGGCCGAGCGCGGCGAGAAGTTGAGTCACGACCGCTTCTTGAGGTATCTGGAGTATGTACAGCGCAACGACCTTGCCCTGGCAGGCGCCATGACTGACGTCAAGGGCGTAAGGACGCTCCGCCCGAGCGAGCAGCCGAACCCAGACGCCTACGTGAGGGTGGTGGAGGAGCGGGACGACGGCATAGTTGTGAGCGGCGCCAAGGCCAACATCACGGGCATAGCGGCTGTGGACGAGGTGGTCGTCCTCCCCACCAGGGCCATGACGGAGCAAGACGCGGCATACGCCGTCAGTTTCGCCATACCGCTAGACACCCCAGGCGTTGTTGTGGTGGTGGGGAGGCAGATCAACGACGCGAGGCGGCTGGAGGGCGGGGATATAGACGGCGTCCCCTATATGGCCCACCACGAGGGCCTCATTATATTCAACAACGTCTTCGTCCCCTGGGACAGAGTATTCCTATATAAGGATTGGAGGTGGACCGGGCCGTTGGTTGAGGTGTTTGCCAGCTTCCACAGACAGGGCTACGGCGGTTGCAAGTCGGGTTTAGGCGATGTCATAATCGGCGCCGCCTACGAGCTCGCCAGGTCTATCGGCGTTGAGAACAAGCCGAATGTGTCGGAAAAGTTGGCGGAGATGGTGTTTTTAAACGAGTCTATGTACAGCGCAGGTCTTGCGGCTAGCTGGGAGGCTATTAAGCTTCTTAAGGAAGGGGGCTGGTGGGTGAACCCCATGTATGCCAACGTTACTAAGCACCTCGTGGCTAGGTTCCCCTACGAGATCTCTAAGCTTGCCCACGACATCGCAGGCGGCATAGTGGGCACGGCGCCCAGCGAGTTCGACCTCAAAAACGAGGAGGTTAGGTCGTTGCTGGAGAAGTACCTCCAAGGCGTGCCGGAGATCCCGGCGGAGGAGAGGCTTAGGCTGGTGCGGCTTCTGGAAAACGTCAGCCTTAGCGTGGGGTTCCTTATAGAGTCGGTCCACGGCGCTGGGTCGCCGGCGGCGCAGAAGATCATGTTTAACAGACTTTACGACTACGAAAAGGCAGGTGAGGTGGCCAAGGCCTTAAGTAGGGTTAAGGTGACTGTGAAGTGGCCTAAGGCGCCGGAGCTCCGGAGGTCTGCAGAGAGTGAAAAACTTTAATTAACGTTTTTTAACATTTTAATCATTTAAAATAATTTCAAAAAACTCTTAAAATATTCATAAATTTCCCATACGTGGAAGTGTTGGAATATGATGTGGTTATAGTCGGCTCAGGACTGGCCGGGCTACGCGCCGCTGTGGCCGCGGCTTCACGCGGCGTCAGGGTGGCAGTGGTAAGCAAGGTGGCCGGGCCGCGGTCACACAGCATATCTGCCGAGGGCGGAATGGCGGCGGTGGTGCATCCACAGAAGACTGGGGATAGCTACGAACTACATGCCTACGACACGGTGAAGGGGGGTGACTTCTTGGTGGATCAGGAGGCGGCGATTACCCTCGCCTACGAGGCGCCTAAGGAGGTGTACTTCCTCGACTCAATCGGTGTGCCATGGAACAAAGACCCAGACGGCACTTTTTCGCTTAGGCAGTTCGGCGGTATGTCTAAGCCGAGGACGGTCTTTGCCAAGGACAAGACCGGGTTCTATATTATGTCCGCTCTCTATAAACACGTCAAGAGCTTCCCCAACGTCCACTTCTACGAAGAGCATATGGTGACCCGGCTGGTGGTTAGGGGCGGCGTGTTCCACGGCGTTGTGGCATACAATTTAAGAAGGGGGGATCTGATAGGCTTCGCAGCGTCTGCAGGCATCATCGCAACGGGCGGCGGGGGGAGGATGTACCGCCTCACCACCATGGGTTTCCTAAACACGGGGGAGATGTACGGCTACGCCCTGCGGGCCGGCCTTGCGCTTAGAGATATGGAGTTTGTGCAGTGGCACCCCACCGCCCTGGTGCCCGGAGGCATATTAATAAGCGAGGCGGCGCGGGCCGAGGGGGCCTACCTAGTCAACCGCCACGGGGAGCGGTTCATGAAGCGGTATGCCCCGGAGAAGATGGAGCTGGCGCCGCGGGACGTGGTCTCCCGCGCCATATATTTCGAGTGTCTAAAGGGCAACGGCTTCATACATGAGTCTGGCCTCTGCTACGTGGGGCTTGACATAAGGCATCTGGACCCCGAAAGGGTAAAGCAGAGGCTACCGCTCCTCCTGGAGCTGTCCAAGACCTACGCCGGGGTTGACCCCTTCAACGAGCTCATCCCCGTAAGGCCGGCAGTTCACTACTTCATGGGCGGCATCTTGACCGACATAGAGGGGAGGGCCCTCGACCGCGACGGAAACTGGGTCCGGGGGCTGTGGGCCGCGGGAGAGGCGGCCTCCACGGGCGTCCACGGGGCCAACCGCCTTGGTTCAAACTCCCTGGCTGAGTGCGCCGTGTGGGGGAGGCTGGCGGGAGAGGCGGCCGCGGCTTATGCCAAGACACGGCGCCCTTCGCGGGAGTCGGTGGCCGAGGCTGTGAAGGCCGAGGAGGAGAGGATCAGTAGTTTGATTAGACGGGAGAGAGGCGGCGAAACACCTCTCGGCCTTCTGAGGGAGCTTCAAAACATCATGGAAGAGGGAGGCGGCATAGTGAGAAATGAACGGAGCTCTCTTGAGGCGCTCAAGAGGCTGGCCTCTGTTAAGGCCAGGCTGACAAATGTAACTATCAGCGACGGGGGGCGGATCTACAACATGGAGCTTAGGGAGTTGCTGGAGCTAGACGGCATGCTCCTCGCCGCCGAGGCGATTCTCCTGGGCTCCTTGCTTAGGCAGGAGACCCGAGGCGCCCATTACCGGACGGATTTCCCCAACCGCGACGACAAGAAGTGGCTGGTACACAGCATCTACTACTTCTACGGCGGCACGGTGATGACTAAGCAACGGCCTGTCAATGTGACAAGGTGGATGCCCGAGGCTAGGAGGTATTGATATGAGGGTCAAGTTACATGTCAAAAGGGGTACACAGGAGCGGCAGCACTACCAGACCTACGAGGTTGAGGTTGAGGACCTCCGCATGACGGTTCTGGACCTCCTCATCAAGGTCAGGGAGGACCTTGACGGGACACTCAGCTTGCGTTACGCGTGTCGTATGGGGGTCTGCGGGGCATGCGCCATTGTTATCAACGGCGTGCCTCGGCTGGCATGCATCACAAAGCTCTCAGACCTAGACGCGTCGGAGATCTTCGTTGGCCCGCTACCGAATAGATATATAATTAAAGATTTAGTTACAGATTAATAATGGAAAAAAAGGTTATATATATCTTTCAAGCGGGCTAACATGAGAAGTATTGTCGTGGTGGGCGGAGGGGCGGCGGGGGCCACCGCGGCCTCCCGTGCGAAGCGCCTTTGTCGCCAATGCCGGGTTGTTCTGGTGGAGGCCGGCAACGTCATTACCCACGCGCCGTGTGCCTTGCCCTATGCCATAGGCGACATGGCCGAGGAATCTATATGGCTTTTCCAAAAAGAGGAGTTCGAGCTGGAGCGCGGCGTGGAGGTGCTCCTCCGCACCAAGGCCGTGGATGTGGAGAACGGCCGGGTGAGGCTGGAGGGGGAGCACGGCGGCGTTGTTGACTATGATGCATTGATTATTGCCACGGGGGCGCGGCCTTGGGTGCCGCCGGTGGAGGGCGTTGGTCTAAGAGGGGTGGTGGTTCCCGCGGTGTGGAACATCCAGGAGACAAAGGCCGTCTTGGCGGAGGCACGCCGGGTGGCCGTGATAGGGGCCGGGTACATAGGGGTGGAGATGGCCGACGTGTTGACTGCCACGGGGAAGCGGGTGGTGTTAATAGAAGGCGGCCGCTGGCCCCTGCCGAGGACGCTGGATGAAGACGTAGGAAAGCTGGTGGCAGACTACATGGCAACAAGCGGCGTTACACTTCGGCTGGGGGAGCGGGTGTTGCGGCTAGAGGGCAACGGCAGGGTGGAACGCGTCGTGACCGACGCGGGGCGCTACGAGGTCGACGCGGTGGTGTTTGCCACCGGCGTAAGACCCAACGTCGACCTCGCCTTGAGGGCAGGCGCAAGGCTAGGCCCCACTGGCGCGGTCGCCGTGAATAAATACCTGGAGGCTGGTCCGCCGGGTATATACGTCGCCGGCGACGCCGCCGAGGCTGTACATAAGGTGACGAAGGAGCCCGTCTGGATCCCCCTGGCCACTTATGCCAATAAGATGGGCTACGTTGCTGGGACCAACGCGGCCTTAGACGCGAGGGCTGTGGAGTTTCCGCCCATCGCCGGCGCCTCCGTTACGAAATTTGGCGATCTCTATGTCGGCTCGGTGGGCCTCACTGAGGCCGAGGCGGCGCGTAAAGGCCTCTCGCCCACGTCTTACTTAGTTAGGTCAACCGACAAGGCTAGGTATATGAAGGAGACGCGGGAGATAACCGTCAAGGCTGTGGTGGGCGGGGGGAGGTTGCTCGGCGTGCAGATTTTGGGGTACTCGGCTGTGGTGGGGGCTTACGTGGACTTGGCGGCGCAGTTCGTGGGGGAGCCAGCAGAGAAGCTGTTCTACGCTGAGTACACCTACATGCCCTTTACGGCGCCGCCGTGGCACCCCTTCGCCGTGGTGGGGAGGCTGTGGCTAAGGAATTACTACAGGCCTTATGGCTCTCCCGGTCCTTAACGCCTCCACAGCTTCGTTTATCTGGTCTAGCTTGTAGAAGGGGCCCGCCAGTTTCTCCGGCGAGAGCACGCCTTCATCTAACAGCCTAATAACCGTGGGGAGGTCGACGCGTGGCCTGGCGCCGTAGCTACCCATAATGGCTATGCCACCCCGCACCACTCTGGCCAGTCCTAGCGGGGTCTTGTGACCTACGGGCATGAGGCCGACTAACACCACTCTGCCGCCCAGCGTAGCCATGTCGACGGCTTGTTGGATGGTCTCGTCGGAGCCCACAGCCTCAATGACCACGTCGGCGCCGCGACCCTCCGTCAGCTCATGGACGGTTTTGACCGGGTCGCCCTGTCTGACGTCGATCACCTCGGCCCCCAGCTCCTTAGCCTTAGCCAGCTTGGCCGGGTTTCTTCCCACCGCCAAGACGCGGGCACCCACGGCCTTGGCCACCTGCACCGCCGCCATCCCCACGCCTCCTGTCCCAATTACGACGACTGTGTCCCCTGGCCTAGCCGAGCCGGTGTTGACGACTGCGCCGTAGGCTGTGAGGAAGGCGCAACCCAACATGGCTACCTCGGGCTTTGCCAGTCTCTGTGGCAACTTCGCCACTGCGGTGGCGGGCACCACCGCTCTCTCGGCCCAGGTCCCGCCTAGGAATACCCGCACCTCTTCGCCTCTGTTGTCTCTCAGCCTAGTGGTGCCGTCTAGGAGGGTACCCTTAAGTCTCACTTTGGCGAAGTTTTCACAGAGATTTTCCCGGCCCGAGAGGCAGTTTTTGCAGCGGCCGCAGGGCCATATGAAGCTGGTCACCACGTAGTCCCCCGGGGAGAGGCCCTCTACTCCCGGCCCCACCTCCTCCACGACGCCAACCGCCTCGTGGCCCGGGACGAGTGGAGGCGGCACCGGGGTTGCGCCTTCAAGCACGTAGAGGTCTGAGTGGCAGACGCCTGCGGCTTTCACCCTGACCGTTATCTCGCCGGCATGTGGGCTTTCCGCGGTTAGGTCCTCAAGTAGTAGCGGCTCCTTATATCTCCTAAGAACCGCGGCTTTCATGGGGGCCTTAATGTACCGCTATTTATTTTTTACCTATGTATTATAGAGATAATTGTAATTATCTATCTTTGATGAAAGGATATAAAGTAGTCATATCTGAGGGTTGTGATTCCAAGACTAATGTGTACACAGCATCCAGACTCGACGGTTAAAATCACGTCGGCGGAGGAGGTGGATGAGGCGTTGGTGGCCTTCACGGCATATGGATGTGAGGAGGTGATGGTGGATTACGAGGGGAAGACCACGCCGTATTCCCAGCCCAAGGATATCGTCGCCAAGTGCCACCAGGCTGAGTTGCCGTTGGGGGAGCGGTATTTCTTGACGCCTAGGATGCCGAATCCCAAGTTGGAGGAGTTCGAAAGAGCGATGTTAACCGTGGAGGCCGCGCTTATAGCCAACTACTTCTCGGTAAAGCTCCTGGGGCGGCAGGCGGTGAGGTGGATCGTGTTGCCCATGGTTGCCGATGTAAATACGCCTTACCTCGTGTATAGGTTGCTTCTGCGTAAGCAGAAGATCTACGAGGAGGAGCTGGGAACCAGGTGGGAACCGGTGGAGTTGATACCGCTTGTGGAGGACGCCTTTGCGCAGCTGAAGGTGGAGGATCTCCTCTCCCACCTCATCTCGCAGATGGAGGAGAGGCCGGAGTATATTAGGCTTTTCCTCGGGAAGTCCGACTCGGCGGTGAAATACGGCCACCTGACCTCCGCACTGGCCATTGTGAAGTTGTTGTCATCTATCCACCGTATCGAGGAGAGGTTGGGGGTTAAGATCCGCCCCATCTTGGGAATGGGGTCTCCGCCGTTTCGAGGCGGGATTAACAACCCGCGGCTGGTGCACATGGAGTCTGTGCAATATGCCGGCTTCAGCACGGTGACGATTCAATCAGCCGTAAGGTACGACGTGTCTTACGACGAATATAGCTTCGTGAGGGAGGTGCTTCTAAACGCGTGCTGTCTGCGGACTCTGCGGCTAGACGTCGGCGGCGAGGTAGACGCAGTAATTACGCAAGCCTCCTCTAACTACAGGGCTATCTTATCTAAATACGCCGATAGGGTTGCTGAGGTGGCCAGGTTCGTCCCGTCGACTAGGGAGAGGGTTAGCTGGACTGTATACGGGAGGGCGGTGGTTGCTCATGACCGCGTGGTTAATATGCCTAGGGCTATTGTCTACACCGCCACGTGGTACGCCATGGGTCTGCCGCCGACTCTCCTCGACGCCCCCACCATCGTGGAGTTGGCAAAAGTAGACAAGCTGGACATCGTGCTGAAGGCCTTGCCTACTCTTAGAGCCGAGTTGGAGTTTGACGCCCAGTTCTACGACCCGGCTACCGCCGAGAGATTCGTGGGGTCTGAAATCGTCAAGGTGGTGGAGGAGGCCTTGGACTATCTAGACATAAGAGAAAGAAGTAGCGGCATATATCAGGCGCTTCTTCGGTCGCAACGTAACGAGTCTAATGTGCTTGCCGCCGGTAAGTACCGGAAGTTCTTGGGTTAGCGGAGGCAAATTTATAAATAGTCCAATAACTTTAGAAATATGGAAAGAGTAAGTGATTTGATCAAGCGTCAGCCGTTGACGGTGAATCAAGAGGCTACGTTGGTAGAGGTGGTGAAAATAATGGCTATCCACAATGTTGGACTCGTGGTGGTGGTGGACGAGGGCGGGAGGCCGGTAGGCGTCGTCTCGGAGAGAGATGTCATCCGCGCCCTCGCCAGGGGCGTCCAGCTGACGGCTAAGGCCATAGAGGTGGGGACCAGGAGGGATCTGCTCATGGCGAGGGCCGATGAGGATGTGTACACAGCCGTGAAAAAGATGAGGGAGAGAGGCACACGCCATATCCTCGTGGTGGACAACGATGGTAAACTGGTGGGGGTCGTCTCTATAAGAGACTTGGTTGAGGATAGAGCTCTTAAGGCTATCGGGGATAAGGTGTGGTGGCCTCCGCCGGAGGAATGAAGAAGGTTGGGGAGTTAATTAGGCGGGAGCCCCTCACCGTATATCCCTCCGACACGCTACTCGACGTTATAGAGAAGCTTGCAAGGTATGAGGTCGGGGCGTTGGTTGTTGTGGGCCCCTCCGAGGGCAAGAGGCCGTTGGCGGTTATTTCTGAACGCGACGTGGTTAAGGCGTTGGCTATGCGGATGCCGCTTTCCACCCCTGTGGAGGCCTTTATGTCCACCCGCGTGCTGGCGATCAGGTTAGATGAAGACGTGTTAAAGGCGGCAGATTTAATGCTGACACACAACGTCAGGCACCTCGTCGTGGTGGATTCCAACGGATCTCTCGTGGGGATGTTGTCGATTAGGGATGTGTTGCGGGAGCTTAGGTCGCGGATTGGGTAAACATTTTTTATTAAAATTTTTATAGATGGGAGGAGAAGGTGCCATGACCTCGGGGGTGTATGAGCAACTGGAGAGGTTAAGGGACTTCTTCTACGGGCTAGCTGAGTTTCGGGATAGGCTTAGGGAGGCTGGCGTGACTTGGCCGCGTCCTCTGCCCGATGCCGTGGTGGGCACGGTGCGGGTTAAGGTGGGGTTCCCCGCCATGTTGAAAAGGGGGGTTATCATGGATGTGACCAACGTGGAGCAGGCTCAGATCGCTGAAGATGCAGGCGCAGTCGGCGTCATGGTGTTGGATAAGTTGCCTTACGACGTTAGGAAGGCCGGCGGCGTGGCGAGGATGGCCGACGTGAAGGTTATAGAGGAGGTGATGGCCCACGTCACCATTCCCGTCTCTGCTAAGGTGAGGATTGGCCATTTCTACGAGGCGGTGGTTCTTCAGCAGATTGGTGTGGATTTAATCGACGAGTCGGAGGTTTTGACGCCCGTGGACGAGCAGCACCACATAAACAAGTGGCTTTTCGCCGTGCCGTTTGTCAACGGCTGTCGTGAGCTCTGCGAGGCTCTTCGGAGGATTTCCGAAGGCGCCTCCATGATCCGCTCCAAGGGCGAGGCGGGCACGGGCAACGTGGCGGAGGCCGTTAAGCACTTCAAGGCGCTTTACGGCGCGGTGGAGGAGCTGTCGGCCGCCCTCCGTGTGGGCGACGAGGAGAAGCTGAGGGACTACGCCAGGAGGTGCCAGGCGCCGTATGAACTCGTCGTGCTCACCGCCAAGCTGGGCAGGTTGCCTGTGGTCACCTTCGCCGCGGGGGGCATCGCCACCCCTGCCGACGCGGCTCTTATGATGTGGCTCGGGGCAGACGGCGTCTTCGTGGGAAGCGGCATCTTCAAGAGCCAGGACCCGAGGGAGCGGGCCGAGGCCGTTGTGCTGGCCACTGCGTATTGGGACGACCCGGAGAAGGTGGTGGAGGCTCAGAGGATGGTTAGCGAGAAGAGCGCTATGTTGGGCATCGACGTGAGAGCTCTCAAGCCAGAGGAGCTCCTGCAGACCCGCGGCGTATGAAGGCTGGGGTCTTGGCGCTACAGGGCGACGTGGAGGAGCACATCTACGCCTTCCGTAGAGCCGCCGAGGAGCTCGGCCTGTCGGTAGAGGTTGTGCAGGTGAAGCGGCCGGGGCAGCTGGGCGAGGTGGACGCGCTTGCGATTCCCGGCGGGGAGTCCACTACCATTGGCGCCTTGGCTAGGCGGGCGGGTCTTCTGGACCCCCTCCGCGAGGCGATAAGAGGCGGACTGCCCACCTTGGGCACGTGCGCTGGCGCGGTGTTTATGGCGAAGGAGGCTGTGGATGCTGTGGTCGGCGCCACGGGGCAGCCGCTTCTTGGGGTGATGGGCATCTCGGTGGTGCGGAACGCCTTCGGCAGACAGAGGGAGTCCTTCGAGGCGGAGCTTGAGCTCGAGGAGCTGGGCAGGTTGAGGGGCGTGTTTATAAGGGCGCCGGCCATCGTGAAGGGGGAGGCCGACGTGAAGCTGTTGGGGCCTGTGCCGCATCTCCAGCTCGGCAGGGTCTACACGGCGGCTATTCAGCGTCACATGGTCGTCACGGTTTTCCACCCGGAGCTGAGCTCCACGGCGCTACACCGCTACCTACTGAAGCAGGCTAAGAAATAGCGTCTTTCGCCGCGGCGGATTGGGGTCTGGCGGAGGCGTTTGCCGACGTGGAGATGGGTTTGGATCTGCCACGGCGGTAAGCTAGAGGGCCGATGCGCCGGCCCGGCGAGAGTGGATGAAAGCTTCTCCACGCCTTCTCCACTGTTATATTCGGCAGTAGCTGGTTACCGGTTAGGGACTTAGAGCTGAAGACGCGCCGTGGAGCGTTGGGCGATCGGAGACATGGCGAAAAACTGTTAAATAGCCGACGTCGCCCTTGCCGTGGCCGTGCCTGGGGCTCCCTCTTCGCCGCGGCTGTCGGTAGACGCCGGGGCGTGTGTCTGCGATGTTTGTGGTTCTCTGAGAAACATTTTGCTTGGTTTTTTGTTTTTTGTAGGAAACATTTTTAAGCGGTCTGGAGTGGCTATATGTGGAGCGGGTGTTTAGAGAGCTGGTGGAGGAGTGGCTGGAGTAGAGTCCTCCGCACATGGTGGAGCGGGAGGTGGAGGTCCCTCGCCTGGTTTAGCTACGGCGGTGGTGGGGCCTAGGAGGGCTGGCAAGACGTATCTGCTGTTTCAACTTGGGGCGCGGACTAGGTCGCTTTATATAAATTTTGAAGACGTGCGTCTGCTGGGACTTAAGCCCGTTGATTTCAGCGCGTTTTTAAAGGTTTTGACAGAATTCGGGAGGTTTGACGTCATTTTACTAGACGAGGTTCAGAACTTGCCGCATTGGGGGAGGTGGGTTAGGTCTCTCTTGGATAAAGGCTATGCGGTGGCGCTTGCTGGCTCCTCTTCGAGACTAGGCCTTAGAGAGGTGCCGACGGAGCTCAGGGGGCGATATATAGCGCGCCTTTTGTTTCCATTTTCTCTCCGGGAGTATCTAAAGGCGGCGGGCTTTGAGGTGGGCCGGGCGGGTTCCCCGACGTCGCGAGGGCGCATGCTCGGGGCGTTAAGAGACTACCTCACCCGCGGCGGCTATCCAGAGGTTGTGTTGAAGCCAGAGCTGGCGGAGGATTTAATAAAGGCGTACCGCGAGACTGTGGTGTACCGCGACGTGGTGGAGAGACACAGGCTGAGAGACGTGAGAGGCTTCGAGCTATTCCTAGCCTTTGTAGAGAGGAGTTTCTGCAACATTTTTCCATCACCTCAGTCCACAGAGAGCTTAAGGCCCTGGGACACGATATGAGCAAAAAGACCCTTGCGAACTACCTTAAATACCTCGAAGAGGCCTTCTACATAATCGCAGTCCCCAAGTGGGGAAGCGGGAAGACGCCGGTGCTCCAGCCGCGTAAGGTGTATCCTGTGGATATGGCCTACTTGCCGAAGGGACAGTTAGGGCGCCGCATGGAGGCCGCCGTGGCGGTGGAGCTGGCTAGATCCGGCGCCGTGTTCTACTACTTCCGTGAAAGAGGCGAGGTAGATTTCGTAGTGCGGGGAGACCCGCCGTTGCTTATCCAAGTAACATACGCGTCGGCCCCCGACGAGGTAGATAGGAGGGAACTACGCGCCCTGGCCGAAGCCGTAGCCGCCACAGGCGGCAGGCCGTTGCTCATCACCTGGGACCTAGAGGGAGGGGTGAACCTCGGCAGCTTCAAGACAGCCGCGGTGCCGCTGTGGCGGTGGCTCCTCGGCCGCGAAGCTTATAAAGTTGAGTGGAGCAGAGGAGGATGAACTTGGCGTCGTTTCTCTCTGGGCTTGTCCTCGGCTACAGCCTCGCCGTGCCGCCTGGCCCCATGAACGCCTTGATCGCGACGTGGTCTCTAAGGGGGTTCCGCCACGGCTTCGCGGTGGGCGCAGGGGCCATGTCGGCCGACTTCATCCTCATGTTTCTGACGCTTCTGCTCTACGGCGTGTTGGCGGGGCTGGGTAGGCAGTTCTTCGCCCCGTTTCACGTGGCGGGCGGGCTCTTCTTCCTTTACCTAGCCTACAAGATAGGGAGGGCCCGGCCTCCCGCAGAAGGAGGCGGCGGGCGCCAGGCGAGAGGGTACCTCCTGGGCCTTTCCTTGGGGCTGGTGAACCCGTACCAGGTGGGGTGGTGGCTGACGGCGGGTCTCAGCGCCATAGCTCAGTTCGGAGTCGAGTGGGCCGCCGGGCTTTTCCTCGCCATATTTACGTGGATAACCGCGTTTCCGGCCGCGGTGAGGGCCGGGTGGCGTCTCAACAGCCGCCTGACCTGGCTGGCCATAAAGATATTCTCGGTGGCTGTCCTCGCGGCGTTTGGCGTATTGTTTTTATACGCCGCGGCGAGGTTGATGTTAGGTGAGGTCTGACCTCTGTATTAGGTGTAGGGGTGGACGCTACCTCTGCGGACTTGCCTACTGCCCCCTCCTCGTTCGGCAGCTTACGGCCCCCCTCCGGTTGAGGGCTGGGAGAGAGCTACAGGGCTCCAGCCCGCCTTCTGTCTTCGTGGGGAGGGCCGGGTACCCCAAAGTGAGGCTGTACCCCTCCGCCCCGCCTGAAGTGGGCGATACATCCATATATGAAGACCCGCCGAGGTGGCTCGACATGCCGCTGGAGAGGTTTATCGCCATGCGTCTCTCCCTCTACCGCGGCTACCTTTCGCTGTATGTGGAAGACGCCTCAAACCCGCCAAGGTCTCTCCAGGAGATACAGCTTCTAGCCCTCTCAGCAAATCCCGTCGGCGTAGAGATGAGGTTCGCCAAGGAGCCGCGCGGGGCGTATTTCAACGAACATGCGCCCCCCATGGGACCCTCAGCCCCCGTCACGGAGTTGCGCCTTGTTGAGGAGCCGAGGCCGCCGCGCCGGCTGGAGAAGGCGTATTACGACGCCGATTTGAAGGCCCGCGACGCTGTGGTGGAGCTCTACCGCTCCGGCATAGACGTGGCAACCCTATCCCGGGCCCTCGCCGTAGGCGCCCTGGGGGCTAGGAAGAGGCGGCTTGTGCCAACCCGCTGGGCCATAACCGCAGTGGACAAGATAGTGTCGGACCACCTGGTGGAGGAGATAAAGCAGTTTAGGGAGGTCGACGGGTACTACCTCTACGCGCGGCGGGTGCAGGGCAACCTCTTTATTGCGGTGCTCGCCCCCTCTAGGTGGGCCTACGAGTGGGGGGAGGCCTTCGAGCCCGGGACTACGTGGAACCCCGGCCCCGGCCTTGCCGTAGAGGCCGACTACGAGCTATATGGGGGGAGGCGGGACTACCCGGAGATAGGCGGTTGTTACTACGCCGCTAGGCTGGCTGTCGCCGAGGCGCTGTATAGGACGCGTAGGCAGGCGGCGGCCGTCCTCTGGAGGGAGGTCTACACGGGGTTCAACGTCCCCGTCGGCGTCTGGTGGGTGCGGGAAAACGTGAGGGCCATGTTCAGAGAGGAGCCCCTCCGCTTCGACACGCTGGAGGACGCCCTCCAGGCCGCCGCCTACCTCCTGAAGCTCCCCCTGGAGAGGTGGCTATCTGTCTCCAAGCTCGTGCATCTGCTAAGGGCAAGGCTAGATCTTCTTAGCGACGGCTAATAGGAGGGGAAACCTCCTCTCTAATGCCACCTCAAACTCCGTCGACAGAACCTCCTTTAGACACCGCGGGGTGCAGCCATGGCTACCCACAAGCGGCATCCTCGTCTGGTCCACCTCCACCACCAGGAAGTAGCCGCCTGGCTTCAAGGCGCGCTTCACCTCGAGGAGGGAGGGGCCGTGGTCTCCCCAGTGGTGGAGGGTAAAGAGCGCCACGGCCACGTCGAAGATCTCGCCTCGCGTGGGGAGGAGGAAGCTGACGCCTGCAATACTTACGTCTCTGGCTCTTGAATACCTAAGCATGGGGGGTGACGCGTCTACGCCGACTGCGTCGTAGCCGGCATCTAGCAATTTCTTCAGCAACGCGCCGACGCCGGGCCCGATCTCTAACACTCTGGAGCCAGGCGGGGCGAGGCGCTTGACGAGTTTCAGCGTAGCGGCATAAGCCCAGTCGAAGGCGCGGATAGAGACTAGGAAGTGGTAAAAGGCTGAGGTAAAGCGGCCAAATTGCTCGAATTCCATGCCGTTAGGTTATTTTAATATATTAACTTTTGCGTCTCTATGTGAAACTGCTCATCGTGTCTAACAGGCTTCCAGTCACGGTGGTTATGCGGGAGGGCAAGGTGGAGCTGAGGGAGGCCGTGGGCGGGCTTGCCACGGCTATTAAGTCGTTTCTGGGAGCTGTGGACGGCGGGCGGGGTTTTGGCTTCTCTGAGGTTTTGTGGGTTGGGTGGTCCGGAGTTAAGGCGGAGGCTGAGACTAAGGAGGTTAGGTCGAGGTTGGGCGATAGAGGCCTTGTGCCGGTGCCGTTAAGCGGGGAGGAGGTGAACCTCTTCTACGAGGGGTTCTGCAACGCCACGTTGTGGCCGTTGTTTCACGGCTTTACAGTCTACACGATCTTCGAGAGGAGGTTTTGGGACGCCTACGTTCGTGTGAACCAGAAATTTGCGGAGGTCGTGGCGTCTCTGGCTGAGGCTGGGGATTTCGTCTGGGTGCACGACTACCACCTCATGTTGGTGCCGGCTATGTTGCGAGACGCGGCGCCGGACTTGGCGATGGGGTTCTTTCTACACATACCGTTTCCCCCCGCCGAGGTGTTTCAGCTTCTGCCGCCGCCTTGGAGAACCGCGGTTCTAGACGGCGTGTTGGGGGCCGACCTGGTGGGGTTCCACATACATGAATACGTCAACAACTTCTTAAGATCTGTGACGAAGTTCCTCGGCTACCGGGTTGAGGGCGGCGTGGTGCATGTGGGCCGTAGAAAGGTGCGCGTAGGCTCCTTCCCCATAAGCGTAAACTTTGAGTTCTTCCACACAGCGGCCGAGAGGCCCGAGGTGAAGGCGCAGATCGAGGAGTTGAGGCAGAGGTTGCGGGGGCAGAAGGTGGTTTTTTCCATAGATAGGTTGGATTATACCAAAGGCGTTTTAAACAGGCTACACGCCTGGGAGCGCTTCCTCAAGGAGCACCAGGAGTGGCGGAGGAGGGCTGTCTTTATCCTCGTGGTGGTGCCGTCGCGCACCGGCGTGTCTCAGTACGACGCTATGAAGAGGGAGATAGATAGGGAGGTTGGGCGCATAGACGGGGAGCTGGGCGAGGTAGACTGGATGCCTGTGGTGTATATATCGCGCTTCATACCCACTGAGACGTTGCTGGCGTTGTATAACGTGGCTGACGTTGCGTTGATCACGCCGCTTAAAGACGGCATGAACCTCGTGGCTAAGGAGTACGTGGCCTCGCGGAAAGAGTGCAGAGGCGTTTTGATTCTCAGCGAGACCGCGGGCGCCGCGCACGAGTTGCTGGAGGCGCTTGTCGTAAACCCAAACGACGAGAGCGGCGTCGCGGAGGCGATCCACAGGGCGTTGACCATGGATCCGGAGGAGCAGTGTAGGAGGATAAGCGCTATGCAGAACAGGCTTAGGCAAAACGACGTGGTTAAGTGGGGCGTTGACTTCATACAAGCCCTGGCGACGGCGTATGGGGAGAACAAAACCTCAACGTTTTCAGAGACCTCGCGGAGGCTAGACGGCGAGGTTTTAAAGGAGATCATCAACTACGCCGGGAAGGCTAGGAAGAGGCTCTTCATACTTGACTACGACGGCACTTTAGTGCCGCATTACCCATACGCATACCAGGCAGTGCCAGATCCGGAGCTTAAACTGCTACTAGACGAGCTGGCCTCTATCCCGAATACATACGTGGCTGTTGTCAGCGGCAGAAACCGGGAGTTTCTGGAAAGCTGGCTCGGGGACCTGCCCATATACATAGCGGCGGAACACGGCGCGTACATAAAGGACCTAGACGGCAACTGGACCCAGCTCTTCCCCTTCGACACGGAGTGGAAAAACACGGTGAGGAGAGTCATGGAGGAATACGTGGCGATGGTGCCCGGCTCATATGTGGAGGAGAAGACGTCGGCGATCGCGTGGCATTACAGAAATGCCGATCCAGAAACCGGCGAGGTTAAGGCTAACGACCTCGTGGAGACGTTAAGGGGGTTACTCGAGGGGTCTAGGGCCGCCCTCATCCGCGGCAAGAAGGTTGTGGAGGTGAGACCCGCCGGCGTTAATAAAGGCGCGGCGGCAAAGCTACTCGTAGAGAGACTCACGCCGGACTTCGTGTTGATCGCCGGCGACGACGACACAGACGAGGATATGTTCAAAGCCGTGCCAGACTCCTTCACCATAAGGGTGGGGAGGGGAGACACTGCAGCGAGATACGTCGTAGCGACTTGTAAGGCGTTGAGAGAGGTGCTTAAGGCGTTGGCCAGATCTCTCAAAGTCCCCGGAGCCTTCTGAGCACGGCGTCGGCTAGCTTGTCTGCCACTAGACCCTCAGCCTTTTTCCGGGCTCTCTTCCCCATCTCCTCTCTCACCTCCGGCCTCTTGATCAACGTGGCGACCCACCTCACAAACGCCTCCACGTCTTCGGCGTTGCTTAAATATACGCCGTCTACCCCGTCTGTGATGTACCACACGGCCCGGGAGCCAGGCGCCGCCGCGAAGGGCACCCCGGCGTACATGTACTCCAACGCCCTGATTCCCATGGGCTCGTATGTGGAGAGGTCGACGCCAGCCACAGAGGACTTGATCACAGATGCTATTATTTCCAGATCGTACCGCTCCAGGAGCACCACATTTCTCCCGCCCTCCCTCCTAATTTTCCCCGCCGCCTCGCCAGCCCCGGCCACCACAACACCTACTCTGCCGACCGCTTGAAGCTTGTCGGCGGCTCTTAGCAACATCTGCACATTCCTGCCCTCCCCTAGAGGACCTACGTACGACACGACGTGGTCAAACCCTTCAAGCGGCTTGTCAGACGTCTTATTTAAAAGCTCCGCGAGGTCGGGATCAACCCAGCAGCTTGACTCCAGGACCCTATCCGGAGGGGCTCCAAAGCGGCGAAGCTCCGCCGCCTCCTGGCCGCAACAAACCACGACGAGGTCCGTCTGTCGTAATATATGTGGGTAGTTCAAAGCGGCCCACATGACTCTCGAGGCGTATTCCACCGGTCGGGAGACGTGAAATTTCGTAAAATATGCTGGGATGTAGACGAAGAAGGTCCTCCTAACAGGCTCCCCCGCCGCGATTAAGGACCTCCTCACCGTAGCCCACTTCGCCGCCTCCTCCGGCCCGTTCCAGAAGCTGGAAAGCGCTATCACGAGGTCTAAGCCGTATACGTCTACGATTTCGCCGAGAACTCTTGAAAAATTCCTCAGCACAACCCCACCGCCGGGGAGAAGCGGCTTAGAGCTGAGGACCCGTATGGCGGGCACGCCGGAGACGTCCTTCTCAACCTCCACAAACCCCTTCTCGCTCTTCTCCACCAAGTCCGGGTCTAGCGCGGGGACGTCGTCGTGATATATGCTTGTGATAAGCCACGCCCTGTGGCCAAGCCGCTGGAAAGCCTTTACTAAGATGGCGGCGGCTCTGTGGGTATCCTCCCAATGCGAGCTCTGGGGCGCGACCACGCCGACATTCATCTCTTTCTAAACGCCTCAAACACAAGCACGGCCACAACGGCGGCGGCGAGGCCCCAAGTAATCGGCGTCAACATAGCGCTGAGGGTAGCCACGTTGATGCCGCCCTGCTCCAAGGCGAAGGTCACCACCACGAGATACAGGATAATCCTGATGTACTCCGCCACCGGCCCCACGACTGTTTCGCTTTTCGAGAGGGCGCCTCTATAGATGTATTCTGTAAACCCGTCGACCAGAATAAACCCGATGATCGAAATAATGAAAAACTTGACGAATCCAAAGAGGTACACGTTTATAACCGACATCACCCACTCGTGTAGCCCTCTGTTGCCGAAGTTTTCAGCTAGATACGCGGCGGCCAGCAGGATGAAGAGAAGGTAGATGATCCAAGCCGCCACAGAGCCGAAGAACTCTCCGGCGGTGTAGCCAGACTTGAGAAGCGCCCTGCCGATGTTGAAGTTCCTAAACCAATCGTTAAACCCCAGCCTAAAAAGAACCCGATCCAACACCCGCCTAACGACGCGGCCCAGCGCCAGCCCAAACACCACAGTAAGAACCGCCACGCCGGTGTGATAAAGGAGGGCCAAGACCTCCATAATTCCACCCTCCTCCACGTTAATAAACATAATAGGGGTTGAGCTGGTAGCCCCTCGACCAGTCAACACGCCGTCTCAACGGCGAAGACCGATTTCCTCCGTCGCAGACACGGCATCTCAAGAGCTAACGGATCGTATAACTTGACGAGACGCGGTCCGCCACTTTACTGGCCTGGATTCTGCCCGTCCCTAGGCGCCGGCCCGTCTTCTCCTGGGCATACCGCTACTATTATGGCCAGAGACAGCGCGGGCATCGCCACGTCTGTGGGCGTTGCGCGTTCGGTAGGCAGAGTCAAATCCTCCACTAGCCAGCCCGGCATCCCCTAGACTTGAGGCTTTCGATGAGGTTTTGGACCTGTTCCAACGTGGACGCGGGATTATTACCAGCCCCCGGCCGCAGTTTGGAAGCTGCTGCGGCGTCTTGGCATGTTGCGATACGACAACTACCTGCGCCAGGTCTAACCCTGTTTTTGCAAGCGCTATGTTGACGGAGGAGACCCCACTTACCACCTCGAAGTGGGTTAGCTGTCTAACCCTCTGCAGTAGCTCCCACTCAGAGACGGCGGGGTCGCCGTGCGCCACAAAACACCGCGACTTCTTGCGAGAGCTCTGCAAGCCGCCTAAGCTGGGTCTCCTGGTTGCTGTAAGAAAGCGTAACTACCTCCTTCCCTTCTATCGGCATCTTTGTAAGACGCTGGGCCAACCCAGCCATCACGCGGCATTTCTCCAGCGTTTTCAACGCCTTTAAGGTAATGTACTCCGGGTCTTCCGGGCCTGTGCCCACTGCGTATAACATGTATTCCCCGCGACGCGTCTCCTCTTCCACCTAGGCAGATGTCCACGCTAAGCTTCTCCGCCCCCACAAGGCGTAGCCCTTGGCAACCCCCTCCTTGACGTAGCTCTCTTCATAGGCTCTAGATTCCCTTACATCTTGATTTCATAGAGGTTCTTACTACATCTGGCGACTACTACTGCAAATCATCCTTGTATTCGGCGCGTCGTAGAGAGCCGCCGCGGCGCCCTTATGATCTACATCGTTATTATACTACATAGGAGATGTTACCGGGGATACACTTGGTGCCTTGCTGGCGGCGTCTAGATTTTAGCTCATTTACACGTCTCGCCTACCATGTTAAGCAAACTGCGGAAGCTCCTGCCTATTGCGTGGAACTAGCTACAGGGCGGCCGCCCTGGTATGGCCGACTGCGTCTAAACAGCAATGCCTACTCCGGCCTTGGCCAGATAACCTTGAGGCCCAAGGAGTTCGCAACGGCCTCCACCGCGTCTGGGTTTCTGTCGTGGATAAACGGTGTGATTATGTACACGGCGTCGACGGCCCGCCCAGTCGCCGTGGTAAAAAGCTCTATCTTCCTCTTAATCTGTTGGAGGTCTCCCCTCTTGAGGGCCGAGGTTATCTCAACTGCGTATGTTTTCCCATCTCTAACCACGATGTCTAGCTCCACCTCGCTTGGGTACCCGTAGACATAGCCCTTTTCGTCGTAGTAAACCCACCTCTCCACGGAGAACCCCGCGTCTCTTAAAAGCTCCCTAACGCCGCTTCTAAATGCATCTTCACTAAACACCCCCCACCTAGCCCCCAAAGCGCCAAGCGTCAGCTTCATCTCTCTCAAGCCCTCCTCCACCTTAGTAATCCTCTTCTCCAACTCCTTCATCTCATCCCTCAATTCTTTAACCTCCTCTCTTAATTCCCTTACCTCCTCCTTCGTCGCCATTTTCTCTCTCAACTCCTTCAACTCCTCCTTCGTTGCCGTCCTCTCCTCCAGCTTCCGGAGTTCTTCCCGTGTCGCCTCCTCCAGTCTCC
>DAITPC010000013.1:4491-12189 GCA_036833835.1 Pyrobaculum sp. | reverse complement strand
TCCTCTCCTCCAGCTTCTTTATATCTTCCTTCGTCGCTATCTTCTCCTCCAGTTTTCTTATGTCTTCCCGAGTGGCTAGGTTTTGCCACGGCGTCAGCTTCGCCAGCGCCTCGTAGAGGATCTGTGGCCGCGCCGTGAGCACCTCCACTAAGATCTCTGGATGTTCTAACAACACACGCTTAATTTCATTAGCCAAACTCACAAAATAACCCATATGGAGAGATATAAACCTTTGGCCTGTTTCCTACAGGTCTTCGCGGCTCCCTCCAAGACGCCGTTCTCGCGGCGGTTGCGTGGCGGCGTCGTGCGTATTTTACAGCAGAAGGCTTTAAGATAGGTCTCTTTGAACCGCTCGGCCGCGGCTGAGGCTGAAACACGGCGCAAGGCCGCCGCAGTTGGCGCACAGCCGCAGTTGCTGGCGTATTATAAACGTTGTGTAGATATTTAGGTTGGTTTAGGTTTATGTGAAAAAGCCTCTTCGTTTTTACGACATAGTTGCTGGCAGGACCTTCAGCACTTCTTCCTACAGACTTGTTGAGGTGGAGATAAGGTATCCCCACGGCGTAGAGCGCCGGGTTCTCGCAGTGGCTATATCGCCCTACACTGGGCATGAGTGTTACAGCTTTGCGCCTAGGCGGGCGGAGATTAGGGCGATTCCCCTCTCTGCCTATCTTTAAAAAATTTATGGCTGTTAGTCTCATCTCTTGTGAGGCTAGATGCCAAGTCGCTAGATACTAGGGGGCGCGGCGTGTCGTTTAAGTTCTACACTGCCTACTACGTCTCTACCTACAGCCGGAGGAGGGCGCGGACTCTCCGAGAGCTTCTCGACGGCATAAAGACGGTGGATAGAAATACTTTGTTTCACCACCTGTTCCACACCATCAGGGCGAAACATCTGTTGCCACCGAGGTATACCAACGACTTCGCCAGGTGGGTTGGGGAGGAGGTGGGAGACGAGGAGTTGGCGGCATCTCTCTCCGACGTCTCAGGCGCGGAGCCTGCCACCATAGAAGACATCAGACAAGAGCTGGTCTCGATCCTAGAGCCTGTGGCTGACGAGAGGCGGGGCAGGTCTGAGTTTGTATTCGTCGGCATGGAGCCTGTGGTGGTGGAGACTAAATACGTGGCGCACACCCTCGCCGACTTCCTCGACTTAATAGAAATGGTGCCGGGGGAGTCAATTATCTACCACTTCGTGACGAGGCGTATCCTTGAGGGAGTGGGCAGAAACGACTTCTCCATCTGGCTTGAGAAGAACTTCGGCCTTACAGAGGTTGCAGACGCGCTTTCGCGGATTGACCCCCTCATGTATAACAGCGAGGAGGCGTTGAGAGAGAGCATCTTGACAACCCTTAAGAGGTGGTTGCTATGATTGAGAAGTATATCCAGTTCGTAGGCGAGGAAGAGATCGACGCCATAGTAAAACTTGCGGAGCGGCTACAAGACCTCTCCATATTACACGTCAACTCCACGGCGGCGGGGGGCGGCGTTGCGGAGATTTTACACAGGTTGGTGCCCCTAATGAGGGAGCTCGGCCTCAGAGTTGACTGGAAGGTGATCAGGGGAGACCAGGAGTTCTTCACAGCTACTAAGACGTTTCACAACGTGTTGCAGACAGGCGCGGGCGAGGTGCCTAAACACTACTACGAGATTTATGAAAAGTGGCAGGAGATAAACGCCCACGAGCTGGACCTGGACTACGACGTGGTCTTCATCCACGACCCCCAGCCGGCGGGCCTTGTGAAATACCGCAGGAGAGGCATCTGGATTTGGCGGTGCCACATAGACCTCTCCACGCCCCACCCCGATGTGTGGAGCTTTCTGAGGCGCTACGTGTCGCAGTACCACGCCGCGATTTTCCACATTCCCGACTTCGCCAGAGATGACCTAGAGATACCGCAGATTTTGATTCCGCCCTCCATAGACCCCCTCAGCCCCAAAAACATGGAGATCTCCGCCACAGCGGTGGAGAGGGTGGTGAAGAAATTCGGCGTGGATCCGGAGAGGCCGATTCTCCTCCAAGTCTCTAGGTTCGACCGGGCCAAGGACCCCGTAGGCGTGATAGAGGCATACAGGCTGGCTAGACGCCACGTGCCGGATCTCCAGCTTGTGTACCTAGGTAGCCCTGCGCACGACGACCCAGAGGGCGAGGTGGTGTATAGAGAGGCTGTGGAGGCCGCCGGCGGCGACCCCCACATCCACCTGTTGATGCTGCCGCCAGACAGCCACTACGAGGTTAACGCCTTTCAAAGAGCCGCCACTGTGGTAATGCAGAAATCCCTCAGAGAGGGCTTCGGCCTCACTGTGAGCGAGGCGCTGTGGAAGAGGAAGCCGGTGGTAGGCGGCAAGGCCGGCGGCATAAAGATACAGGTTATCCACGGAGTGACGGGCTTCCTCGCCACGTCGCCGAGGACGGCCGCGCACTACACAGTTTTCCTCCTCAGGGAAAAGAAGATAAGAGAGGAGATGGGCGTGGCGGGGCGGGAGCACGTGCGGCGGAATTTTCTCATAACGCATCAACTCCGGCGCTACCTCATGGCGGTGGCTTACCTCGCTAAAAGACACAGGGCGTATTAACCTTAATAAACCTGGCGAAGTGGTGAGACATGGCGTTTGCCCTCTTCACAGATCTCGACGGCACGTTGATCCCCCCGGAGCTTGTGAGGTCCAGGCCGGAGGTGCCGCCGGCGCTGGAGCGGGCATTGAGGAGAATTGCCGAGCTGATCCCAGTGGCCGTGGTGACGACTAAAGACTGCGACTTCGCTTCCCGAGCCGTGCCTTACGCTGCCGCTTACGCTTGTGTTAACGGGATTGAGGTGAGGGCCGGCAGATACATCGCCGTAGCGCGCGACGTCAAGCTCGAAGCGGTGGAGGAGGCGTACAAGGCGGCGCTGGGCCTAGACGCATACCTGGAGGCCAAGAGGGTGTGGGGTGGAAAGGTGGCGGGGTTCACGGTGGATTGGCGGGGGAGGGAGGCGCCGCCGCGGGGGCTTGAAGAGGTTCTGCAACTCGCCGGGCGGCTCGGCCTCAAGGTGTTGAGGTACTCCCGGCACCCCTTCGTAGATATATACGGCGCGGAGGTGGATAAAGGCGAGGCCGTCCGCCTCCTCAAGGCGCTTCTAGGGGTTAAACACGTGGTCTACATGGGCGACAGCGAAAACGACATCCCCGCCTGGCGCGAGGCGGATGTGAAGATACTTGTACGGCACGGCTTAAACAGCGGCTTCCGCTTCGACGGCGCGATACCGATAAGCTACGAGGAGCTACCGACCTACCTATCCCAAGTGGCTGAAAACATCGCTGAGACCAGCGCCTCTGCCCCCCGCTGAGCCGCGCATCTCCGGCCCGCACACGCTTCAGACGGTGCTTCCGCCCCCTCGGGGCCATATTCCCGCTTACGTCTAATACGCATAAGAAACTGCGATAACGTCTAGGCACAAACCTCGTGAACTGTGGGACAAAGTTGTTTCCCCAGCGTTGCTAAATAGTTTTTTCAAGACGTCAATAGGCGGCGTCTTCGGGGTTTCTACCCATCTTCTGAGCAAATTCCTTTACGGTCTCTTCCGCCAGCTGATACGCCCTCCTCCTCTCCTCCACAGCCTCCTGCATGCCCTTTCCGTATTCAACCTCCACCGTCCGGCTCGCCGAGGCGGGCCATCTTTTCACTAAGGCTGGCGACTGCATCATCACCAAGGCGTACTATCAACGCCTTCGTGATGTTTTGAGATCAACCACATACGCGGCGGGCTACATCAAGATCGAAGCGGTGGAGGAGGCGTACAAGGCGGCGCTGGGCCTAGACGCCTACGTAAGCCAGGTGATGTGAGGCGGAAGAGGGCGAACCTCGGCGCCTGGAATAGATTTAAGAGCGGAGTTTAGATTAATCCATGGGTCTTGTGTATGTAGATGGCGTGGTCAAACACGGCGAGAGACGTGTGGCAGTTAGGTTTCTGGTGGACTCCGGCGCCACATATACCGTCTTGACGCGGAGCGTCTGGGAGAGCTTGGGGCTGAGGCCCATTGGCGAGATGGACTTCGTGCTGTCTGACGGCACGGTGATAAGGAGAAGGATCTCCGAGGCAGTGTTAGAGTTGCCGGGCTACGGCGAGAGACATACCCCAGTTGTGTTGGGCGAGAGCGAGGACGAGAACCTACTCGGCATAGTGACTCTGGAGATCTTCGGCCTAATCCTTGATCCATTTAAAAGAGAGCTAAGGCCAATAAGGGCGTTGATGAAAACCATGACCACAGCCGATAACCTAATTCGCCGCGCTTAGCCGGTGCTTCTGCCCCTTTCGGGGCCGCATCCCCGGCTACATTTAATTCAGGCGGTGCTTCTGCCCCTTTCGGGGCCGCATCCCCGCCCACACTTATTCTTCTTGCGGCACGTATTTTTAAATCTTTCTTACCAGCTCTGTGGCTAGGCGCATAGCGTTTATTGACGGGTCTGGACAGACGGCTTTTTGCAACTGTGTAGTTCTGGCTGGAGTCGTCTACGAGGGTTCTGCGGGTTATCTTTACGCCTTTGCGGAATATGCAGATGCGTTGAGACGTCGCCTTGGCGTGACAGGCGAGTTGAAATGGAGAGAAGTAAAGAGGAGGGGCGGCTTTGCTGTGGTTGAGGAACTGGAGCGAAGGCTGGAAACGGCGTGGGTTTCGTTCCACTACCAAAACCAGGTAAATCTGGCGACGGCCCTTTGGCAACTTATGAAGCAACTAAGGGCGTCTCTTTATGTAGTTGATGAGGGGCTAGTCAACCCCCGTGTTTTTCCCCGCACTGTTTCAAGGCCGTCGCATAAGGTGCCAGGGATTCAGCTTGCCGACTTAATCGCCGGCTATTACAGGTCTGTCGCGTGTAGATAAAGTTCGCGGCCCGGGGATTCTCCGGCCTTCTCTTGTTGACGGCGGTTGGGCAGACGGCGCCTCTTAACGCTCATATCCATCTCACGGTTTCAAACACGGATGTTTCCTAGACCTCCAGGTTTGGCGGCCTTGGGTAATTTGGAGATGGGACCCCCTGCGGGGATACCTGCGGGGGTGGAAGGAGGCTTGAATCACCTGTCCTCTTTGCCACCTGGTTTACTGGGCGTTGGGGGAGGAGTTCGGCGAGCTGTCGTATATACGCCCCATGGGCGTCATGCGGGTCGCGGAGACCAAAGGCATTGGGGAGGCGGGGCTCCACGCGTTGAAGTGTGTCCACGCGGGCAACTGCAAAGAGACGTACCTACAGATAAACATCCCCCAGGTAATCCACTAGGTAGAGGTTTAAAAAGGACTTAACCTCTCCACCGTTGTCCCAGCAAGTTCTTGACGACGTCGAGCAGTATGTAGGCGGCGTCTTCGGGGTTTCTACCCATCTTCTGAGCAAATTCCTTTACGGTCTCTTCCGCCAGCTGATACGCCCTCCTCCTCTCCTCCACAGCCTCCTGCATGCCCTTTCCGTATTCAACCTCCACCGTCTGGCCCACCGTGGCGAACCGTCTCTTCACCGGGCCAGGCCGCCGCGTCCTCCCCACGTAGAGAATGGGCTTATAGGTCTCAAGCCGCCAACCGCCATCCGTGAAGTCGTCTGACACGTAGACGGCCTCCACTCTGCCTATGAAGATATCGTGGTCACCGCCGACGTCTAGAACTGCGTGGAGAGAACATTCAATAACTGCGGCCGCCCCCTCCACAGCCACGCTCGGCACCTTCCGCGCCTCCACAAGCCTTATCCCAGCCCTCTCCAGCTTCCCGGGGGCAAATCTGGCTGACACGTCGCCAATAAGCGCAAGCGACTCCACTCTAGAAAAGTCGAGGAAGTTAACTGTGAAGTAGCCGCTTTCTCTCACCAGTCTGTACGTCCGCCTCTCCGGCGCCAAGGCGGTGAAGAGCAACGGCGGGGACATGGAAATCGCAGTAGTCCACACAGCAGGCATCGCCCCCACCTCGCCGCCCAGCTTAGCCGCAATTACGGGAACTGTGGCTGGGTAGATGACATAGTGAAAAAGCTCGGGGTTTACCTCTTTCAAAGCCGTCTGTCTCTCGATATACGTCATAGGCCTGCCGACGCGTTGTTGCGCGTAATAAGTTCTATGGCCTTGTCTAGCTGGGGGTCGCGTCCTTCGCGGTAGTCATGGGGGGCTATTTCCACCTCCACGTCCGGCTCCACGCCATAGCCCTCTATTGCCGGGCCTATATCGTCGGCCCAGAAGGCGTATTTGGGCTGGGTGATTATTGTGCCGTCTACGAGCTTGTACCGCGTGTCGATACCCACCGTCCCGCCCCACGTCCTTTTGCCCAGCACGGGGCCCAGCTTAAGCCGTTTGAAGTCGTAGGTGAATATGTCGCCGTCGGAGCCGGCGTGTTCGTTGGTCACAAGGACAAGCCGCCGTGGGAGCACGTATTCAGGATATGGGTAAGGCTTGAAATGACGGGTGACAAATTTCGCGAAAAAGCCCGTGGATGCGCGGAGTATAAGCATGCCTGAGGTGTGACCTCCTCTGTTGTACCTCACGTCTATTATGAAGGCTTGTTTGTCGCCTTCTGCGTTTAACGACTTGAAGAACTCGGCGTACCCGGCGGGGCCCATGTCGGGTATGTGGACGTACCCCACCAAGCCTCCGGTCCTCTCGTGGACGTAGCTCCTGTTGGTCTCTACCCAGTGGCGGTAGATGAGGTATTTCTCGTCGCGGACGGTCCTCACAGTATACGCCTTGATTTCGCCGTCACGCTCCACCTCTATCTGCACCACGTCGCTTGTCCTGTTGAGCAGGGCGTACTCCGGCGGGGTCCCCGGCCCCAGCTTGACGCCGGCTATGGAGACTACGCAGTCGCCCTCCTTCACGTCTACGCCCGGGGCCAGCAACGGCGACTTCTCGTTTTCATATGCGGGGTCCCCCGCGAAGATCTTAGCCACGCGCCAGCACCCCCCGTCCCACCTAAACTCGGCGCCGAGCCCGCCCACTAGGTAAGGCTTGTCCACCTCGAAGTCCGGCACTATTTCGTAGGCGTGGCTTGTGCCGAGCTCCCCCTGCATCTCGTTTATCACGTCGCTCAACTCGTACCTCGTGCTGACTCTCTCGAGGAGCGGCTCATATTTTTTATACACTGCGTCCCAGTCAACGCCGTTGAGATCAGCACGCCAGTAGTTCTCCTTCATGAGGAGCCACGCCTCGCGGAACATCTGCCGCCACTCCCTCTCCGGCTCGACGTATATCTTCACCCGCGACATGTCCAGCACCCCGCTCTTCCTGCCCGGGTCCCTCGACTGGAGGTCGGGCCTTTTCTCTATATCGATAAGCCTCAACCTCCCCTCCTCTTTCACAAGGAGATACCTCCCGTCTGGCGACGCCCTTATCGCCGAGACCCCGGCAATTAGTTGCTCCTTAGACTTCGTCTCGAGGTCGTAAACCTCCACGGCGCCTCTCCTCTCCTGGGCGCTCCAGAGATAGTACCGCAAGGCGCCCTCTACGTCGTATTTAAGCCACGCCACCTTGCCGCCTTTTAAGCCGACAACGGCAGCGTAGAGACCCTCCTCCACGGGGAACGGCTCCACCCTCCGCTGTATATCCTCCACGTCCACCTCTTCAAATCTCCCCTCAGCCTTCTTGTAGAGGATAAACGGCGACGTGTCCCCCCGCCGCAGGACCACCAGATAGGGTTTGGAGTGCTTGGCGAATGAGTAGACGAACTGTACGGGGTCCAGCGCCGGGTTCA
>DAITPC010000013.1:0-4391 GCA_036833835.1 Pyrobaculum sp. | reverse complement strand
CAAGCCCAACGCCGGGCTCCAGCCGCCTCACCAAGACCCCGTCCAGCGTGTATATCTCCACGGCTCCGTCGTATGTGGACACGGCGACTCTCTCCCCGTCTGTGGAGACGTGTTTATACCTCACGCCGCCGCCACGTACACCGAGTTGAACCACCGCGCCCTCCCACGCGGGCACGGAAAAGGCCTGCCCCCTGGAGACTAAGACGAGGTGGGTCCCGGAGGCCAGGGAGAAGTACTCCAGATACTTCACCGGATCCACGAACTTAGCCATCTTGGCCTTCCGGGAGAGGGGCAGGTCTATCTCCACCAGCTTGACCCGGCCCGTGGCGGGGTCATACAAGTAGATGTCGCCGCCGGCCTGGAAGACGATCCTCCGCCCGTCGGTGCTGGCGTTTCTAACGTAGAAGTCGTTGAAGTCGGTATGGCGCCTTAGATCGCCGCCGCTGAGATCTACAGAGTACAAGTTGCCAACCCCCTCGTGGTCAGAGACGAAGTAGACTCTGTCGCCGACTAGCATCGGCGAGGTTATGTTGCCAGGCAGGTCTAGGAACTTCTGGAAGGTGAGGCCCCCGTCGCGGCTTATCCAGAGGACGCCTCTCGCGCCCCCCTTATATCGCTTCCAGAATGGGAGGTCGTAGTTGTTCCGCCCCAGAATCACCACGCCCCCCTCGCCGTAGATCAACGCGGTGGCAGGCCCCAGGTTGAGACGTTCGTAAACCCCGTCTAGGGAGACCGCATATAACTCGCGCCAGGAGGAGAACGGCGTTTTGAAATCGCTGTAGACGAGGACCCTGCCGTCGGGGGTCCACCCAATTGTCCTTGTAAACGGCGTGCCGAAGTATGTGATCCTCCTGGGCTCCCCGCCGTTTGACGGAATTACATAAACATCGGCTGCGGTGCCCTGGTCGGTCTGTTGAAGCCGGGTGAAGGCTATCCACTTTCCATCCGGCGAGAACCTAGGCCTTATAACCACCCCGAAATCTGACGTGAGCCTAACCCCGACGCCGTTTGAAAACCTCCAGAGGTCGTCCTCGGCGACGAGGATTATGTCGTCGCCGTAGACATCTGGAAACATATAGTAGCCGCGCACATCCGTCAAAAAGACTCGGTATATATCAATATGCGCCTCCGCGGCTTCAACTCCGACCTCCCGCCCCGCCCTCCCAACTACGGCAACTAACAAGGCTTCGGCCTCCGACGATGCGCTTCTCGGCGTTTTATGTCACATGAGCCCACAGCTTGGCCTTAAAGAGACAGCAGATGGACGCGTTACCGAAGTCTCAAGGGGGGTTATCATACACAGACCTACTCCTCACATCCCCCGTTCCAGCCTCAGGAGTGAAGACACGAAACGGGCAGGTAGCTACCGTTTACGCGGCCGTGTTGGCGATACGTTAACCAACGGCTCTTAAGGCAATTAGGAAAACCCGTCCCCCGGCCCGGAGGCGGATTGTTCACCGTAATACGTTGTTGCAAGAATGCAGAGCTCCGCGTTAGCTCTCGAGGGCACAGAATCTCCGCGGTGCACATCTGGACGCCGCCGTATAGGCCTTATAAACGGGACCTAGGTTAAGCCACCTGCGTGGCTAGACATATATCGTAATGCTGACAAGATGCCATACCGCTTCGTGTTATCAACAGTTATGGCGCTGATGATATATTGCGCCTAAAAAGAGACAGAGAAATAAAAGAATTTTAGATTGCGTGTTTCTCCGCCAGCTCCACCCGTCTTATCCTCGCTTCCATTGAGGCCTTCAAGGCGCTGGGCGAAAGGTGGCCGTTGTGGGTGCCACCGGCAACGTGAGCATTTACGCGGTTCAGTTTGCCAAGCTCCTCGGCGGCGCCGTGGCGGCCACCAGTAACGTAGCCCTCGCCGGGTGGCTTCCGTACTACGTCCAGGTAGGCGTCTCGGGCAAGGCGATAGCACCTTAGCTCTACTTGGCGCTGGGCATCAGAGGAGATATAAACCACCTGGTGGGTTTAGAAGAGCCAGATACATAGTCGCTGTGAACATAAACAGACACGCTGAAATTTTCAAGATGGCCAACTTCAACGTGATAGGAGATGTAGCTAAAATTGCTGAGCTTCTTGTGGATTTACTGCGACAATAAACTTTTACATACATATCAATATTTATCTATGGATGTGGAATTTTATATTAGGGGTAGCTGGACACAGGATGGGGCCGGCGTGAAGCTGTATAGAGTTTTCGGAGACCCCCTCGCCGAGATCACAGACCCCCTCCTCCTGGATCACTTCGGCTCTAGGTATCCTCATGAGTACTTGGCTGGATTCACCTGGCATCCCCATAGGGGGATATATACGGTGACTTATCTACTTAAGGGCGAAGTCCGTCACGAAAACTCCGAGGGCAACAGCGGCGTTTTGAGGCCGGGGGGATCTGCAATGGATGAACGCCGGCTCGGCATATTCCACTCTGAGATGCCAAGATCCTTCGGCCGGATCCCGAGGTGTCGGGCTTCCAGCTGTGGGTTAACCTACCCCGGCGGGAGAAGATTTCGAATCCCTTCTACAAAAACTTGAAAAGAGAATCCATACCGTCTGTCGTCACCGACGCATGCGCTATGCTGAAGCTTATCGCGGGCCGAGTGAGGGAGCCGGGAACTGGCTTGGTGGAGGGGCCGCTGTCGGGCCTCGGCGTTGTTTACATAGATGTGGAGATATCCGAGCCTTCTTCGTCATGGAAGTTAGGGAGAGGTGGCGGATGCTGTGGAATACACCACCGCCAAGACGTAAGGCCTGCCACCCCGAGCAGAGATGCCGGAGGCGCTAACAATGGAATTTTCCGTATAGAATTCGCCTTCGGTGGATTCACGTATCTACATTGGGCATTCACGCCGATTAACATTAGAGAACTTCGTACACCGAGTTAAACTTGGTTCTATTAAGTCTGGATATCAGCGAGTCCTAGGCGATGTGACACACCGGCGCTGTGATGCCGGTTAAGAATAAATTTTTATTAATCCATCGCTGGTTGTTCGTGATTTTTCAAGTCGAAATTTCGACTGTCTGTAACGCTCGTTGTGTGTACTGCCCCCTCACAGCTCTTCATGATAGTTGGGATTTTAGGTTTATGGAATTGGCAACCTTCAATAAGTTCCTAGAAGAGGCGCGGGAGTTGGCGCCGGAGTATATACACCTCCAGGGATGGGGGGAGCCGTTGTTGCACCCCAAGTTTGAGGAGTTTGTTAAAAAAGCCAGCAACGTGTCGGAGGTTGGAATCACCACCAACGCCACGCTTATAGAGGCAAAAATAGAGACTGTGGTGTCTCTCGACATAGTGGCTGTAACATTTGCAGGTGCACGCCAAGATACACACGACAAATACCGAGTAGGTTGCCCCTTCCACAAAGTGGTAGAAAATTCAAGAAAACTAGCCAAGAGAAAACAGGGAAAACTCACAGCTATATACATGTTGTTCCAAGATAACTACCGAGAGCTTCAAGACTTTATAGACCTTGCCGAAGATATAGGCTTCGACAACATTGTGGTAAGCAACGTCAACTATCTGCCTAACGTTGAAGTTGCAAGAGTTAAGGCATTTACCGATTTTTTTGAGAAAACAAATTTAGAACTTGTAAAAGCAATAGATAAGGCTTCTGAAAAGGCTAAACAAAGGGGTATCCGCTTTCTCTCCGACTTCGTAGCTCCAAAAGAGCTAGTAGAGTGTCCCGAGCAACCCACCAATACTCTCTTTATAAATGTATACGGCGAGGTCTCGCCCTGTGTATATTTAAGCCTACCTACACTCGACGGAAAAATACCCCGCGTCTTCAATGGGAGGAATATAAAAATTTCAAAGGTTATTTATGGAAAAATTGGAGAGAAACCTCTTAAAAAGATAATTAATACTGCAAAAAATAATTTCAGTAATAAGTTTATCTATAGAAAGTACAATCTCGAGTTAGGAAACCCGGCTGAACCGCCCGACGTCTGTTTATCGTGTTACAGACTCTACGGCGTTTAAGAAGTAACCACAAGCGCTCTATATACTAGGTCCATCAACCCGCCAAATGTCAAATTCTTGTTATACATCTTGTTGAGATGAGGAACTACTCCATTTAGAGTACCCTTACACATAGAACACGGCCTCACCACGTGGTCAGCTCCCATTTTTAACGCACATTCATACCACAACTTGGCATATTGATGTCTCAATGGCATCATTTCGTCTGCAAGCATCCCAGCCTGGCCGCCGCAACACCAGTTCAGCTGGCGGTTTTCTGGACACTCCACCCACTTCTTAACTACGTGTCTCATTATAAACCTTGGCTCTTCGTAGAGGTCGCCGCCCCGCGAATACTGGCATGGGTCTTGATAGGTGTAGACCTTGTCGCCGTTGGCAGATGGGTCCAGCCTTATCTTCCCCT
>DAITPC010000012.1:37393-47204 GCA_036833835.1 Pyrobaculum sp. | reverse complement strand
AGGCCCGTGTACCAGCTGGCGCATCCGCCGGAGGTGGTGCAGGGCGGCTTGAGGTACGTGGTGAAGTCGGTGGCCCTCTTCGACCGCTCCGGCAGGCCCATGGCCGAGGTCGACGACGTCCCGGCATACGCCCGCATCCAGTACGAGGTGTACAGACTCCTGGCGTGGGAGGCGCCGGGCAACTCCTCGGCGGCGTGGCTGAGGGAGGGGGAGGAGGCGCTGTTGCGCGCGCCGGCTGAGATAAACTTCGGCAACGGGACGCGGCTGGTCTTCCGCCAGTGGAGCACCGGCGAGAAGTCGGCAGCTGTAGCAGTCGGCCCCGGCCGCTACGAGGCGCTCTACGACGTCTACCACCTCGTCGCCTTCCACGCCACGAACTACAGCCACGCGCAGTGGGTGAAGAGGGGGGTGGGGATAAACGCGCCGAGGGTGGGCAAGGTGTACGACGACGGCCAGACCCGCATCTACGTGGTGGGGTGGACGGCAGACGGCCGGCCCGTCCAGTTCCCCCACGTGGTCGCGGCCCCTGTCAACTTCACCGCGGTGGAGCGGAGGGAGCACTACACGACGGTTGTGGTGTGGGACAGGAGGGAGGAGGGGTGGCGCCCCCACGGCCACGAGCTGGCCGTTGAGGAGGGCGAGAAGGCCAAATGGCTGATCTGGCGCTTCAAAGGCTGGGAGCCAGGCCCCGTCGTCGAGGCGCCCGGCGTCTACCGCGCCGTCTACGAGCCCGACCCCCTGGCCGCATCCGTCGTGGCCATAGCCGCGGCTGGGGCCGTCGGCATAGCGGCGGCGCTCCGGAGGCGCTGAATCGATATTTTTTCCTCCCGCCCCGTCCGTCATGCGGAACAGGCCAAAGAGGAAGCTTAGGGGGCTTGAGGGGCCCATGTGGGCGATGCTCGCGGTGGTGATGACCGTGGTGGTGGCGTTTGTGCTGTGGTCCTTGATAATGGGGGCCGCCTCCACAGCCAACGTGCCGCAGGTGCAACTGGTGCCTCAGGAGTCGTTCATATACGGCAACAACGCCAACGTCACCCTCGTGTTTGGCCGCGGATATCAGCAGGTGTCCGTCTCGCTGGTGGCTCCAGACGGCCCCATATCGACAGGTTGCGTCCCCACCGGCGTCAGCGTGGCGGAGGGCCAGAAGGTGGCGTTCCGGTGCGCCCTCGGCAGGAACCCCAAGGGGATAGTGTACATAGTCGTGAGGACGGGGACGGACACTGTAAGGATCAAGTGGGCTGTGGGGTAAATCCTTTTTTCGCCTGGTCTTTTCCCCTCCGTGCTTTTGGATACGATACTCTTCATAGTTTACTACCGGACGGCGCCGGTGGCGGCGGCTCTCAGGGCGATTAAGAGCAGGCGGGCGAGGAGGGCGGCTGTCCTCCTCCGCCTGCGGCGGAGGGAGCGGGGCATGTTCTTCGAGATAGTGGAGCGGGCCTACTTTCTGGAGCAGGCGGGGGCGGACAGGCGCGCCGCCGTGGATCAGCTCGTGTCTGAGTTCCGCGTGCTCCTCGAGGAGGAGCAGAGGCGGGCGCGGAACGTCTTCTACTTCGTGGTGGTGTCCGCCGCCATGGTGGTCATGACGGCGGTCATGCTGGGGGTTGTCCTCGGCATGCTGAGCCCCCTGGCGGTGCAGTACGCCTCGGCGCTGGTGGCGCTGATGCTACCTCCGCTCTTCGCCTTGGAGGCCCTGTTGCCGCCTGTACGCAGGTGGGATTACTGGCTGGCGGCGCTCTTCGCCGCGCCGTCTGTCGCGGCCTACTTCACCCCGCAGGCCGCCCTCGCCACCGTCCCAGCCGCGCTGATATACGCCCTGTGGTACTACGTCCCCCGCTATCTTGAGGCGGTGGACGAGTTCCGCATGGCCTCCAGAGGCAGGCTGGCCTTCGCCACGACGCCTATGGCGAGGCAGGCCGTCGAGATAGTGCAGGCCGTGCGGAACTCAGGCGCATTCGACCTCCAGGCCGTGGCGGAGTACCTGCTCCGCCTCGCCGACCACCACTACGCCGCGTTGCGGAGGGAGGGCGTCATCAGGGCCGCCATCACGGCCTCCTTCGTGGCGGTGGCCGCAGCCGCCGTGGCCTGGCTCTGGCCGCAACTCGCGGCGCTTGCCGCGCAGGCCGAGGGCGGCCCCCTGCCGTTGCACTTCTCCTCCCCCCGGCCCATGCTCTGGCTCATTTCCATGGCCGCGGCGGTGGTGGCGGCGAGGATGACCGAGTCCTACGCCGCCGTGCCTCTCTACACGCCGCTGACCTTGTCCGTCTTGTTTGTGTAGATCGTCATATATGCACCCGCACAGGCAGACATGAGAGACGCCGCGCTGGGCGCTACAGCTCTGCTGTCTCTAGTTGCGGCCGTAGCGGGCGATCTGCAGACAGGCGTCGTCTTGGCGGCGCTGGCATACGGCGTTGCGGCGTGGCAGAACCACCGCTCGGTCGCCGCGGTGGGAGCCCTCCACACCCTAGCCGCCGCCGCCGCGCCGACGGCGGTCCGCATTTTGCTGGAGGCCGCCCCCTCGGCGCTCGCCGTGCTTCCGCTGAAGGAGAACCCGCTGGCCGTGCCTCTGGCGGCCGCCGTCGCCTTCGCCGTCGGGGCCGCTATGCGCTTTCTCTCCGCCGTGAGAGACGTCTTGCCGCTTGTGGAGAGCTGGCCCTACGTGGTGGTGGCGCTGGCGGCGCTGGTAATCGCCGTTGCGAGGAGGCTGTGAGCCCCCTCGTGCTGGCCGCGGTCTTCGTCCTCTTCGCCGTGGCCGCGGCCTTCTACTACTTCGTCCTGTCTGTCCAAGCCGCGTCCCACGTCCCCCAGGAGCCTTCTGTGCTGTGCGCCGCCGCCGGCGCCAGGGGCCGGGTTGCGCCGAACTCCACCGCCGGCTACTGCGTCTTCAACGGGACGCACGTCATCTACCTAGTTCGTTAAAGCCCCCCGCACCGCCTCGCCCATGCGCGGGCTCTCCACGTCGCCGCTTCTGCTGGCCGTGGTGGCGATACTCGTAGCGGCGGCCCTTTCGGCGTACTCCTGGTACTACAGCCAGCAGAAGGCGGCTGAGGCGGCCGCGCATCTCAACGCGAAGCTGGTGGAGGAGCAGGCCAGGTGCCTAAACGCGGTGGCCGGCCCCAACGGCACAGTCGTGGTCGGCGGCAGAGCCTACAACGGCTCCTACACCGGCCTGGGTTGCTACGTCGATCCCCAGATCGTCGTTGTGGTGCAGTGGAGGTGAATCATCTTTCCACCCCCTCCCGCCCTGAGCCGTGGAGGAGGTCGTGATATTCCTCTACGCAACAGCCGCCGCGGTGGCGCTCATCGGCCTGGTGGCGCACTACTACCTCCCCACGACCGCCGCGGCGGCCGAGGCCCAGGCGGAGTACGCCGCCCTCAGGGGCGTCTCCCCCATTTTGATCCTAGCCGAAGACGGCGGAAGCGTACACGTCTGCATAAACTCCAGCGCCCCGCAGAAGGTCTACGTCTGGCGCGACACATGGGTCGAGGCGCAGGGCGGTTGCCCCGGAGGCGGCTGCCTGCGTTGCAGGTGGTACGTCGGCAGGTTCAAGCCCGGCGACCGCGTCGCCATACTGCTGAGGTCCCCCCGCGCCGCGGTGGTCAAGAACTACACGGTGTCTGCGATCCCCGTGAGGAATCCTTAATTCCTCCGTCCCGCCGCCTCCCATGCGGCTTGTCGTGGAGCGTCTTGGGGAGGCCGTCAGGAGCCTCGCGCGGAGGGCCTCCCCCGCGGCTCGGCCGGCCGGCTACAGCGCTGTCAGGAGCCCCCTGTTTGTCTCCGTCGGCGCGCCCCCGGCGGGCGTCGTCGCGGAGGACAGCGTCGACCTCCTCGGCCTGCGGACCAAGATCTTCGTCTCCGAGCTCAAGACCGTCTACGTCTTGGACGACGTCGAGCTCCCGCCGCAACTCCCCGACGACGCTACGGTGGGCAGGGTGCTGTCGGAGGCGGAGAAGGAGTACGCCAGGGATATGGTGGATCCGTACGGCCTGCTGGGGACGCCTGACGAGAGGCGTCGGAACATAAAGACGGCGGTGCAGATCCTCGAGGGCAAGATCCCCCGGAGGTGGAGGGAGCACGCCGCCGTCCTCGCCAGGCTCATCTGGCGTTGGTACTACGGATACGGCACAGTGACGCCCCTCCTCCTCTCGGACGAGCTCGGCATCACAGACGTCTTAATCACCATGACGGACTCGGCGGTGCTCGTGGACACGTACAAATACGGCGCCGGCCTCAGGACAAACATCGAGCTGACCCCGAGGGACAGGGAGTACCTCCAAGACGCGGTCTCCAGACGGGTGGCGCCCGTCTCCGCCGCCAGGCCCCACGCATCCCGCTTCGACGAAACCTTCCACGCGCGCGTAACCGTCATCGTGCCGGACGTAGCGCCGACGCCTGGCTTCGCCTTCCGCCTGATGCGCGTCGTGTGGACTGCGCCTCTCTTCGTCGCCGCCGGCGGCGCCCGGCCGTGGGAGATGGCGTACCTCTGCGTCCAGTGGCGCCGCGGCAACCACATCCTCGTGGCGGGGCTTCCGGGTAGCGGCAAGACGTCGCTTCTCAACGCAGTTATGAGCTGCACCCAGACCACCCGCCGCCTCGCCATCATCCAGTCCGTGCCGGAGCTCTACGTGCCTCAAGCCGCGTTTATCGCCATCGAACGCGTCAGCTTCGGCGCGGGGATCTCCGAAATCCTGCTTGCAGACCTCGTGAAGGGCTTCGGCCTCCGGGCCAACAGCGATGTGTCCATCAACGAGTTGCTGACGGAGAGCGACGTGCGCGCCTTTGTCACAGTCGCCTTTGCCGGCTTCGGCGCCGCCGCCACGATACACGCGCAGAGCGCCGAGGAGGTGGTCCTCCGCCTCATGCGTCTAGGCGTCACGCAGGCCGAGCTGGACGCCGCTTTCAGAGTAATGGCGAAGATCACGAGGTCGGGGGATTGGCTGAGGCTTCTGGAGAGATACGCCGGGAGAGGGGGTTACTTCGAGGCTCGGGGCGAGGAGATGCGGAGGCTGTTGAGGGAGCTAGAGTTTTTAAAATAGCGAAATTGATGCGGCATGGCAACTATTAGAGGCGTGGTTGTGTCTAAGCAACTGGTCTACGACCCGACAGGCGCCCGCTATGTAAAAATAGATATAATCGAAGAAAAGGAGTTGCCCGGCCCAGTTGCGGCTTTTTCCACGCAGGACGAACAAGCGGCGCAGCTTATGCGCGAGGTCATGCCGCTGGTTAGCCAAATAGTTAGGTCTCTGCCGTTTGGAGGCGGCAAAATAGCGGTGCCTCGCATCACGCTTTGGCTCACCGACGAGGAGGTGGAGGTCTTCGGCGACGTAGACGTGGGCGACACAGTGGTTGTATACGTCGAGAACAACGAAATCAAGCTAAAGCCGGAAAGTTAAAAAAAGGGGTGCTGGAGTCCTCTTGTGATTTCAGACGCCTATAGGCTGAAGTACACCTTTGGCGTTGATTTTGGAACAAGCTATGTGAAATATGGCCCGATTACTCTTAACGAGCCGAGGGTGACGCAGACTAGGGGGCTTTTTCTGAGGGATCTGCCTGAGAGCGTTAAGATGAGGATCCCGCCGGAGGTCTTGTCTCGCGGGCTTGTGGTTGGCGACGAGGAGGTGCGGAAGTACCTCTCCAGCGTGAGAGACGTCCAGCGAAACTTGAAATACCCGCTTAAAGACGGCATAGCTAGGAGAGACGACGAAGATGCCTGGAAGGTGCTGAAGGAGTTTGCAAGATACACCCTGACGCAGTTCCCAGTTTCAAGCTCTGAGTTTATGGGATGGCTTGTCTCTATCGCCTTATCTGCCCTCGCGCCTGACTACATGTATAAGGCTTTTTTCGACATATATACCGAGCTCGCCAGCGAGTTCAAGATACACGCCGTTACGATACTGCCCCAGCCCTTGGCTGTGGCCATTGCGGAGAACGCCGTGAACTGCATAATTGTGGAGGGAGGCCACGGCAACATCCAGATAGCGCCCATAAGCTTCGCCCTTATAAGGGAGGGCCTCGTGGCGTTGAACAGAGGCGGGGCGGAGGCCAACGCCATCACGCGGGAGATTCTGAAGGACATAGGCTACAGCGACATTGCCAGGGAGGAGTACGCCGTCGAGATGGTCAAGAGGGCCGTGGGTCTTGTGCCGAGGAACCTCAAGGAGGCGATTAAGGCTGCTAAGGCGAATCCGGACAGATTCGTGGCCAAGGTGCGCCTCTCCCCTGTGGTTGAGGTGGAGATCCCCAGGGAGTACGCCTGGACCAGGTTCCTAATTGGCGAGATAGTTTTCGACCCAAACCACGAGGAGATCAAGAGCTACATCGAGCAGTCGCGTCTACATATAGAAAACGCCGTGATAGGAGACGTAACTTTATATGGCGAGATGGACGTGGCCGCCGCTGTAATAACCTCGCTGAGGAACGTTTCGGTGGAGATACAGGACCGCGTAGCGTCGCAGATAATTCTCAGCGGAGGCGCCTTCAGCTGGCGGGTGCCGCCGGGTCTAGAAGACGTGGCTGTAGACAGCGTGGGCCGTATGAAGATGGCTCTTGAGGAGAAGAATCCAGTGCTGGCATCTAGGGTGAACGTCCGCCTAGTCACGGAACCTCAGTACTCAGTGTGGAGGGGAGCCGTCATATACGGCTATGCCCTGCCGCTTACATTGGAGTGGTCAGACTCCACGAAGGAGGGCTGGTACTTCATAGGGGGCCGGTGACGTGGATTTTGTAAAGTTGCTTCTTGTTAGGTATTTTTCCGAGACTCTCGGCATGAAATACGTGGGCGAAAGCGGCAGTATCGTGTGGTTTGAGGAAGGCCTCAACAGGGTTGCGGTGTTGCCGTACTTCGCCGAGGTTTACGAGGAAGCGGAGGTCTACAAACGCGTCGGCGAGCTTATGGGCGTGGCCGCTGCTAAGGTATACCTCGCGGTTCTGCCCGAGGCGGCCCCCTTCGTGGACCCCAGATACTTCAAAAACCAGGGCGTTGGCCTAGTGGTGGTGGACCCCGCAAGGGGGCTCGACGGCGTGGAGATCAAGATATTCGCAAAGCCGCGTCCGGCGCCCACTGCCGACTCGGGTAGGCTTGCCGAGTCTCTCAGGGCGTCTCTCGCCGAGTATCTAGACGCGCAGTTGAAGAAGCTGGAGGCTTCTCTGTATGAAAAACTGCGGCGCTATGTAGACGAGAAGATTGAAGAGATACGCCGCCAGCTCCCGGCGTCTGCCAAGCCGGAGACAGCGCCGAAGCCTCCCGAGGCTCCTCCGCCGGCTCCGCCCAGCTCTGTGGCCGACAACGAGTGGGTGCGTATCTTGCGGTCTCGGAGAAGGGAGGGTTAATATATAAGTCTCTACCACCTGGGTTCCGTGGATATATTGATTGAGGAGGTTAGGAGGGTCTTTGGTAATACAGACGAGGGGAGGCTGGCGGAGAGGCTTATTTCGGCTTATCGGGAGGGGGGTCCCAGCGCCGTTAAGGCGGTTCTGGTGGAATATCTAAGGACGCTGGGGGTCGATGTGGAGGCTGGAGAGGATTGAGCTGGAGAATTTCAGGTCCTACAAGGGGAGACATGCGGTCGAGTTCGGTGGGGTGAATGTTGTCTGGGGGCGGATTGGCGCTGGCAAGACCTCGCTTCTATACGCGGTGGAGTTCGCCTTGTTTGGGAGGCAGCTGGAGGTGAAGGAGAGGGTTGCCAAGTTGGTGGACTTGATAAACACCGAGTCGCACGAGACAGGTGTCGCCTTGACGCTGACGAGAGGCGGCGACGTCCTTAGGGTTGAGAGGCGGCTCACCCGCCGAGGAGGCGAAAAGGTCGTCCTGCGGTTCAACGGTCTGGAGCTCAGGGGGAGGGAGGCCGAGGAGAAGCTCGCCGAGCTTCTAAATGCCGACGAGGACATCTACGAGAGGCTGGTCTACATCTCGCACAGGACGCTTGAGGGCTTCATCTACGGAACAACGCAGAAGAGGGCGGTGTCTGTCGACAGACTGTTTGGGATAGACGTCGTGGACGGGGTGGTGAAGGCCGCGGTCTCTCTGGAAAAGGCCCTCCTGGGGCGGGCGGAGGAGCTGAGGAGGCGCCTCTCCGCCTACGAGAAGTACAGAGACGTAATAAGGCGATATGGCGGGTATGGCGCCGTTGCCTCGCGGCTTGACGCCGTCGGCAATGAGATAAAGGCGCTTAGGGAGAGGGAGGAGCGCCTCGCCAAAGAGGCGGAGGAGCTGGCTAAGAGGCGGGCCGCCTACTTGACGAAGCTGAAAGAAGGCGAGGCCCTACTTATGGAGTACTACAGAGCCAAGTCGGAGCTTGAGCTTCTTGAATCCGCCGCAGGCGGTGAGGAGGTCGACGTCTCGACGCTGGAGAAGATAAGAAACGCGATGCGGGAGGCCCTGGAGGAGTACGAACACGTGGTCGACCCGCGGCTCGCTGAGAGGCTGGGCTCGGCAAGTGACTTGGAGACCCTCTCTGCGGCGATGGCCGAGGCCTACGACGCTTTACTTAAGCTGTATAGGGATGTGGAGTCCCAGATCTCAGACACGAAGAAGATATACGACGCCTACGCGGCCAAGGTGAAGAAGATAGAGGAGGAGATAGGAGACGTGGAGGCCAAGCTCCGCAGACTTGAAAAGCAGTACATGAGGTTCAGAGAGCTCCAGAAGACCTTCCGCTCGCTGGAGGCCGCCAGAGCAGCTTTGGCCGAGCACCGGAGGAGGCTTGCCGAGGCTGAGAAGGCGGTCTCGTTCTCGTCTGCGCTCAGAACAGTAGCCTTGTATGTAGCCGAGATGGGCCTGGAGAGGTGCCCCATCTGCGGGGGGCCCGTGAGCCGCGAAACTGCGGCAGACGCGGCGAGGGAGGTGGAGGCTAAATTCGGCGACTTGATACGCGAGGTAGAGGCACTTCGGGAGAGGGCGAGGGAGCTTGAAAGGGCGGTTGAGGAGATGGAGACGCTGAGCGGCGACGTGGCGGAGTACCTAGCCGCCAAGACGCGGCTGGAGGAGCTCCAGCTGGAGAGGGAAGAGGCCGTAAAGAGGGCCCTTCAGGCGGAGAAGGCGTTGAGGCAGCTGGAGAAAAAGGCGGAGAGGCTCCGCCTCCTCCTCGCGAGGATAGACAGACGCACCATTTCAGATGCCGTGTCTAAATACGCAAGAGGAGTTAAGATGCGGGAGCTACGGCGTCGCCTAAGGGAGCTGGAGGCCGAGCTGAAAAACGCGGGGCTAACAGACGAGGCCTTGGCGGCTGAGATCCGCTGGCGTGAGGTCGTGGAGGAGCTGGAAAAGACGTCGAGCCGCCTTGCGGAGCTCTACAGGGAGAAAGCCGCGTTGGAGGAGGTGGTGAGAGAAGTCGGCGGCGACGCAGACGTCTTGAAGAAAGGGCTTGACAACGTGCTGTATGCCTACAGCCGGCTCCAGGACCTCAAGGCCAAGCTTGAGCTGGTGAAGATAAACGCCAGGGCCAGGCTTCTGGAGATAGCGAGGAACAGGTTCAACGAGATATTTCTCTCCCTGTATAAATACGGCGACATAGTAAGAGTAAACGCAGACCTGGAGCAACGTAGGGGCTACTACGAGTTCTACGCAGTTACGCCCGCCGGCGACAAATACGGCATCTCCAAACTCAGCGACGGCCAGCGTCTCTCCATAGCGCTGGCGCTGGCCCTAACCCTCAGGGAAATCGCGCATACAAACCTAGGCTTTGTCATATTCGACGAGCCAATCCCCTACGTCGACGCCAACATCAGAAAAGCTTTCGTGGAGCTCGTCAAAACGCTGGCAAGCCAGTACCAAATCGTGGTGGCCACCCAGGCGAGAGACTTCGCCAACGCGCT
>DAITPC010000012.1:21461-37293 GCA_036833835.1 Pyrobaculum sp. | reverse complement strand
ACGTAGATGGTCACCGCGGTCCCTATCGCACCGCCGCCGAACATCTCCCGGGCGGCCCTCACCTCTACGCGCGGCGGTAGGTCAAACCTAGTCCTCAGACGCTCCGTTGTGAGGATCTTCACGGCTAACCGCTTCGACTCCTCGCTTATCACCGCTAGGAGCCGGTAGTCCACAAGCTCTTCAAATGGAACTGCCAGATACACCTCGTCCTCAGCCGTAGTCACCACCTCCCGGATAAGCTCCGCCACCCTCTCGGCGCCGCGGATCAAGGTCAGAAAGGTGGGCGCCACGGCGGCGTACCGGCTTTCATACGCCATCTGCAGACTGTCGAAGAGAGGCTTGAGAGACTTCAAGACGTCGGCGGCGGCCCCCACAAGTTTTTTATAGACCTCGGCGGGGGGAGTCGCCTTGAACTTGGCGGGGCGCGCGGCGCGTTCAGACGAGATAAGCCCAAGGTTCCCCAGCTTATCCAGGTAGGCGTAGATCTTTGTGTAGGGGATCCCAAGCTGGTCTGAGAGCTCCCTCGCCGTTAACGGCCCCTTCTCCACCAATGCGAGGTAGATTTCGATCTCGCGCTTCCCTACCCCAAGAAGCGCCAGAACTCTGGTGAGGGCCTCCACGGCTTCTCAACGGCTCGGGTTTTTAACTGTTTTAACGGTATATAGTTAAAAAGTTTAAATTAGGCGTTTCGTTAGCGAGCTGATGAGTAGACAAATCGTGGAGTTACAGACGCAACAGCCACGGAGGCTGGTGGATATTTCAAGGTTTAACCTCGCCGAGAGGTACAAGTCCACGTTGCTTAACGAGAAGTGGCAGTCCGCGTTGAAGAGGCAGTATGGGCTACCTGAAGACACGAGGGTCGTGAAGGCCACGCTGTCGCTGTGTCCTGTGTGTAACAGAAGGATACCCGCCGTCGTGTACGAGGAAAACGGCGCTATCTGGCTTAAGAAGAGCTGTCCAGAACACGGAGTCTTCGAGGATCTCTACTGGGGAGACGCCGAGATGTACTACTTCTTCCTCCAGTGGGACAGGCCGGAGTACATCGCGAAGGGCCTAGCCAACCCCTACACGGACCTCGAGTTCTACAAAGACATGGGTTCATGCCCGGAGGGCTGTGGCCTGTGTCCGGTGCATAAATCCAACACGGTGCTGGCGATAATAGACGTCACAAACCGGTGCAACATGGCTTGTCCGGTCTGCTTCGCCAACGCAGGCGCCGCCGGCTACGTCTACGAGCCGACGCTGGAGCAGATAGAGTACATGTTGAGGACGTTGCGGGCGCAGAAGCCCTGGGCGCCAAACGCCATACAGATCTCCGGAGGCGAGCCCACGCTGAGAGACGACCTGCCCGAGATCGTGAGGATGGCCAGGAAGCTCGGCTTCACACACATCGAGGTAAACACCAACGGCATAAGGCTCGCCAACGACATAGAGTACTACAAAGCTCTCCTAGACGCCGGCCTCTCTACTCTCTATCTGCAGTTTGATACGATAGACGAGAAGAAAGAGGAGGTGTGGAAACACCGCATGTACCACCCCAAGGCCTACAGGATAATAAAAGAAAAAGTTGTCGAAAACGCGAGGAAGCTAGGCCACCGGTCCATAGTCCCCGTCGTAACGCTTGTGAAAAACTACAACGACAAAGACCTCGGCAAAATCATCGACTTCGCGATACAGAACAGAGACGTAATTAGATGGGTCAACATTCAGCCGGTCAGTTTCTCAGGTCGCGCGAGGCTTTACAGTAAGGAGGAGCTTAGGAAGTACAGGATCACGATACCAGACACCATTATAGAGATAGAGAAGCAGACCGGCGGCGTCATAAGCAGGTGGGACTGGAGACCCACAAACTGGCCGGTGGCCTTCGCCAAGATGGTTGAGGTGTTGACAGACTCGCCTAAGCCGCTCTTCTCCATGAACCCCATGTGTGGTGCCGCCGCATTTATCTACTACGACGAGGACGAGAGGCGCGTATACCCAATCACCAAGCTTGTAGACGTAGACGCCTTCGAGAAAGGCGCCTGGGACATCTACTACACCGCGGCGAAAGGCGGCATCCACAAACAGACAGCCAAGGTGAAGGCGCTGAAGCTACTGAAGGCTGTGAGGCACAAAAAAGTGAAGGACCTCATATATGAGGTGCTCGTCAAGAAGGACTACGACTCTCTGGGCAAGTTCTTCTTCAACGTAGTCGGCATCGGCATAATGCACTTCATGGACACCATGAACTACGACGTGGAACGCGTACAGCGTTGCGACATACACTACGCCACCCCAGACGGCAGAGTATTCCCATTCTGCACATACAACGTGGTGGGCCACCGCGAAAAGGTCGAGAGCTCCTTCAAGGTTGACCCCAAGACCTGGGTAAGGGTCACAGGCCTCTCGCTCACAGGCTGGAGCAAGCAGAAATTTGCCGAGCTAAACAAGTAAACGTTTTCACGCAGTTTTTTGTAATCCCACTTGACGTCGAGATCCACAGATTTTCTATGGTATCGTGGTTTCTTGCGACGGGTTTACAAACTTTTTCGTCTTAATGTGAACATCACCGCGCTGGCGGCGCCCGTAATTGTGATTATCAGCGTAAGTAGAGTTGGTATGTTAATCGCTAGATTACTCCGTTGCGACCCCTCAAGCTGTACCGGCGTAAGGCTTAGCGTGACGTTCCTCACAGCTACTGGCAACTCGATGAACCACTGGAGCTCCATTTCGCTTGCGTTAACCGCCGCGTAGTATCTCCTCAGCGCTTCCATCTGCGCCACTATTACCTGCCTCTGGGCGTTGATGAGATAGGTGTAGTTCTGCACTGTTGAGTGCACCGCGCCGAGCCTCGGCAGGGCCTTGGTCTGCTCAATGCGGAACCTGTCGAGCTCTGCGGCGTATTGCCTGAGGCGGCGCCCCACGTCGGCGAGGGTCGCCGAGGCGTTGTGCAGGGGCGTGATGAATCTGGTTACCTCGTCTCCCGTCTTGTAGAGGTTCTGCGCAACTCCCTGGAGGTTTTTAGTCGCGTTGCGGATTATCTGCGGCATATCTCTCCTCAGCACAGTGGCGTTGTTTCGCGTGGAGGCGGCTGTGCTGTTTAGAAGCGGCGCAAGTTCGCCGAGGCTCCTGCTCGTCGTCTCGAGGGTCCTCGCCGCCGAGTCCGTAATGGCTATCAAGGCGTCTACAGTAAACAGGAGGGAATCCACGGCGGCGCGCAGTGCATAGAGCCGGCTGGCCGCCGAGTCGAGAAGAGCCGCCGACGTTTCCACCGCCTGCCTGGCCTCGGGCACGGTGACGTTTAGGGAGGAGAGCCTCCTCTTCGCCTCCTCCACGTCTCTTATGGCGCCGTCAAGCGACTGGCGGGCTTCAAGCAGATTCCGCCTTATGGCGTAGAGTTGCTCTTTTGTGTCCCGGAGGCTTTTCAGCGTCTCGTCTGCGGCTGTCTTGTAGGAGGAGAGGGCTGATGACTGCACCTCCAGCAGATTCGCCGCGGTGATCAGCGCTGTGTATTGATAGTCGACGAGGAGGACGCTTCTGTTAAGCGTCTCCGCCACGCCGCTTGCCGCATCGCCTAGGGCGCGTATCTGCATCCTTAACGCCTCTAGGGCGTAGGTGGAGGCGTTTAAAGCCACGGCTCCCTGCTCCAGCGCGACGCCGGTCAAGTTAAGCATCTGAATCAGCTGGGTCAAGTTCCGGAGCTGGCTGTAAACCGTGTCTGTAAACACGGCGACCGCCTCTGTGAAGTTCCTCACTTGCGTATAAGCCGCGACTAGCCCTCTTGCCCTTTCTTCAAGGGTAATCAGCGTGTTGTTTATACGTAGCGTCGCGACTACGGAGACCGTCGGCATCTTCACAGCGCCGAAGCTCCCGAACTGCCTAATTCTAAACCTCACGCGGAACTCGGCTTGGTTCTCCACAAACAAGCTCCAGTAGTAGACCGCGGTGCCTGAGATCTGAGTGATTGTCGTCGGCGCGATTTCGTAGAGAATAGCAACTTTATCGTCTGCCGGGATGGAGACTATCACCGGCACAGAAACCGGTAGCAAGACGCGTAGCCCAAGCCTTAGCTCGACCACGGTGTCCTCACCTGCCTGAAGAACACCTCCGCTTAAAGTCCCATTTATGTACTTCAGCCCAACGTCCAGCGCTAGGAATGGCGGATACACGTTATTTGTCCCCCGCTCCAGCACGGTGGCAGAGTACGGAGGCAGAAGTACGCCGGAGATATCGACCGGGGTCGGGCCGCTGTTTATCAATACGTCGCGTATCTTGGCATATACCATCACCTTCTCATCGGGCTTTACGGTGTATGTAACCACCACTGTGGACGCCATGAGCGAGATGGTTGCGAGAAGGAGAAGGAAGAGAGGTCTCATAGCCCTATGAGTTCGTCGATGTGTCTCAACTTCTCATATACAGCGGCGGCGCGCTGTAGATCTACTTTAAACTCTCTTCTCGGAGGCTCGGCGGTTTCGTAGACGCGTCCGCCGCGCATGTAGACCACGCGTGTGGCTATACGCGCTACGTCTGGGTCGTGTGTGGCGATAAACACGGTGTTTTTCAGAAGCCGGTTTATCACGTATATAAGCCCTAGAACCAGCGAGGCGTTGTCTAGGTCTATGTTCGACGTGGGCTCGTCGAGTATCAACAGGGGCGGGTTCGTGGCAAGCGCCCTGGCGATGGCCGCCCGTTGTTGCATACCGCCGGACATCTGATGCGGATACAGCCGCGCTGCCTTCTCAAGACCCACGAGCTCCAGCAAGACGCGGGCCCTCAGAAGCGCCAGCTCCTTCTTCACGCCGAGCGCCGTCAAGGGGAGCGCCACGTTTTGCTCCGCGGTTAAATACGGCACCAGGTTATAGCTTTGGAAGAGGTAGCCGATGTTTTTCAGCCTGAACCTTTCAAGTTGGCTTTCGGGCAGTTTAGTAACGTCGACGCCCATGATGCGCACCTCCCCGCTTGTCGGCCTGTCAAGCGTGGCTATGATGTTAAGGAGGGTGGTTTTTCCCGACCCCGAGGGACCCATAAGCACCACCACCTCGCCCGGCGACGCCACCAGCGACACGTCGTCTAAAGCCACGGTCTTCGCCGCGCCGTCGCCGTAGATCTTCGACACGTTGCGGAGCTCTACCGCCATAGTTGTATTATCTCCAGCGGTCTTAGCTTGGCGACTCTGTAAAGCGGCGAAAGGGAGCCCACTACGGCGACCAGAAGCGAGGTGGCTAGGCCCAACGCGGCGTATTGCGGCCGGAAGGTTATAGGCACGTCGAAGTTTATCCCCATTCTTATAAGCATCTCCTTGACCGCGCTCGCCCCGAAGAAGCCGACAACGATGCCCGCGACGCCGGCCACGGTTGCTATAAGCACAACCTCGGCCGCCACGGAGAGGAGGATATCTCGGGACGGGATGCCCATGGCCTTAAGCAAGCCGAACTCCCTCAGCCGCTCCCTTGCCGTGATGGACATGACGGCAAAGGTGGTTATCGCCGCGGTGACGAGTGCCGCCCCGCTTATTACGGAAAACACCGTGTTTAGGGCGTTGAAGACCTGTGTGATGGTCTCCAGAAGAGACTCCTGGGTGTACACCTGGGCGTCTCTATACGCCTCCTTCAGGGCTTGGTACAGCGGCTTGACGTAGGCCTTGTGCTTGACGGTTATGAGGATCGTATTGACGAAAGGACCTGTGCCCGTGTTCTCCTGGAGCCAATCCAGCGGCACCACCACCAGGTTAAGCCTAAAGGCGCCGACGAAGCCCCGGAGGAAGCTCCGCATAACCCCAACCACCCGCACCCGCAGAGTTCTCTCGCCGCCGGAGACCCCCGAGTATACCTTTACCTCAAGCAAGTCCCCCGGCTTAACTCCGAGCGATTCCTCCACCACAGCCTCCCCCCCAGACGCGGGGAGCCTACCCTCTTTAAGATCCACCGCGAAGTAATCCACGTTCCTCAGCGGGATCCCCACGATAGAAACCACCTGTCCGTTGTAGAGACCCGTAGTTATCACGATGCCCTCCGCGGTTTCCACAGCCGCGTTGCTTCGCAACGTATCCACTATGTAGGTGGGGATGTTTATCGAGTCTGAGTAGATCATGATGTCGGCTGGGTACACCTTAAACAGCGTCTGCTCCACGTATTCCCTAGTCGCGTCGCTTACGATGACGAGGGCCACAAGTAGCGCCACGCCGACGCCGATGGCCAGGGCGGTTAGTAGGTACCGGACGGCCCTCGCCCTGAAGTCCCCGGCGGCGATGAGGAACACATGCTCCACACGTCTCCCCACCTTCCCGTATAAATCGTTTTGTACATATCTTTTTATAGGAGCGAGGCGGGTCTGCGGCAGTGAGGAGGCTCGTGGCCGTCGTGGTCATCCTTGCGGCGGTCTACGTGTACCTCGCCTTGCTGTCGCCGAAGGTATTCGACGTCCTCATCTACGACGAGTCTAAACTCATGCCGCAAGACATCGAGCCGAAGGTGGTAGAGGCAATCTTGAAAAACGGGACGCAAGGCGGCGCAGGTGACGGCGGCTTTAAACCTCTGCCGGTTGTCATATTCGGGCCTCGAGTCGAGGAGAAGGCCAGGAACCTATCCCGCCTCTTCCCCAACGCCACAACAGCGTGGACTATCCTAGACGAGGCGTTGAGGATCTACAACCAGAAGCTGGAGGAGGCGGTGGAAAACGCTACTTCGCGGTTCAGAGAGGCGGCCTTGGAGATTTCCAACACTACCAAGAAGATCTGCGAAGACCTCGAGCAGCTGGTGAGGGGCTACGAAGAGGCCCGGGAAAAGGCGAGGGGGCTTCTGCTGGGCACATACGGCGTCGTCGCGTTGGGCAGGTCAGTGGACAACCACACGCAGAGGTTTCTGGAACTGTACGACAAATACGTCGCTGTGCACGACGTGGACACGGCAGTGAGGCTCGCCGCGGATGAGACATACGGCAATGTGTCTCGGTATATGGCCAACGTAACCTGGAGGACTTGGGCCAGCCAGAGCGCCGTGGAAAACGTGACGGAGGCCGTGCTAGCCACGAGGCTCAACAAAACGTTGATATACCTAGCCCGCGTCGTGGCCGCAGTCGGCGTAAGGCAGTACGTCTACGTGCAGCTGATCAACCAGACTCCGCCGCTTGTCAGGCCTTACCTGCCCTACTTAGTCTGCGGCGGAGATGTGGACAAGGCCGTGGAGATGTTTAGATCAGATTTGACGAGGAACTTGACGACGCGCTATCCCCCACCGACGATATACTCAATCACCGTGGCGGCTCACCTTGTGTATCAAGATAGATATGCCCTTGCCGTTGTGAAAACCGATGAAGACACGCCTCGCATCCCGCCTGCACTCGGCGTGCCCGTCTCCACCTCGTTTCTGCTCAGAAGCTTCACGGAGGTCGTGATGGAGGACGTGTCGAAAATTGACAGGTCCACCGCAACGGCGCTGTTCGTCGTCTTGCTCTACGTCATGGGGACCCTCCTCACGCCCGTGCTTATAGTCTCCACGGTGGGTCTAACCTACCTCGCCCTGCTGGGCTTCTTCTACCAGATACACGAGGTGCAGGGGATCTACTACCTCATCGTGTATATGGCGGCGCCGGTGATATTCGCCATAGGCGTCGATTACATGTTGCTGATGGCGAGCCGCTACGCCGAGGAGAGAGCCCTCGGCAGAGACAAGGAGGAGGCAGTCGCAGTTGTCAGACGCTACGCCAACAGGGCCATAGCGGCAAGCGCCGCCGTGGTCGCCACGTCGCTCGGCTCATTTGCCATCTCCCATCTCCCCTTTATGCAGTCCATAGGCATAGGCTACCTCATAACCACAGCCTTCGTGGCGCTTTCTGTCTTCTTCATATTCCCCGCGCTTCTTTACGTATTAGGCGACAAGATATTCTGGCCCAAGAAGACCGTCTCCACGCACTCGGGCCGGTCGAAGCTGATGGAGAAGGCGGTCTCCACGGCGCTTAGGAAACCCCTCTTGATAGCCATGGTGGCTACTGTGATCACGCTCCTTTCCATTCTCTTCCTAGTAAGCGCCCTCCGGATAACCGCAAATCCCGTTGTGGCCATGCCGGAGACTCAGTACAAAAAGGCGCTGGAGATAGCCACGACGTATTTCTCCAACGTCACGGCCCTCTCCACCACGTACATCGCTATGAAAAGCCCGCCACCCTCCGGGCTGTTGCAGGAGGTGGAGAAGCTTCCCAACTTCGTAAACTACACCATGGAGGAGCGAGGCGGCTGGTACGTGGTGTCCATTAAGCTGTCGGTAGAGGACACGTCGGATAAGCTCCTGGACATATACAGAAGGCTAGACGAGCTCCGGGGGATCTACGGCCCCTACCTGATCGGCGGTTCAGCCTCCTGGAAAAACGTGGTGTTTCACGAGATATACGTCAAGTTCTGGAACCTCCAAGTCTACATCATTGTGACCACCGTGTTCATCATACTCTCCGTACTGCTCAGAAGCTTCCTGATCCCCCTACGCCTAATAGCCACGGTCCTCATGTCTATTGCGTGGAGCCTGGCGTTGGAGGTGGCGCTCTTCCAAGAGCTCATGGGGCAGCCGACCTACTGGCTGGTTCCCATCATCCTCTTCTCCTTCCTAATGGCCGTGGGCACGGACTACGACATATTCATCATAACCCGCATTAGGGAGGAGATGGAGAAGGGGCTAGACGAGAGGGAAGCCATAAGGACGGCCATAGTGACAACGGGCCCCGTGATCACTGGCGCCGCCATAATACTCGCCGCCGCCTTCTCCACGTTGATGCTCTCCCAGACGCTCCTGCTGAGACAGGTGGGCTTCACCATAGCCCTCGCGGCGCTGATAGACGCCTTCATAGTGAGGCCCTTTATAGTGCCGGCGCTGATAGTCCTCGCCGGCAGATACAACTGGCTCTGGATCACAGGGTACAGCGTGCCGATCCGCCGCGCATCAACTTAATTACCGGGTTAAGCAGAGACGTGGAGCGTATATACGCAATACTCAGAAGGCTAGGCGAGGCCGACCTCGAGACAATAATTGCCGAGGGCCTGAAGGAGGGGATCCCCCCGCCAGTGGCGACGCGGCACCTCATGCGGCTGGTACAAAAGAAACACGTCGAGGTGGTATGCGACGTCGCAGTCAGATACAGGCCTACACCTCCCCGCGGACCTCCCGACGCAACGCCTAGAGACCCGTAATCAAGCCTCTGGTTCCCCGTCGTCCAGGAGATACACGCCGCGCCGCCCACAACGTGGCCACTACAGAGACGTAAGTCATGAGGAACCTGGCCCAGTTAAAAAACGTCCTCTCCGGATCATCGCCGAGCAGAGTCAGAACCCAGTCGGGCAACAGGTTGGCAAAGCGCAAAGATGGAAGCGGCATCGCCGCGTAAGCCAGTTGCAACGCAAACACCGCAACGAGACCACGCAAACCTCCCAACCTCCAGCCAGCCCAGAGAATCCCCAGCCACCCCCACCCTAAGAAAAACACCCTAGACACATACGGCAACGCCAAATTTGGGTAAACAAACGATAAACTCGCCAACACAGCCGCCAAGACAAGCGCCGTATGGAGATAAAACCTACACGACACGAAGAGACACACAGCCGAGACCACAGCCAAGGTATAGCTAACATCCGCCCGCACCAGCTGGACAAAACCCAAAGGCGGATAGGGAACCGTAAACAAAAAACCAAAAGCCACCAGAAAAATACTAATTGACCTTAACATAGTATCTAGCGGTGCCAATGGCATATCTCTCAAGAGCGCCAGCGAAATACGACGCACGATCGAAAACAGCATACGAGAAGAAGTCGTCATACGAGCCGCTGCTGGGCGGGATGGGATTAGCTAAGTAGCTATACTCATCCTGGATCTGAATTGAAAACCTCACTCGCATTCCGCCTGTCGTTAGTGGCGAAGTGTTGATACCAATTTCCCATGCGGCGCTTGTTATATACCCAGTCCCAGCTCTGTATCCGTCAGAAAGCCACCCCGTGGAATGACATGAATACTTATCCGACGAGGGTGCCACTAGCTGTATAAAAAGCCCCAGCCCCCAAGTCACGTAGCCTACGGGTCCGAGAATTGCGGGAGCCGATAAGCCAAACACCGCGTATAAGACTTGGAAGAAAGTTGCTGCATTGCTAATCGCGCTTAATACACCAGACGCCACCGAGGCGAAAAACTCCAAGATGGGGTTGCTACCCGCCCTATCTATAAATATAGTAATGGATCCTGGCGCGCCGAGTTTAGTGGAAGACCTGGACTCCACTGCTAGACACACCTTCTTCAGCCTAGTTGCAGAATCCATAGAAACGTATTCATAAGCCACCCTTGGCAAATACGGCAGGTATAAACCCGAGCCTGCCTGTGTCACTAAAGAGACATATGCCTGTGCCCTCAGATCTTTCCAGGGGCTAGATTCGTTATAGGGGTAATACGGCCGCGGCCATACGCTGTAAGAAAGGAGGTCGCGTGGCACCACATTTACTTGCATATTAACAAAGGTGTAGTATCTGTCGAGCGCCACCCAGTTGTAGGCGTTGTGCCTCCATATCTCTGGCCATCTTTGGCCGTAGGCGGCGAGGTTGATGAAGGAGACGTAGACTCTTTCTGGGTAGCTGGCGTATAGCGGCGGGTCGAATTCAAGTATTATGGGTATCGCCGTGGTGTTTGCGGCAAGGATAGGCACCACGGCGGATTCCGGCAGGATGCCGGATATGTCGCTGAAGTGGTACGTGCCGCATGTAGTCGTGACGTATTTCTGCCCGGTAGCCACCACTGCGGCTGTGGGGTCGGCGGGGGTGTATATTCTCACCGTCAAGGTGGGGCTGGAGCTACAGGTGTACACAGTCAGCCCCCTCAACCTTATGCCTATAGGGAGTTGCGCTCCGTGGGGAACCCTTATGGAGAACAGCAGACGTGCCACCCTAAACGAAGAGCCGTAGTCGGCGTTGAAGGCGTACCCAGGCTGGCCGACGGAGGAGTGCCAGTTGGCCACAAGGGCTGAATAGACTGAGCTGTCCCAAGGCGCCGGCCTTATGTAAACTGCCGCTATGGAGGCGTTAACCGGCAGATTCAACGGGTTGTAAATCTCGGCGTAGAACCAGAGGTAGTAATTGGAGTACAATGCAACGCTGATCTTAACCATGTAAGCCCTGCCGAAGTGCGGCGCATTTACCGCCACCCCGACGCAGGGTGACGAAGTGGGGGTGTGCGGAGGCCTCTCCGTAGGGGTTGAGTAGGGGCATAGATAGTATCTGAGGTTCGACGCAGAGCCGCCATAAAAGACCAAGTATATGTCGGAGACCCCGTAGCCCAGGTAGGCCCAAGCGGTGTGGCCGACCACGAAGTCGCCGTTGAAGCCCGTCACGTTGAAGTATCTGATAGGCGTGTACTGGGTTAAGGGGATGTTCCTAATCTTCGCCGGGGAGGCTGGGTTGAAGACGTAGCGGGCCCAGCTGTATACGGCGGTGCCGGTCTTGTGCTCAACGCTGTACAACGGCGCGGCGTCGCCTGACGCGCCGCTATCTTCGCTACTTGACGCGCCTTGTCCGCGTACATTCTTGGGTTTTCTTACCTCTAGCGGCTTTCCTCTGTAATATAGCCTCCCTCCTCTCTCTTCCACATCTAGGTACATGTAGACTGCGTGGGCATCGGGCACTTCGGTGGAGTTCCTAGCGAGTAGAAGTCTCACCACCCCAAGCCCCTCCACCTCCACATCTACGACGCGGCCCTTAACGCCTCTGGGGACCGCAGGCGGCCTCTGACTAAACAGATGCCTTGGTATTGCGAGGTAGACGCCTTGGGGGATATACATCGACGTGTTTGCCGCCAACTCCTGCGCCACAACGTCCCTATTCGTCATGAGGTAGACAATCGGCGCTGGCTCCGTGGTGTTGTTTTTTACGAGGTACGGAAAGTACATCTTCGGATTAAACTCGACAAATACGTAGTCCTCAACATCCGAAGCCGCCGCCAAGACCGCCACCAACAGGACTATTAGGAGACCTTTATTAGTCACGGTGTGTGCATGACCTCAGTATTTTTTTCGTTTCGACTTGTGTTGATGGAGCTAGCGGTTTTATGCGGGGTCGTCTATGTGGCTGTGGATGTGACTGGAAGAGACGGCGGGGTTAACCGCCGCCCGTCAAGGTCTTTTATGAGACCTGTGGAGCGAGGGCAAGGCTCGGTTGGCGCGTGACACGACGATCCTATACAGCTCCCGACATAGACTAACAACTGGCGGAATTACAAACATCTGCCTGGTGGATGAACCCCCGTTTTCTGGTAGACAAGCCGCCCAGCAGCAGACCACTGCCCGTCCTCCTCTCGGCTCTCTGCCAACCGTTCTTCTGCGCCGTGCATGTATTCCCCTAGTCCAAGTCACCACGGCTCGTCTGTTGCTTTTCAAAATGCGCGCACGCTGTAGGGAGCTCTGAGAAGCCAAGAGCCCCTTACATGAGAGCCCACAGGTAGTTTTCTCACTATGTCAATAATCTAAAAATTTTTCACTTTTAGCCGAACGTAAAAAAATAGTAAACGCAGAACATCACATGAAAAACCTAAAAAGGTTGCTTCCCTTGGTATTGGCGGTGGCTGGTTTGGCGTATGCCGTCTGTTGTAGCAACAGCGCCTCCGATTATGTTGTACGCGGATACGCCCATGCCTGTATTACATGTAATTGGGAGGGCTACGGGCTTGTGTACTTAGAAAAGTGGACGTATTTTCCGTGTGATGAGTTTTACGGATATGCGATTTTTGACATGAACGGCGTAGGTGCCCGCGGCGTAGCGCGAATGGGCCAGGCCGTGTACAAATACATACCACTTGCGCAAGGTTACGTATCGGCCGGCGTTACTTGGCAGACATGTACATCCACTAGACCTAGTACAACAGTCTTCTGCAGTGGGCTATGCGGACGTTAGTTACGTATATACTAGCCTTCATCGCTTTTATCGCCGTTGTATACGTGGCCATAGTTGTGACTGCCGTAGCGCCAAGTCCCCCTAGCAAACCCAGCAACGCAATTCGCATAGTAGTAGCGCCTGCCAACGATGCCTATGAGATCTTCCGCAACGGGTCAAATTTCTACTTCCGGCTTTACCTAGGGGAGTGGTGCGACCTGTGGGGTAGAGATGTCTCGTTTATCGACAACGGCACTCACGTTACGCTAATGTTAAAAGACGGGAGGGCGCGGTGCCGTTCAGGTTCGTACATAGGCAGGGAGGAGGGCGGCTGGATCTACTTCGACGTGTACAACATCACCAGGCAAGACACCATCCGCGGCGTGGAGCCTTTCTACGTGCCGCCCGGCGTAAACGCCGTTGTGATGTCTAGAGACTATGAGTTGCCCCACCTTGAGCTGTTGAACAAAACAGCCTTCTTCATAGTTGTGGAAGATGGTGTGATGAAGTACAACGCTGTGATGAACAAGAAGGAGATTTCTGTCGACAGGGAGACCGCCATGAGAATGCTTAACGAGGCGTCTAGGCTTGAGCCTTGGCTACGTAGCCAAGGCATAATCCCAGCGCCTTATAAATGGCGCTATGAAAACGGCAGGCTGATTATTGAGCCCGACGTGGAGTTGAAGTTTTCGAGACCTGTGGCTACGCGTACAATAGCGGTAGGCGATGCCGTTTACCACCTCTACTTTGAAGGCGATGTGATGCTACTGCCGGCCATGGACATGTACAGATCAGCGGCGTACGTGCCTGATAAAAACGGCGGCTACAGACTTTCAAGCTTGGTTATGGCTCACGAATCCCTCAGCTACCTGCCTTATCCACTGCCGGAGATGTTCAAGATACATCCAGCGTCGACAGGCAGGGGAGAGATCACCATAATTCTAAGATAGTCTTTTTTCCTACAGAAGCCTTGCCGCCGCGGCCCTACGCCTAGACGTGTTGACGGCCTGCGCCAGTTGGTCGCATATGTTGCCGTGTTGGGCTTGTTCTCGTCGTGACGTATGCAAGACAATTGCGGCCGTTGAGGATAAAGTTTAATTAGTCGCGGCAATAGGCCTCTGATGCGCCTCGGTTCCGGCACGTTGCGTCTTGAGGCGTCGTGTGTCAGGTTATGAATTTCTTGGTGAGTTTCTGGGGCCTCCTGGTGCGGCGGGTGGACTTCTGGGACACGTGGCGCGAGGTGTTGCGCAGACATGGAGACTCCGGCGTGGTGGATGCCGTGGCTTGGGTCGTGGAGGGGGTGAACAACGCTGGCTACGAAATACCGCTACGGGCCATCGCCGGGGTCATAGCCTCAAAGACCGGCGGCGACCCCGCCCTCCTCGCCAGGGAGTTCATAGAGGAGGTAAAAAGCCGGCTGGCGCCTATGACCTGCGCCGTGGAGTTCCTCAGATGGGCTAAGGAGGTCGGCAAGGTGGCTGTTGTCTCAAACACGCCCTGTAGATGCTTCCCAGAGCTCTTCCTAGAGGCCAGCGGCATTGCCGTCGACGCGCTTGTGACCTCCGACGTTTTACTGAGGCGGAAGCCCCTCAAGCCGGTGTTTACCCACGCCTTGAGGAGAGTAGGGGCGAGGCCCCACGAGGCGGTGTATATAGGAGACGGCGATGAGGACCTAGGCGCCATGGGCGCCGGGTTGCTCACCATCATGGTGGGGAGGGAGGGCGGCCACCTGAGCTTCCCCACCCTCTGCGACGCTTGGAGTTGGGTTAGGGCCAACCTCGCGAAAGACTAAAATATTTAGATCCAGAACCTTCCGTGATTACCTGTCCGCGTTGCGGGATGCCGGAGTGGGAGGCCCTGCCCGCGCCTTACACCTACCGCCACAAGGGTCCTGAGAACACCATCATGATAGCCCGTTGCAGAAACTGCGGCCTTGTGTTCTACATCTTCAGGACCTCGCTGGAGACTTTCACCTTGGAGATAGAGAAGGCTGAGCGGAAACATGGAGCCATACCACACATCGACCTCGACAAGTAGCCTCTGCCAGCACTGCGGCAGAAGGCCGGCGCAGTACCTCCGCGCGGTAAGCGGCGAGAGGCTCTGCCTCCGTTGTCTCTTCAACTCGCTGGAGAGGAAGGTCCTCAAGACTATACGCGACGAGAGGCTCATAGCGCCAGGCGACTACGTGGCCATCGCGGTGTCCGGCGGCAAAGACAGCCTCGTCCTCCTCCACATGCTAGGCAAATTCAGGGAGAGAGGTCTGCTGAGAGACGTGAAGATGGAGGCCTTCACAATCAACGAGGGCCACCCATACAGCTGCTTCTACCGCATGGCGCGGAGAGACTACGTAAAGGAGCTGGCCGCCAAGTTCGGCATAGAATACAACGTGTACCACTTCAGGGACATCTTCGGCGTCACTGCCATGGAGCTCTCCGAAAGGCTCGCCAGGGCCGGCTACGAGGTCCACATGTGCACCATAGACGGCGTGTTGAGGCGGCGCGCCATGAACCTCATCGGCAGGAGGAGAGGCTGGACGAAGATCGCCACGGCGCACAACCTAGACGACGAGGCCCAGACGGTCCTCCTAAACGTCCTCATGGGCAATCTCTCACGCTTCCGGTGGTATGGCACGTACGAAGACGCTGAGGAGAAGGACCTGATACCCCGCATCAAGCCGCTGAAGTACATAAGAGAGGAGGAAATCGCGTTGTATGCCCACTACCACGGGTTGCCCCTTATGGAGCTTGAATGTCCCTACGTTGTGACGAACCCCCGCTACAACTTGAAGTTTATGCTAGCCGAGCTGGAGCGGGAGATGCCCTCAGTGAAGTACAACCTGGTCTCCTTCGGCGAGAAGCTTACGCGAGTTTTAAGAGAAGCCGCGCCGGAGGTCCAGCCGAAGAGGTGCAAATACTGCGGCGCCTCCTCGGCCAGGGAGATATGCCGCGTCTGCGAGCTCTTCGA
>DAITPC010000012.1:8256-21361 GCA_036833835.1 Pyrobaculum sp. | reverse complement strand
GCCCGCCGACGGGAAGCAACACAGCTCAGTTGTCCATTGCCGACATGTGGAGAAGACCTGTCATCGACATCACAGGGTCCCGCCCGGCGCCGAGTTGGGAGCCCCATCCTCTGTGTAGCGATCCGCTGATGCCTCTGGCCCTCAGGATTGGGATTAGGTGCACTCCTCCCCCGCCCGTAATGTTCGGTGGTTGAAAAACTAGGTTTCGACGCTGAGGCAGACGCCCTCCTCGATTATCTTCGCCTGTGTGCCCAGCTCCCTGAGGAAGGCGTCTAGGTATCTCCGCGCTAGCGGGTAGGCTAGGTTGCACAGCCGCGCCGTAAGCCTCCCCTCCTTCACAGACGTGTTTTCCACTACGGCGAGCCCCCTGAGCTGTGTAATATACAGCGCCTCCTCCAGAGTCACCACGTTTACAGCGGCCGCGAGCTCCTTCACGGTCTTTGCATCTCTCTTTGCCATCTCCTCCGCCAGCTTCGCGGGGTCCTGCAGGAAAGATACGAACTCTTTCTCAAGCGAAATGACGGGCTTCCCATTTATGACGTGGGTGACCCACCTAGGCACGAAAATCGGCGCAACCGAAACCCTGTACCTAACCCTCTTCACGAAAGCGAACATGCGAAGTTGCTTCAATATGTCCTCAAGCTGGTCCTCAGACGACAATGAAAGATCTACTATAAAGTGGAGGTTCTGGCGAGCGCCGTCGATTGCTATGTTTACTATATTCACCTCGTGCTCGGCGAAGATGTTCGAAAGCGTAGCCAGAATTCCCGGCTGGTCGAAGTTAAGTTCCACCAAGAACTCGCCCAGCTTGGCCCCGGTGCCGTTGGCTATGAGGAAAACCTCCCTGTTAAGCATTGTGGGGGAACCCACAGTATATTAAAATCTTTCTCCTGAAAGCTACACTATTTAAAAACACCCCTGAGTTCAGCTCCGTGGCACATAAGCTACCCACCAGGTGGGACATAAGGTGGGAGGAGGAGCTCATCCAGACGTGGGAGAGGGAGGACAGGTTCAAGACTAGGATAAGCGGAGACAAACCTGTCTTCGTCATCGACACGCCGCCTCCCTACCTCTCCAGCAACAGGCCGCACATAGGCCAGACCGCCTCCTACGCGCACTTCGACATGATCGCCAGGTTCCTCAGGATGAGGGGTTACGACGTTGTGTTCCCCTTCTACCTAGACAGAAACGGTCTCCCCATAGAGGTCCAGATAGAGAAGAAGTACAACATCGTGGCGCATGAGGTGCCGAGGGAGGAGTTCCTAAGGCTCTGCAAGGAGCAGTTGGACAGCTACGAGGGGGAGTTCGTCTCGTCGTTGAGGAGGTGGGGCCTCTCCTTCGACTACTGGCCCCAGGGGACAGACAGCCCAGAATACAGGAAAATGACGCAGAGAACCTTCGTGGAGCTGTGGCGCAGGGGGCTCATCTACGAGGCGGAGAGGCCGACGCCGTGGTGCCCCCGTTGCCGCACCGCGCTGGCGGAGCCCGAGATCGAATACAAGGAGGAGGAGACCTACCTAAACCACATAAAGTTCAAGGTCCAGGAGACGGGGGAGGACATAATCATAGCCACCACAAGGCCTGAGCTCCTCCCCGCCACCGTCGCCGTTATATACAACCCCGACGACGCCCGCTACCAGAGGCTTAATGGCCTACACGCGGTGGTGCCGCCAGAGGGCCAGGCGGTCCCCATCCTGCCACATAGGGCGGCCAACCCCGAGTTCGGCACAGGCCTAGTGATGATCTCCACCTTCGGCGACACGCGGGACCTCATGATCGTAAACGAGCTCAAGCTACCTATCAAGATCATCGTAGACGAGGGCGGCCGGATAAAGACGGGCAGATACGCCGGGCTCACCATCAGGGAGGCCCGCGCCAAGATAATAGAGGATCTGAAAGCCGCCGGCCTGCTGGTCAAGCAGGAGCGGCTGGCGCATAACGTGCCGGTGTGCTGGCGTTGTAAGACGCCGCTTGAGATCATCGTCACCAGGGAGCTCTTCGTAAAGCAGGTGGAGTTCAAGCAGAAGCTGATAGAGCTGGCACACGAGATGGAGTTCTACCCGCCCGAATACCGGCAAGTCCTCATCGACTGGATAAAGTCGTTAGAGCTGGACTGGCCCGTGTCGCGGCGCCGCTATTACGCCACAGAGGTGCCCATCTGGTGGTGCGTGAAGCCAAACGGCGAGCGGATACCGCTGGTACCCAACGGAGGCGAGTACTACCAGCCCTGGCGCGGCGAGCCCCCTCCAGAGGTCAAAGAGGCGTGTAAAGACGGCAGGCTGGAGGGAGACCCCAGGGTATTAGATACCTGGTTCGACTCCTCTATCTCCTGGATGTACGCCTCAGGCATTACGAAGGAGTTCAACGTCTTCCCAAAGGTCTACCCGCATTCCATAATGAGACCCCAGGGCTACGACATCATCCGAACTTGGCTCTACTACTCGCTCCTCAGGGCGTATCTCCTGTTTGGAAACGTGCCGTTTCGCCACGTGAGGATCAACGGGATGGGTCTCGACGAGAAGGGAGAGGCTATGCACAAGAGCAAGGGCAACGTCATTGACCTTTTGGCGCCTGTGGAGAAATACGGCGCGGATCCGGTCCGCTTCTGGGCGGCGGCCGCCGGGCGGCTGGGCACCGACTACCGCTACAACGAAAACATGATAAGGGAGGGGAAGGAGTTTGTCACAAAGGTGTGGAACGTGTCGCGTTTCGTCCTATCCTTCCCCGAGCCCCAGGCGGCGCCCCGACTCATGCCGGTGGACAAGGCGATGCTTGCCAGGCTTTACAACGTGGCGAGAAGGGTCATAGAGGCGTACGGCCGCTTTGACGTCTATGAGCCGGCCCACGCCCTTTACAACTTCATCTGGCACGACTTCGCGGACCACTACATCGAGCTAGTCAAGTCCCGCGCCTACAACAGAGAGGGCGTCTTCACCAAGGAGGAGCAGGAGGCGGCCATATGGACTCTCTACACGGTGCTCAGGTACAGCCTAATGCTCCTAGCGCCCATCATGCCCTTCCTCACCGACAAGATATGGCGCGAGGCCTTCGGCAGATCCATCCACGACGAGACCATAGAGGACCCACCGGAACAGTGGAAGGAAGGCGACGAGAACCTCTTCGAGCTGGTGAAGAAGATAGACAGCGCGGTGTGGCGCTACAAAAACAGAAAAGGCATGAGCCTAGCCGACAAGCTAGACGCGGTGCTCTACGTCCCTGAAGCCGCTATGCCAGCCGCCCGCGACCTCAAGCACATGCACAAGGTTGCCGACGTCAGACCTGGACGCGGCGCCGAGCAGATAGACGACGAAGGACTGGTCTGGCTTGGCTGACGCCAGCCGAAGCCGCCGGAAAGCCGCACCCCAACGCCCCGAGGAGGTGGGGCAGGTGGCGGCGACGCCAGGCCGTTTATCTGTGGCTGGGTCGCAGCCCCCGCCTTACTGCCCATAAGCGGAGAGAGGGCCCTTTCTCGCGCAGGGCCGCGCGGGGTTACACAATTCCCATTTCTCTTCTTGGGATCTCCTTGTGGAGGGGGGCGCCTTCTTTATTTAGTACTGTCTGTAGAATCCTCACGGCGTTGCGTCTGGAGAGCATCTTGTTGTTGTTGCCGCAGTAGGGCGAGTAGACACATTTGGGGCACCCATCCACGCAGTCGCACCCCTTCACGATCTTAAGCGCGACCTCGGCCACCCGGCGGAAGTTGTTGATGAGTAGCCTCGTGGTGCCGTTGCCCCCGATGTGGGAGTCGTAGATGACTATAACGCCGTCGGGATAGCTTATGCCGCCTAGGTCCGTCTTGGAGGCGCCTAGGGCTATCTCCGCGGCCGATATGAGGACGTGCTCCGTGGCGTGGTAGCCCTTGGCCCGGGCCTCCCAGTCCAGCGCCTCGTTTGTGCTGAAGCGGACGTGGGGCATGTAAAAAACGGCGCCCTTGGTCTCGAACTCGTAGGATATGGGCTCTATCGTGTATTCCCCGAGGGTCTCCTCCGTGGTGAAGCGCTTGAGGGCGTAGCCGTAGACCGTGATCTTAATCTTCAGCCTGCCGAACTGGTAGGGCACCCCCTCCACGGCCCCCTCGTCGTATATCTCCACCACCTCCGGCTCCATATCTTCCAGCGCCTGCGTGACCAGGTCCTCGGCGTCTGTCGGCTCCACCACAGCCACGCGCCTGCTGAGGTCGAGGGACTTGGATAGGTAGGTCCTTCCCCCGTGCATATATATGGCCTCTGGGTGGAGCTCGTAGAGTGCGAGCGGGAGCTCCCTCTCGCCTATGACTCTGCCGTCTGCAGTCTTTATCTTCACCACGTGGGGCGATCCCCTGAGGCTCAGCGCCGAGAGAAGCTCGCGGCCCTCAGGGGTGATACGCAGAAACCTGCCTAACATCCTGAGGCGCCCCTCTGCTAGGAGTCTCTCCGCTAGGGTCTTCTCAAATGGGGTAAGCTCCTCAAGTCTCAGCGGCATGTCAGCAGAGGCCGCGAGTATGTGGAGGGCCGCGACGTCTTCGTTCTCCTTCTCGAAGCCCAGCGGCTCAGGCGAGCGGGAGAAGAACTCGTGGGGGTAGTTCCTGTAGTACTGGGAGATGGGGTCGTTCCCCAGTATCTGTACTACATAGCCTGTCTGACCCCGTCGCCCTACCCTGCCCACCCGTTGCAGATACCTGTTATAGGAGGGTGGTATAGACGCAAGCACCGCGGCGTCTATATCGCCTATGTCTATGCCCAGCTCCAATGTCGGCGTTGAGATCACCACGTCTATCTCACCCCTCTTAAACGCATCCTCAACAGCCTTCCTCTCCTCCGGGTCTATGCCAGCTCTGTGCACGGCAACTCTCTCGCCGTGGCCCGCCATCTTCAGCGCTCTGTATATTATTTCGCTGTATTTGTGGCTGTCTGTAAACACAAGACATTTGAGACCTTGCTCTATGCAGAGCGCCGAGAGACGCGCCGCCTCAGCCCACTTGGATCTGAACCTGGGCCTCACCAGGACCTGGATAAGCCTGCCCCGCCTGCCCAGGGGGCCCCACACCACGTTTACCCTTTCGCTGTCGAAGAGGGCTTGGGCAAACTCGGCGGGGTTCCCCACCGTGGCGCTTGTGGCGACGTAGAGAGGCCTGCGGAACCTCCTGAGGCGCCTCAGGAGGTAGTACATGTGGGACCCGAAGACCCCGCTGTATACGTGGAAGTCGTCGAGGACGACGTATTTCACCCGCCGCACGAGCTCCCTGAACTTAGCGACGTGTATCAACGCCTGGCTTACCATGTCTGGGTTGCTGATGATTATGTGGGGCGGCATCTCGTAGAGGATCCTCCTCTCCCTCTGCGGAGTGTCGCCGTCGTACACCATAACCCTAACTCCCAGCTTGTCGGCGAGCCTCCTGAACCTCCCCAGCTGGTCCCTGGCCAGAGCCTTGGTGGGGTAGAGCACCAGCGCCGCGGGGCCGCTAAGCGACTCAATGGAGTCCTCCAGTATAGGCGCTAGGAAGGCCTCGGTTTTGCCCATCCCCGTGCCTGCCACTATGACGGTGTCCCTCCCAGCTCTTATGGACTGGACCGCGTCGTACTGGTGCCGAAACAACGCGTTGATGCCCACCGCTCTAAATACCTCAGCCACCTCCGACCTGAGCACCTGGGACACGTCGCAACAAGGCTCAACGACCTCTGCCTCGTCTGTCTTAACATAGACCACCTCTCTGCCCGGGTCCTCCAAGACGGCCTCGAGAAAACCCACGGCCTACCTCCGTGATCCGTATAAAAGCAGAACTCCGATGTTCACAAGGAGGATCGCCGGCATGTAGTGTAGCGCAGAGAAGCCCGCCGCCTCCACGAGGCCGCCCGATATAGTGGGCCCTAAGATGGAGCCCAAATCCCACCCCATCGTATAGACGGAGCTCGCGAACCCGGCGTTTCTGGCGCCGGCAAGAGCCAGTATCTGGTGCGTCACCACTATCCCGCCTTGGCCCAGGCCATACACAGCGCCGGCAACGGCAAATGTCACGGGGTCCTCTGCGTATGTAGCCAGCATCAGGCCAGCCATGGCGGTTGCATTTGCGGCGGTTGCGGTGACGGGGCTCACAAGCCCCGTCTTCATCAGCAGTGCGCGGGGGAGGAGGCTGGTCAGAGCCGCCACTGAGGAGAAGAGCCCCCAGTAAGTCAAGGGGAGCCCGTGGTCTCTCAGACGGACTGGCGTAAAGGTGGAGATGCTCATATACACCGTGGCGTATACAGTCAGGAGGGTCATAAACAATAACACCCGCCTCTCCACGGCGACGCCCCCTTCCTTGCCGGCGCGGGCTGGCAAGCCCCTCACAAACAGCCAGTTGGTGGCGTGGATCACCAGCGCAGTCAAGAAGGAGAGCCGACCCCCGCCCACGTCGTAGATGGCGGAGCCCACCAGCGGACCTAGGACGTTGCCTATGCCCACGGCTAGGGAGCGCGACGCCATGGCCCTGGCGCCCTCGGCGACGGAGGTCGCTATAGACATGGGGAGGAACGTGGCGATGGCGAGGCCGTGTAGAACCCTCCCCGCCTGGACCCAGGCGGGGCTTCCCAGCAGATACAGAAGCTGGGCTAAGACGGCGAAGGCCACGCCAAGCCTCATCACCATTACATGACCCACGCGGTCCCCCAAGACGCCGCTTAGGGGACGCATAACTATCGAGACGAAAAACGCCGTGGAGACGATGGCGCCTATCGCCGCCTCGCTTGTAACGCCGAGGTCGCGGAGGTAAGGCGGGATTGCTACTATGGCTATTCCGTTGGCGACAAAAAAGAGGAGTGTTGCGAGGTTTACTGCCTTCAAAGTTTATACCTAGTGACTTCCCTGAGGAACTTCTTCCTCTCCTCCCTGTCTGCCTCGGTCTCTACGCCTAGCGGCGAGTGGCCGTCAACAACGCCTATCACGCCCCGTCTCTCGGGCTCCACCTCGGCCACTATCACCTTGAGGGGGTTGGCGGTGGCGGCGTATATCCTCACCACCTCCTGGACGTTTTTAATAGCGTTAAGCACGTTTATAGGCCATGCATTGCGTATGTAGATTACGAACACGTGACCCGCCGCTATTCTCCTGCAGACCTCAATGGCGAGGTTTCTAAGCTCCTCGTCGTTGCCCTCATGCCGGATGAGCCGCTTCCCCGACGCCTCGCAGAACGCGATCCCGAACTTAATCCCGGGCACCGAGGTGACGAGGGCTTCATAGAGGTCCTCTACGGTCTTGATGAAGTGAGCCTGCCCCACGATCACGTTGGCGCCCTGCGGTAGGGGCACCTCCACGACGTCGAACTTAATCAACATGACCACCCCCCGAATCGCGGCCTTTTATAGTTTTACCGGGAGGAAATAGATTTTTATATCTACACGAAGTGTTATTCAGATGGAACCGTCCCAGCTGGCGCAGATACTGAGGGATAAGGGGTATCGGGTGACCCCCCAGAGAGTGGAGGTTATAAACCTTGTCATGGAGAAGCTGGCGAAGAAGGAGCACCCAACCTTCAACGACATCTTAAACGAGGTGAAGCAGAAAATGCCCTCCATAAGCGCTAGCACCGTGTATTCCATATTGAAGTTGCTGGAGGAGAGCGGATTCGTCGTTTCTTTCGAGCACGGGGGCAGGACCTACTACGACAGCGTAACCCCCCACATAAACGTGGTATGCGTCAACACAAACAAGGTAATCGATATTGAGGACGACGAAATTGTCGAGGCTTTGAGGAGACGGGGCATACACCCCAGCTCCGTCGTGGTGAAAGCCGTCTGTACGGAATAGCGGATCAGTTGTGGATTCTTTAGTCACGGCTCATCGGCGCGGTTTACCTCATCACTAGACTCAACTGATATATAGGTATATTTACATATGCCCCGATGTATGACTACGTAGTTGTAGGCGCTGGGGTGGTCGGGATGGCGACTGCCTACCATCTTAAGAGGCTTTCGCCACGTTCTAGGGTTTTGGTGGTGGATCAGCACCCAGGCGTGGGGATGGGGGATACGGCCAAGTCCGCCGCCGCCTTCCGCACCATCTTCACCTCCTGGATAAACAGGATGTTGGCGAAGACTAGCGTGGACTCATACCGCGAGGTACAGAGGGGCGGGGTGGATCTCGGCATGAGGTTTGTGGGATATCTCTTCCTCGTGCCTAGGGAAAACGCCGTCTTGATGCGAAACGTGGCGCAGGAGCTGAGGGCGATTGGCGTTTCCGTGGACATATATGAGAAGCTGGAGATGCCGATTAAGCTTAGTGTGTCCGACGATGAAGAGGCAAGGGAGATGGGGCTTTCCGACGTGGCTTTCGGGCTTTTGGTTCGAGACGCCGGGATTATGGACCCGGAGAAGCTGGTGAAGTACTACTACGAGATGTACACGAGGGAGGGCGGCGAGATCTTGTTTGGGACTAAGGTGGAGTCCGTTGTGTTTTCCCCCAAGAAGCCGCTCGGCATACCAGGCGAGCCGTTTCCATGGCAAGATGCTAAGGCCGTAGGCGTCGAGACGTCGGCAGGCGTCATAGAGGCTAGGAATATAATATTCGCCACCGGCGCGTGGACCGAGAGGCTTATGGACGCATTAGGCTTTGGCCTTCCGCTTAAGCCGAGGAAGAGGCAGGTGTTTGTGGTGAGGGCAACCGGTGAGTTGGAGACGTTGCTGAGATCCGGCTTGGCAGACAGGGAGTACTCGCCGATGATCATACTGCCGAGAGGTGTCTACCTCAGGCCCGAGCCCGGCGAGGGGACTTACTGGATCGGCGTGGCCGACAGGAGACCGTTCCGCTTCGAGGAGCCGCCGGAGCCGGAGGAGGCACTATGGCGCTTCGGCATATACCCTGTCTTGACAAAATACGTGCCGGCCTTCGAGGGACGTATGCCACAGAACGCATGGGCGGGTCACTACGACGAAAATGTAGTGGACTACCAGCCGGTGGTGGACAGGCTGGCGGAGGGGCTTTACGTGGCCGCGGGGACGTCGGGCTCGGGGATAATGAAGGCAGATGCCATCGGCAGGATCGCCGCCAACCTAGCTCTGGGCCGCGAGAAGGCGGAGCTCTACGGCGGGGTGGTGGTGGACAGCACCGTGCTGAGGCACAACCGATGTTTTGAGGAGGAGCGGCTTGTCATATGACCGAGGAGAAGCTGAGGAGGTGGGCCGAGATAGCGAGGAGAAGTGGGCGGAGGGGGTGGGTTTTGGTAAGAGATGGGAACGTCGTTGGGGTGTTCGACGATAGGAAAGACGCGATAATGGCCGCTAAGGAGCCCGGCGTGTATCTTCTAATATTTGTCGAATAATTTTTAGCAACGAGTCAAGGAGTAACATTTTATAAACACCTTTACTGAGGGTCTCATGAAACTACACGAATATGAGGCTAAGGAGCTTTTTTCTAAATACGGCGTCAAGATTCCGCCGGGTAAGTTGGCCCTGACGCCGGAGGAGGTTTACAAGGTTGCGAAGGAGATCGGAACGCCTGTGGTTCTGAAGGCGCAGGTGGTGGTGGCGGGCAGGGGGAAGGCTGGCGGGATAAAGGTTGCCAACAGCCCGGAGGAGGCGTATGAGCTTTCGAAGAAGATGTTCGGCATGAACATCAAGGGTCTTACCGTCAAGAAGCTCTACGTGACTAAGTACCTAGAGGTGGAGAGGGAGATGTACCTCTCGCTGATTATCGACAGAGCTACCCGCAGATACCTCTTCCTAGCCTCGCCGGTGGGCGGCATGGACATTGAAGAGATCGCGAGGACAAGCCCGGAGAAGATTAAGAGAGTTTACGTAGATCCCTCTGTGGGGCTTAGGGATTACCACGTGAGATCCATAGTTTTGTGGCTGGGCTTCAAGCCGGGTACCCAGCAGTGGCAACAAGCCTCCTCTATTGTCCAGGCCATGTATAGGATCATGGTGGATCACGACGCGGAGCTGGTGGAGTCCAACCCACTCGCCGTGTCTAAGGAGGGCGCCGTGATCCCCCTCGACGCGAGGATAATAGTGGACGACAACGCCCTCTTTAGGCACCCGGATCTGGAGAAGGCCCTTGAAGGGGATCCGCGAGATATAACGGAGTTTGAGGCTTACGCTAAAAAGATCGGGTTCCACTACGTGGAGCTTGACGGAGATGTGGGCATTATCGGCAACGGCGCTGGACTCACCATGGCAACCATGGACCTGGTATACCACTTCGGGGGCAGGCCGGCTAATTTCCTCGACATAGGCGGCGGCGCCAGCAGAGAGGTGGTCAAGGAGGCTGTTAAGGTGTTGCTGAACCACCCGAGGGTCAGGGTTATCTTCGTCAACATCTTTGGCGGAATTACGCGCGCCGACGAAGTTGCCCTAGGCATCAGAGAGGCCTTGGCTGAGGCGGGCGGAACCACGAAGAAGATCGTGGTGAGGATGAAAGGCACGAACGAGGAGCTGGGCAGGTCGATACTTGCGGAGGTGGGCGTGCCGCTGTTTGAAAGCGCAGAGGAGGCGGCTAAAAAAGCTGTTGAGCTGGCGAGACTATGACGGTGCTGGTAGGCCCCAACACAAAAGTTGTTGTGCAGGGCGCCACCGGCAGGGAGGGTAGCTTTCATCTCCAGAGGATGCTTGAGTACGGAACGAAGGTGGTAGCCGGCGTAACCCCCGGTAAGGGCGGCACGACGGTCCACGGCGTACCTGTCTACGACACGGTGGAGGAGGCTGTGAGGAAGGGGGGAGCCAACGCCTCGGTGATATTTGTGCCGGCTAAGTTCGCCGCCGACGCCCTTCTTGAGGCGGTAGATGCCGGTGTTGAGCTCGCGGTGGTTATAACTGAGCATATTCCTGTGCATGACACGTTGCGGGCGGTGAACTACGCTAGGGCGAGGGGCGTCACAGTCATCGGGCCTAACTGCCCGGGTCTTGTCGCGCCGCCGGTGAGGGTCAAACTGGGCATAATGCCTAACAATGTCTACCAGACGCCGGGCAAGATAGCCGTGGTGAGCAGATCCGGCACCTTGACCTACGAGATCTCTTACCAGCTGGTAAAGGCGGGTTTCGGCATAAACGTCGCGATAGGCGTTGGCGGAGACCCCATAGTGGGGCTGGACTTGATGGAAGCGGCACTTAAGGTGGCTAGTGACCCCGAGGTGGAGGGCATCGTGGTGATAGGGGAGGTTGGCGGCGACGCCGAGGAGCGCCTCGCGAGGCTGTATACAGAGGGCGTGATAAACAAGCCTGTGGTGGCCTACGTCGCGGGCCGCACGGCGCCACCTGGCAAACGGATGGGCCACGCAGGCGCCATAGTTATGCTTGGGTCCGGCGACGCCAAGAGCAAAATAGAGGCGTTTAGATCCGTGGGGATACCCGTGGCCGAAACGCCATTTGAGGTTCCGCAACTACTTGCGAAACTTCTCAAAAAATAGCCCTTTTTCCACGTGAAATGCCAGATCTGCGGATTTGAGGAAGCGGAGAGGAGGTGCCCGAGGTGCGGCCGTCTGGCGTGTCGCTTCGACTGGGCAGGCGAACACTGCGTTATTTGTGAAGAAACTTTCTGTAGGCTCTGCAGAAAAAACTTTTCAATTACTACCTGCGTCCTGTGTGGGCGACCTGTGTGCGGGGAATGTAGTGTACGGAGGGGGCTGGGGAGAATATGTAAAGATTGTTTAAAGACCTAAGCCAGACAGGTAGTGTATATATAAATAAGTTTATATAGTGAGGACTGTGATGCGACGGTATGAAAATAGAGGATCTCCTCTCGTCCCGCACCCAGTTTATGACGGCTAGTGAAATAAGAGAGCTTTTGAGGTGGGCCACCGCCGACGTAATATCGTTCGGCGGCGGCATGCCGGACCCCTCCACGTTTCCCGTTGAGGACATAGCCAAGATAGTCTCCTACGTCTTGGAGGCGTATCCGCACAGAGCTCTTCAATACGGCCCCACAGAGGGCGTGGCGGAGCTCAGGCAGGAAATCGCCAAGTTTAGCGAGTCCTATGCCGGCATCAAGGCGAGGCCGGAGAACATAATCGTGACGGTGGGTAGTCAGGAGGCTCTGGAGCTTCTTGGCCGCGTCTTTATAGACCCTGGCGACGTGGTTATCACGGAGAACCCCACATATATGGCGGCTCTCCAGGCGTGGAGAGTTTATCAGCCCAAGCTGGTGGGCGTGCCAATGGACGAACACGGCATGGTGGTGGAGACGCTTGAGGAAACTGTCAGGAAGCTGAGGGCTGAGGGCGTCAGGATAAAGTTCGTCTACACCATACCCACGGCGCAGAACCCCAGCGGCCTTACAATGAGTCAAGACAGGAGGAAGTACCTGCTGGAGATCGCCGAGAGGTATGACCTGCTGGTGGTGGAGGACGACCCATATTCCTACTTCCTCTTTGAGCCTATCCAAGTATCCCCGATTAAGGCGTTGGACAAAAGTGACCGGGTGATCTACTTGTCGACTGCGTCGAAGATCTTCGCGCCCGGCTTCCGCCTCGGGTGGGTGATCGCCAGCGAGGAGGTCATAAGATGGTTCAATTTGGCTAAGCAAGCGTTGAATCTAAACACGTCGAATTTCGTCCAGTACATCTTCCTGGAGGGGCTCAGGCGTAACGTCGTTTTGAAGAACCTGCCCCACGTGAGGGAGCTGTATAAGCGGAAGCGGGACGCCATGTTGGCAGCGCTTGAGACCTACATGCCGCCTGGCGTCAGCTGGACGAGGCCGAGCGGCGGCATGTTTATATGGGCCACGGCGCCGCCTCACATCGACACTAGGGAGTTGTTGAAGGTGGCTGTGTCGCAGTACAAGGTGGCGTTTATCCCAGGCCATGGCTTCTTTGTGGATCAGTCCGTGAGAAACGCCATGCGGCTGAACTTCACGTACCCCACCTTTGAGCAGATTAACGAAGGGATCCGCCGCCTTGCGATGGCGATAAAGGGCGCATGATTCTTCTTGACGAGGCTTTAAAGGTCATCGGGGAGAGGCAACGGGAGGGCAAGATCCACAGAACGCCTATTCTCCGCTCGGAATCCCTGTCTAGAATCGCCGGGGGCGAGGTTTTTCTGAAGCTTGAAGCTCTTCAAAAGACCGGTAGCTTCAAGATCAGGGGGGCCTACTTCGCCATGTATAAATACATACAGGAGGGGTATCGGGAGTTTATCACCGCCTCCTCCGGCAACCACGCCCA
>DAITPC010000012.1:0-8156 GCA_036833835.1 Pyrobaculum sp. | reverse complement strand
GAGCGGGTGGACACCATTGCAGACGGCATTGCGGTTAAGAGACCCGGCGACATAACGCTTAAGATGATCCAGGAATACGTAGACGACGTAGTTCTGGTAGACGACAACGAGATAGTAGATGCGGTATATATGCTTCTAGAGAGGACGCGAGTTGTGGCCGAGGGCGCAGGGGCTGTGTCAGTCGCCGCGTTGATGTCTGGCAAAATCGACGTGAGGGGGAAAAAGACCGTCGCCGTGATCTCCGGCGGAAATATCGACGCCCCGATCTTGATGCGGGTGCTTATGAAGGCGCTGGCCAGGCAGAGGCGCGTGGTGAAGCTCGTCGGCGAGGTCCCCGACAGGCCTGGCACGCTCGCCAAGGCGGCGTCTATACTGGCGGCACATAACGTGAACATACTTGAGGTGTATCACGAGCGCTACGATCCAGAACAGAGGCCCAACTACGTCCGTCTCGTCTTCGTGGTGGAGGTGCCAGGCACCCTCGACATGTCTAAGCTACTTGACGAGTTGGAGAAACACGGCTTTTACTTCGCCGTAGCGGAATAATTAAAACACGGAAAAAACCTACAGCCATGAGGACTAAGTTGCTCTATCAGGTGGACTCCTACATAAAGGAGTTCGATGCCACAGTCCTCGAGGTCTCCGGTAGCGAGGTCGTGCTGGACAAAACTGCGTTTCACGACGGCACCGGCGGGCTTCAAGCCGACAGCGGAGTTATAATGTTCGGCGGCGAGAGATACGCCGCCGCGGCGGCACATAAGGGAGATGAGGTGGTTCATGTCCTTGACAGGATACCTGCGTTTAAGCCCGGCGACGTGGTGCGGGGGGTGTTAGACTGGGATAAGAGGTACAGAAAGATGAGGCTACACACGGCGGCGCATATACTGGCCGCAGTGCTTTACAACAAACACAACGCCTTGATCACGGGGGGCGACATAACCCCAGACTACGCCCGTGACGACTTCAACGTCGAGGGGGACATGGCGGCCGTGAGGAGGATCTTCGAGGAGGCCGTGGCGGAGGCCAACGAAATCGCCAAGAGGGGGATCGAGGTAAAGGTGTACTGGCTCCCGAGGGAGGAGGCCCTCAAGATACCGGGCGTCGTGAAGCTGGCCGAGAAGATGCCCCCAGACGTCCCCCAGCTCAGGGTAGTGGAGATACCTGGCATAGACATTCAGGCCGACGGCGGCCCCCACGTGAAAAACACACGCGAGATAGGGATTATCAAGATCCTCAAGGTTGAAAACAGGGGTAAGGGCAAGAAGAGGCTTTACTACACGGTAGAGTAGTGAACCCGCTGGGGGAGGTCTCCATAGCGGTTTTCCTCGGCGTGTTACTGGCCTACCTCCTCGACAGGTTGGGTCTCCCGCCCTTTCTCGGGTTCTTCCTTGCGGGGGCTTTTATAGACAAAGTGCTCGACATCTCTCTCCCCGGCATATACCTACAAGTCCTGTTGGCCCTCGTGGCGTTTGAGGTGGGGCGGCAACTGGGCACGAGCGGTCTTTCCCCCGCGGCGTTTTTCGCCGCGCTAATCGAGGCCGCCCTCATCTTCGGCTTTTCTATCGCGGTATTTAGACTCGTCGGTTTCTCAATAGCGGAGGCGCTGGTGGTTGCCGTGATGATGCTGAGCTCCTCAAGCATACTTACCTACAAGCTGACCCAGACCCTCCCCGAGGCGGCCAGGACGATTGCCCTTTCGCTCACGACGCTGGAAGACGCCGTGCTCTTCTTCGCCCTCAGCCTCCTTCTGGGCGGCGCCACGCCGGAGTTGCTACCGGTAAACTTAGTGGTAATAATCGCCATAAGCGGCGCCGCGCTTGGGGTCTTTACATACGTCTATAGGTATATAATTGGACGCGAATACGCCCTCCCCTTCGCCCTCGCCATGGCTTTCGGCTTCGTTTACGTGATACAGTATTTCCAGCTCGCGTCTCCTTTCCTGGGTGCCTTCATAGGAGGCTACCTCTTCTCAAGGGCAGACACACACGGCGTACACGTAAAGGAGGCGGCTGCCCTCTCGGGGCTGATCATATACCTTTACATGTTGGTCGTCGGCATGTCAATACCGACGCCGGCGGTGAACCCGATCTACCTCGCCCTCAGCCTCTTGGTGGCACTTGTAGCGATTTTCATAAGGGCCGCGGCCGTGTTTTTAAGCGCGTTGTTCACAACCGGCCAGCCCAAGCTCTCCGCCGGCGTGGCGATGTCCATAGCCCACGTCTCCGAGCTCTCCCTGTCCATCCCAGTTGTGGCATATACGCTCGGCGTTGTAAAAAGCGCGGAGCTCGCCTTCGCGCTTGCGGTGACTCCGATATTCACCATATTCTTCGCGCCGCTTGCATGGAAACGCCGAAGCGCAGTAGAGGAGTACGTGGCCGCACGTATAAGAGAGTTGAGGACCACGGTGGCGTATGAGAAGCTGTATAAAGTGGTCACCCACGCCTTCATCACCGCGACGAAACTCGCCGTGATGTCTTTCACCGTTGCGCTTGCCGTGGCGTACCTAGGCATATTCGCGTTAGCGGTCCTCGTGCCCGCCTCATACTTCTTAGTGAAATACTCCAGGGAGATATACAAAGACCTGCTGATAGCCCTCAGGGAGTTCGAGGAGGCCCGCTACACCAGCATAGCCATACTAACCTCCACCCTCGCCCTAGCCACCTACGTGGTGTTTGCGTTGATAGCCAAGCTGGGGGAGCTCCACCTATACGTGTCTCTGGCCGTGGTCGCCGTGTTGGCGTTTTCGCTATACATCATCTACTCGGAGCTATCCACAAAGCGCTTTGATAAGTCGATTTAGTTCCTCCACAACCAACTTAAAGAACTTGTCCTCAACGGGGGGCACCTCGCCGCATTTCTCAACACCTTCGCGAAACGCCTTAGCCAAGCGGTAGTCAAGCCCCGTAATGCTCTCGGGATCCACCTCGACGTCGGGCATGATCTTGGAAATAAGCGCAATGTGGTAGGCGTGGTACCTAGCCGCGTTTTCCACCTCCTCTGCGACGTATTCAGAGTCCGCCAGGGAGAAGGTCTTTTGCCGGTGCACCTCTGCAAGGGCCCTCCTGACTTCCTCGAGATCCCCCCTCCTTAGTATAGCCACCACGTCCACATATGGAGAAGCGCGGGTAGCTATAAATGATGATACTTATACTACGAGAGCCAGGTTTTAACCCCCCTCCGCCAGCTAGACGTGGTTGTTATCCGCGTAGGCGACCACGAGGAGGAAATAACCACGGCCAAGGACCTGGAGCGTCTGTGCAGAAGGCTGAGGGAGGAGCTTCAACGAGATGGGTGCCGGTTCTACTCGTGGTACATCCGCACACCCCCCGACAGGTTGCTGGGTCTTCTGAAGAAGGCGTATATAAAATACACACAAGGCGTCATAGGCACGGGGGAGGTCATTGCCGAGTTCCTCGAGGAGAACCGCCTGTCGAAGAGCCTATACCGCACCATAACCCCCACCCTCAGCTCGTTGGGGCTCGCAGCCTCCGGCAAATTCACAGGAGTTGCCATAGAAGTCGGAAGGCTCCTCGCCGAGGGGAAGAGCGACGAGGTTAAGACAAGGCTCAGGGAGCTGGTCCGTGGAAACTGCGTCTTGAAAGAGATCATGGAAAAGGCGGGTGATTGCTCCGAGCTCGAGAAGGCTGTGGAGTCCGTCCTCGCCGCATACGGCAAAAGCGTCAGATTCGACGAGCTGAAGTACACAGCCGAGCTCCTAAAGATGGTTCACCCCAAATGCGAAGGCTGCGACCTGAGGTGTCCCACCGCCGAGAAGCTGGTTGCATGCGCCGAGAAGCTCATACAGCTCTCCTACCCCCATATGAGGGAGCTGTTTGAGAAGCTGGACATATCCCTCCTCCCGGAGCACCTAGACCACGCGGGGGTGGACGCCTCCACTTACCTCCTCAGCGTGAAAGGTACAGCGAAGCACATAGGCATGGTCCTAATCGGAGGTCCCCTAGAAAACACGGACCTGCAACAACTAAAGACGGCGCTGTCAAGGCTAGACGAGAAAATAGCGGAGGGGGTCTACGAAGTTTATGTAAAGATCCTGCCTATATTAGAGGGGGAGGAGAGGTGTAAAACGCTGAAGCTCCTCATCGAGGTTGTGAGAGGCGACCTGGAAAGAGTGTCAAAAATCGTGAAGCTCAGCTCCGAATCACGTGCGTAGTCTCGAAAGTTCTCACCGCAAGTAGCTTGCCCTTCACATACGCCCTAACCTCCACATATGGCGCGAGGCCTGATGTGGCGATTTTCTGTCCCAGCACCGTGTCCACCTGGAAGATGCCGGTCTCGTTACTCATGTGGACGTTTATGGCGAGCGGCCGTGTCTCGTTCGGCATAAGCTCCACCCTCTCAATAGAGAGGGCGCTTAATGCGTGGATATCTAGCTTACCGATGCGGTAGGGGCAACGCGCCCTGCCGCTTGACATGTCTGTGCCGTCTGCGATCTTGGCGCAAGCCCCCTCGAAGCTCAGGCAGACGTAGGCCTCGTCGTGGCAAAACACGGCGTGCATAACCTCTTGCTTAAGCATATACATCTTCTCAGTGTTTCCATACACCTTAGAGAGTATCTTCTCGGCGATCTTATCTGTCAACAATGCCGAGTATATGGGGTGGTGAGTCCTGTGGACTGAGTTGCCTATGTCGTGGAGATACGCTCCCATCAGCGTTACGACCATGGCATCTTCCACATCCCCCACGCCGTCTGCGACAACGCTCGGCTTGAAGCCCTTCTCAGTCAGTATCCTAAACACCGCCAACGCGCTACCGGCCACGATCCTGGAATGCACCGGGCCGTGGTCGTTGTACTTAAGTCTCTGCACCGCAAAGACGTTGGCCATTTTCAGATAAGCCTGCGTCTCCAAATCGTTGTTTAACAACTCCCACACCTTCTTCACCCTATCGCTCTCCGGCAGAACTCTATCTATCAACTTAACGCCAACCTCGTAGGCTAGCTCCTTCTGCACTCTATAGTATGGTAACCGGTATTTAAATTATTTATAGTACCATCTACATCCCCCCATGTACGCGGTGGTGTTCATTACAGCCCCTGACCGCGAAAACGGGAGAAAAATCGCGAAACACCTCCTGGAGAAGAGACTCGCCTCCTGTGTAAACATGACACCCACCTCGTCAATCTACTGGTGGGAAGGGAAAATTGAAGAGGCAGAAGAGGTGTTGCTCATCGTGAAGACAACCAGCGACAAGGTCAACGACCTTGTGAAGGAGGTGAAAACGATCCACCCGTACCAGGTGCCTGAGATCATAGCGTTGCCCATAGTGGCCGGCTATGCCGAATACTTGAAGTGGGTTGAGAGGGAGACCCATGCCTAGCGTCCTCTGGATCCTCTTCGATGGAGGCGGCGACAGGCCTAAGGATGGCAAGACGCCTTTTTACGTGGCGTTCAAACCTACAATTGATTATCTGACGGCGTTGGGGAGTTGCGGTATTTTAGACCCTATCTCGCCGGGGGTCAGGCCAGGGTCCGACACGGCCCACCTGGCGCTGTTTGGGTATGACCCCTACAAGTACTACACCGGCCGCGGCGCGTTTGAGGCGCTGGGCGCTGACGTGCCGCTGAGGCCGGGGGACGTGGCTTTTAGGACTAATCTAGCCACTATAGACGACTCCGGCACGGTTATTGACAGGCGCGCTGGGCGTTACATCGCGCCGGAGGAGGCGAAGGCTGTGGAGGACGTCCTCAACAGGATCGGGCAGGAAATTGGGCGGAAATACGGAATTGAGGTTATCTACAAGTCCACGGTGGAGCACAGAGGCGTCCTAGTGTTGCGCGGTCCCGTGAGCCATAGGGTAAGCGACACGGATCCGCATAAAGTCGGCGCCAAGCTTCTGCGTTCTGAGCCGCTTGAAAACAGCAAGGAGGCGACGTTGACGGCGGAGGCGGTGAACGAGCTCACCAAGCGCTTCTCCGAAGCGGCGAAGGAGCTTGAGGTGAACAAGGCGAGGAAGATGGAGGGTAGGTTGCCCATAAACGCGATTCTGCTTAGGGGAGGCGGCTACATGCCCCAGATAGAGCCCATGAGGGAGAGGTACAACATGCGGGCGGCCGCAATCGCCGGCGTTGCGTTGATCAGGGGCGTGGCGCGAGCGGTGGGGATGGACGTATATACGGCGCCTGGCCTGGGCGGGACTAAAGATGACGTGTTCGACGATGCTGTAAAGCTGGCGGTGGAGCTCATGGCCAAATACGACCTGGTCTTCCTGCACGTAAAGGGCACAGACAGCACTAGCCACGACGGCGACTTTGACGGAAAGGTCTCCGTGGTCGAGCGGTTAGATAGGGCGCTGGCACCGTATCTAGACAAGCTCTTGGGCAACTACGTCCTGGTCACCTCGGACCACGCCACGCCGGTCTCGGTGAAGGAACACACAGGTGAGTCGGTGCCCATAATGCTCTACGGCCCAGATGTAGTGACAGACGATGTTGCTAAGTTCTCGGAGCTTACTTGCTGGAAAGGGGCGCTGGGGCGGATAAGAGGCATAGACGTGGTGCCTATCCTTGGTAGCTACCTCGGCCTCACGGAGAAATTCGGCGAGTGATGTCGCTCGGGCTCATACCTCTTTCACGCCTGAAAAAAGCGCTGGAGGAGGTGGGAGGCTCCATCTGGTTTTTCATAGACCTAGAGCCCTTCCGCACCGTATACACCCTCGCCCTCTGCGGCGGGTCCCCCTGCGTCATGATTTCTGGGCAGGACATGTCGCCTATACAGCTCGCCATAGACGAGTACCTGAAAATAGAAACAGATAAGAGGCGGTTGGTCGGCTTGCGCTACACCGTGGAGTACCTCCTAGAGAAAGTTGAGGGAGATCCTCGAGGCAAGCCTCCTCAGCAGGTGGGAGGCCAAGGCTAGCTTCTTCCTCTTCACCACGTCATCTCTCTTCAGAACGAGGTGGGGGTAGAACCCCGATACGGTGATCTCCTTTGCGCCCATGTAGTATGCCAGGTAGACGGCCCTGTCGCCATCGCTGAAACCCGAGATATTAAAAGTGCAACCCCGCGGCCAGCTCTGTACCGTGTACACCCAGGGCCCATGTGGCACCCGCCAGTAATTATCGCCGTGGACGTGCACAGCCGCCGCTCTGCCCAGCCACACGCCGTCTGGCTCGAAGTCTAGGTCGCTCACTACCACGTCTGCCCTCACATTGCGCCGTTCCAGCTTCTTCGCCGTATAGCCCTCCACGGCCACGATAACGGAGCCGCTGGCTAACCTCTCGAAGGGGGGCATGTATACCACGGGGTTGCCCCAGTCGAAATCTTGCAACGTGTCTATCGAAACGCCCCCTAGTCCAGCCGCAACCCTCGCCGCCTCCTCGTCTTTGTGAAAGGACAACTCCGGAAGTAGCCTAGTGGCTAGCCGCATCACGTACAGCCACTCCAGGGGCTCGAATATGACTGGCTTGCAGGTCACCCCTTCAGCACAACCTCCACGCCTTGGCTTCTGAGAAACTCCACAACTTCGCCTCGGGTGGGGTTCTTCACGTTTTTCCTAAAAACAACAGCTCTTTTAACCGGCGCAGTATGCTTCCTGTAGGCGGTCTTGACCGCTTCTAGGGTTATCTCCACGTATTTAGGCACCACGTGGCCTAGGTCTACCTCGCCCCTCAACGCCATGTCTGCAACCGTCACGTAATGCAGATCACCTACCACCATGGTAGGCGGGTTCCCCGGCAGGGCGCCGCTCAGAGTCTCCTCCACAGAGTGTAGGAGGACGTCCACGGCTTTTTTGTCTGTCCATTCCCTCTCAGTGCTACCCACCTCTACAAAGGTGGCAGACACCGCGGAGGTGTTTGGAGGGTGATGGGTGGCTTCGAAGGCGCAGGTAAACGGCTCATATGCATACTTGCATAGAGCTCTGAAGAGGGCTGATGCTAGGTGGGGATTTGAGACGGATACGTCGGGCCACGTCCCCGGCGTGTGGACAGTGAAGATAGGCTTGGGGTTTGTCATCTCGTGGCGGGAGATGAAGATGGCGTATCTGCCGAACGAGGTTAAGACGTCTTCTCTGTCGAAGTCTGTAGGCTCCCCCCTGTGGATCACCAGGTGCAGATCTCTGAGCTTTCTGACCTCCACGTCGCCCCGGGTCTCCACCAGGGGGGTCTCTGACAACAGATTGAGGAAGGTTCGCGAGAC
>DAITPC010000011.1:0-47552 GCA_036833835.1 Pyrobaculum sp. | reverse complement strand
GCGTCTACCACGCCGGTCTCCTCCGCCCTCTTGACCGCCTCTCTGATCGCGTCTTCTATCCTCGCGTATAGCCTCTCGCCGTCTTTCGTCTGATACCCTTCGAAGAGGTAAAACAGCGCCTCGTGTACATGTCTTGCGGCGTCTGGAGAGGTCATTAGGCGGCCGAAGGAGCGTAAGACGGCCTCGGCCACCTCTCCCAACAGGTTGGCGGTTTCGGGTTCTTTAGCGGCGGTTTTCTCCAGCCTTGCCCGTATCTTGCCTACTACAAGGCCGTAGGCGCGGTCAGCCGCCTCCTCGTCTAGAACAACGCCGAAGCGCTGGATCAAGTAGCTAACCTCGTCAGCCGCCCCCTCCGGGATTACGTCTGCAATGGGGGCGCGCCGTCTGACCTCGGGCTTGGCCTCCGCGGCTTCAACCCCGGCGGCCTCCCGCGGTCTTGAACCGCCTCCACCCTCAGCCTCGACGCGTGGCACACGCGCGGCGGCCGGGGTTCTGGACTCCGCTTTAAACGCAGACGCCTCCCGCATCTCGGCGGGTTTCCACGCCTTCTCCTCAGCCGGCGGCTGGACTGGTTTCGTCTCGGGAAACACCTCCTCGTAGCTAAACTGGGCGCCGACGAAGACGTTGAAGAGGTCAAGCGCTTTTTTGGCCACAGCCGGCTTCTTAGGCTGGTAGGGGAAGGTCATCTTCTCGAACCAGAGGTTCGCCGCAGTTATCCACGTGTCTCTAAACTCGGCGCCGCCGTCGGAGTCGCCGATAAGCCTAAGCCAAAACGCCGGCAACAGCTGATACGGAAGCCAATCCACACGCGCCACCTCAGCCACCTCCTCCCTCCCCAGCCCCGCTCCTCAGATACGCCTCGAACTCATCAGCCAGCCTAAAGGCCAGCCACGCCGAAAACAACTCGTCATGACGCTCCCACAGCCTAGACTCCGGCTCCCCATACCTCCGCCTCAGATACTCAAGCGCCGCCACGGCGCGCTCCCGGTCGAAGACATGGGCGGCTTGCCAGGCGGCGAGGGGGGCGTTGCTGAACAGAGAGGGCCGGCAGATCCGCGGCATATTGCTGAAGGACCGGCGTTATAGGGCGGCCACAGCGGTGTTGAGTTGAAAAAACAGTTTAAGGAAGCCGGAGGTTGGGACCCCGGCGCTGAGGTGGTGAAGATCGCCAAGCCCCATTTCACGAGAGAAGCCGCCGTTGAAGGCGGCGTGGTTAAGGCGGTTAGGTGCAGGGCTGAGGTGGACGAGGGATTCAAGATAACGTTTATCGGCGTGCCTAGAGAAGAGGCCAACGCACGGGTAGAGGAGTTGGAGGAAAGGCCGCAGGCAGAGGAGCTACGCGTAGAGCCAGCCATGGAAGAGGGAGCTGCGGGAGGGGGATCTAAAACCGCCGAGCTGGAGGCCGCGGCGGATTACGGGGCGTATCTGGAGGAGTTGAGGAGAGAATTCGGCAGGCTCTCCGTATATATCGGCGTGGAAGACGGCCATATATACGTCAAGTTGATGGGCCGCGTTGATAGCAAGCAGTTTAGGCGCTACGTGAAGACATGTAAAAGGCTGGGGTTTCGCTTTGAAGGCGGGAGGTGGGTGAAGAGGCTGTCTTGAAAAGGCCTTGTTTTCTGCAATTCTTAATCAGGCAGCACGTACGCCATCAGTCCGCGGAATTTGTACACCGCCCTTAGCCTCCTATCGCCGTCTTTGATGCAACGCGCTACTGCTAATTCCAGCGGCAGGTCGACAAAGGCGCCGATGATCAAGCACTTGCACTTACGGCGCGAGCGGAGGCAGGTGCATGTTGTGATGCCGTTCAGCGGCTTGTAGACCTCAACGTCGTGCGGATTGTCAGCAAGCTCGACGACGTCGGCAACCCAAGGCCTCTCTCTAATCGCCTTCGCCACTGCAATCAGCCTCTCCCCCGCGCTGAGCCAGCCCCCAGCCTGTCTCTGATGGCTTCAAGCTTGGGCCGCTCGTTGAGCAAGCGCACTACCGGATCCGACATTGATCTGACTTGCTCCAATCTTCTCAGCGCACTCCTTCGCTGTCCTGCACCGCGGGAGCCGCGCCCTCACGCCGTCGAAAACCACGTCGCAGACGCAACCGTCGCACACGAGCTCAACCTCGCGGCCAGCCTCCGCCAGCTTCCAGAGGGCGTTTGCGTGCTACTGCCTCAGGCAACCGCCTTCATCTCGCTTGCGCTCTCTGTGGTAGCCGCTGACGCGCCGAGTCTTGCAGTCCTCAGAGACAACATAAGCGCGATACTTTATGCAGACGCCTTCTTGCATCCTTGCGCTGTCAGCTACCCCTCGCACCAGTAGCCCTGCTCGTACTCAATATGCTGGACAACGCCAAGCAGTTGCGGCAGCGAGAACACCCTCGCGGTGGTCTTGAGGGCCATGGTTGAAAGACCGGAGTATATAAGCTTTTCGAACTTCTAGTCTGACCTTTATGTTGTTGAGGCAACACAGTTTAAGACCGCGAGACTTGCGCCAAGCTTGAAAAGTTAAATGCACTAGTGAGTTATAGCAACGCGAGAGCGGAAGCAGGCAAAGCGACGCGCAAGAGGCTCGGCTCCCGCTTCAAGGGCTTTCAGCCGAGCGGTTGCAACTGACCCTGTACCTGAGGACGACCTCTTGACCGCATTCGCAGAGTTTTATAGAGAGTAGGCTGAGGGAGAAGGGGGTTTCCTCTGTGGTGGAGTAACCTTCGCCGTGTATAAGCGAAACGCCGTTGCCAAAGACATACGGCGTAATGGTCAAGATTATCTCGTCCACAAGACATCTCTTGAGAAACTCCCAGTTGGTCCTCCCCCCGCCTTCTAGCAACGCCTTCTTAACGCCGCGGTTGTAAAGAGTCTGAAGCACATGCGCTGGGTCTACAGATTCGTCATCTACCACGTGGACCTCCACGCCCTTGTTTCTCAGCTCCTTGATCCTCTCCGGAGGAGCCCGCCTGGTGGTGAATACAAGGGTTGGGGCCGACGAGTCAAAGAGACGCAGATTCGGCGGGGCTCGGAGGGCGCCGTCGATCAACACGCGTATGGGGTTCCTGCCCTCCACATATCTCACCGTAAGTCTGGGGTTGTCCACGATGGCCGTGTTGGCCCCTACTATTACGGCGTCTACAGACGCCCTTAGGAGGTGGAGCCTTTTCAAGTCGTGGGGGCAGGAGAGACGCGAAAAGCCGGTCGCACTGGCGATTCTCCCGTCGATTGTTGTCGCGGCGGCTAGGTAGACGTAGGGCCTCATTCCACTAGCTTAATACCGACTTTATTTATTGCTCTCAAATAGTCGAGGGCCTTCGTGGCTTTGACAAATGCGTTGTACGGCTTCTTAGCCGCTCCAACGCCGGCCCTGACCTTTACGGGCAACTCCTCTACCACTTCGTGGATAGATTCGGCGCGGGGTAGGAAAATAGCCACGTTGTCACCTCCCAAATAAAACGAAAGACAGCCCACCTCTTTACACCTTTTTGCCAGTTGGTTCAACAGGCCGAGGATCTCCACGTAGACCTTCAGGGGGCCGTCGCTCGTGGTTATGTCGGTGCTGTTTACGATGTCTATATGAGCCACCGCGGCTAGACCGCCGTCTTGGCTTTCGGTTTTTCCGCAGTTGAGATACGCGGCGTAGGGGGTCTCCCCAGTCCCGGAGCAATGCTCCACGGGCACAGGTGATTTCTTAGCCACTTTACCCACGGCGCGCGCAACCAAGGCGTTGTCTACGTTTGTTGTCAACGCTATGAAAAAATCGTAACGGAAATGATGCGGCAAGGCTCCCACGGCTGTAAACGTCTCCCATAAAGCGGCTTGAAGACGTGCTTGCGTCTTCTGGATGATGTGCTCCCGGCGGGCGCCAAGCGACTCAGTCCACTCCCGGTACCCTTTAAGGGCGATCACGGTTATCTTATGCACGGCGCTGTCAACGTCCGTGTTTTTAAAAATTTAGAGTCTGTAAACAAGTGTTTACCATTCATAAATTAAAAACTTCGCCACAGACCCCATGGTCTGTATACTACCGGTGGGCTCCTTTGAGCAACACGGCCCCCACCTCCCACCTACCGTAGACGCAGAAATTGCGCAATACGTCGCAAACGTTCTGGCGGAGAGAATAAGCGCAAGGGTTCTCCCTCCGCTGTTTTATACATGTAGCGACGAGCACAAGGGCTTCCCCCAGACAATATCGGTGTCATGCCGCCACTTCATCCCGTACCTCGAAGATGTGGTGCGCTCGGCCGCGGAGAAATGCGGCGCGGTGATCGTAGTGGTGGGCCACGGCGGGGTGTGGGAAGCCGTCAATATGGTGACCCAGCAGATAAACTACGCGATGGGCCCCGTAGCGTTTGCAGTAAACATATGGGCGTATGTGGTACCGCGCGACCACGCCGGCACAGACGAGACAAGCATATACCTGGCGGCAGGCGGTAAGCTGATAGGCGAAATGCCCGAAATATGCGAAGGTGACATCTCACTATTTGGCAAAATGCCAGTCCACGCCTTCTCCTCCACAGGTATCGTAGGTTGCCTAAAGCCAAGCGAGGTATCAGCGGAAACGGGAAGAGCACTTCTAGACAAAGCCCTTGAAAAAATGGTGAAAAAAGTCCAGGAGTTCCTTGCCCTTACTGGTCGCACTTATTCAGCGCCTCGGCAAGTTTCTTAACAGCCTCCACGAGCTCCCTCAACCCCGCTATCTGTATTGTCACAACAGCAACGCCGTTTGTAGCCTCGTTGCTTTCCTCTTCCTTTAGCTGAGAAAGAATTTTCTCAAGTTCGTCCTCTTCCTCTTTCTTTTGAATTTTCTTCTTCAGAATCGACACATAATATCAGCCGTCATAAAAGCTACTAAAGGCGGTAGGAGACGGCGCCGACATCTTTCAGCATATCGCGATTTTAACAACCTCTCGTCTGCGCGACCTATCTATTATCCCAAGCTCCCGCCGTCTCCATAACAGTCGCAAAAATTATATTGACCCTCGCATGTGTCTCCGTGTTGGTATACTTCTCCCCCATATTTAAGAACCATATACCGCCATACCGCCATCCGGAGGCCCCAGACCGTCTAGACCATCTGCTACTAGGCGGACAGGAGGCAGGCGCCGTAGTAAAAGAGCCAAGGATGAGGGAGGACGTCTGGCAACTTATAGAGCTTGTGCATGAGAAGAGCTACATAGAGCTAGTCAAGAGGCTTTGCCAAAGGGAATACGCCTCTATCGACGGAGACACCTACGTCTCGCGGGGGACCTGCGACGCATCGGCCCTCGCGGTTTCTGCCATTGCAGACGTCTTAGATGGGAGGGAGACGGCGCTTATCGCCGCAAGACCGCCCGGCCATCACGCAGGGTTTGCCGGCAGAGCCCTCACCGCGCCCAGCCAAGGCTTCTGCATCTTCAACACCGCGGCCATAGGCGCGCTGTATATAGGCGACGGCGTTGCAGTCTTAGACGTGGATGTCCACCACGGCAACGGGACCCAGGAGATACTCTACGACAAGGACCTCCTCTACATCTCCACACATCAACACCCCCACACCCTCTATCCCGGCACCGGCTTTCCCGAGGAGGTAGGCCTTGGAAAGGGCGAGGGCTACAACGTCAACATACCGCTACCCCCGCAGACAGGCGATGACCTCTACGTAAAAGTCGTAGACGAGATCATAATCCCGGTCCTGAGGCAGTACGGCCCCCGCGTTGTCATAATCTCGCTTGGGTGGGACGCGCACAGAGACGACCCGTTGGCCGACATGAACCTAACGCTTAAGAGCTACCTCTACGTCTTCGACGCGGTGCTCAAGCTACAGATCCCCGTCGTGTTTCTCCTAGAGGGGGGCTACAACCGCGACGTAATTAGAAGGGGGACCTACGCGTTGGTGCGCTTGGTGGAACACGGCGAGTTCGCGCCGGGGGAGTCCCAGACGGAAACAGACTACCACGCCAGGTGGAAGTTCGAGGAGGTGATAAAAGAGGTCGAGACACACGTCGGCAGATACTGGCGTTTATAACAGCTTCTCCAGCTCCCTCCGCAAGATAGGGCCAGCCCTGACCTCTGCGAACTCGTTGAAGATGGTGTCGGTACATATCAGCCTGTCGATGCAACTCCTCACCTTTTCCCTGGCGTCTCTCAGCAGCTGGCAGTGGGTCACCGCTGCGTAGACTTCGGAGGCGCCCAAGGTCCTGGCGGCTTTGCAAGCGTCTACCAACGTGCCCCCCGTCGATAAAATGTCGTCAACGACTGCCACCTTTTTGCCTCTCAGATCCACGTCGTGCCGCGGGAGGAGAGTGATGGCCCCGGTCTCCCGGTCTCGGTATTTTTCAAAATAAGTATGGGGAACTCCAAGTGACTTAGCCACCGCCTCGGCTCTGTGGATAGAGCCGAAGTCCGGGCTTAAGATCACGTCGACCCCAGAAAGCCTCTCGGCGAATTCGGAGGCTGGGTATACGCTCACCAGGGAGATACGCGGGGTGTAGTCGGCGATATACGGCTTGTGCACGTCGAGCGTCACCAACGCCGATACAGGGTAGCTGGCAAGAATCCTCAAGACGGTCTTGGAGCTTATGGGTTCGCCTGGCCTAAACCTCCTATCTTGCCGTGCATAGGGGAGATACGGTAGGAGAAGAATCACCTTCCGCACGCCCAAGTCGCTTAACGCGTCAAGCGTCAACACAAGTTTGACCAAATTATCGTTTACGTTTGGATAGAGACGGGCCAACACGGCAACCTCAAGCCCCACATCTTGGGGGAGGCGGACCAAGACCTCCCCGTCGGGGAAAGTCCTCTCCTCCACTTGCTTCGCGGCGCCAACGCCTTCCAAGTCCGCGGCCAAGTCAAAGGCGTTTTGAAAAACCAACACGTCCACGGCCCGTGTAAAGTACTGGTTTAAATCTGTCTATTCTCGGAGGCCCACTCCACGGCGTGTTTCAGGGTCCTCGACACGCCGCCTGTCTTCACAGCAACCGCTATAATCCTGTCTGATTGCCTCCTGTATTTCTCGCCGTTGAAGTCCCCATATACCTCCTCAATGACGAACCCCACGCTGGATAGCATGATCCGTAGCTCGCCTAGGCTGTAGAGAGTAAGTTCCAAGGCCCGCTCCCCGAGATACCGCCCAGCTCTGTATATATGTCGGACCTCTCGTATCTGGGAGGTGAGCGGGTTGTAATACGCAGTGCTTAATACCCTGTAGGGGCCGGCGGAGATCCAGAAGTTCCACACCTCGCCAAGGGAGGCGTATATGTCCTCTATCTTCTCCTTGTTAGCCACGTCGATTAGAAGCCGCCCACCTGGCTTAATAACGCCGGAGAGCCACGTCAAGAGCTCCATCTCCACTTCTTCCCCGAACATGCCGAAGGTGGAATGCATGATGTATGCGCCGTGGAACGCATTACGGCGGAAAGGTAAATTCCTCACATCGGCTTGTATAACGTCGCCGAACTTTTTCGCCGTCTTCAGATACTGTATATTTATGTCGACCCCCACCACGCTGTCCCGCGGAAGGTGGGCCATATGTCTGCCGTGGCCGCACGCCACGTCAAGAGCTCGAACTCCGGGCTCCACCTTAAGCGCCCTCTGTATAAACAACGCCTCGGCTCTTGAGATCTCCTCTCCTCTGTAATGCATCATAAAATCGAGGTAAACATCGTCGAAGAACTGCTCTATCCAGCTCACAGCCGCTCGAGAACCCGTATATTTAGAACTTTAGCATCAAACAGCCGTAATAGAAGACCATGGGCCGCATCACATCCTGTCGTACTCACTAGGTCGGCGTTACCGCTTTTTACCAGTCTCCACCATCGCCTATTAGGCAACATACCTGAGGAGATCCTGTATGTTGTAGGTCTCTCTATGTCCAGAGGCCTTCCTTAACCTGTTCATAACAGCAAGCCCCAACCCCACCTCCTCCATCGCCGGTACAAGCCCCACGTCTACCCCCAGTCTGTCGAGGTCTCTAAGAGACTTGTAGAGGTTTTTCGCGACTTCGTATAGGTCCGCCCCCATCTGTATCACGGCATCGGCATCTGCGCATCGCCCCATCGCGCAGAGTACGGCCACCCTCACGCCCCGCATCTTCAAGACCTTCACAGCTTCTTTCAGGTCGAAGTGGATTATTATCAGCGGGGTGTTCGGCGCGTAGTGTCGATACTTCATGCCGGGCGCCAGAGCTACGTCGGCCTCGGCCAAGCCCCGGGCCACCGGCGGCACCTCTATACGGCCGAAGTATTTCTCGAGCTCCTCGACGGTGAAAGGACCAGGCCGCAACAGAACCGGCGGCTTCTTGGTCACATCTATTATCGTGGACTCAACGCCGAAGAAGGCGGGACCACCATCGATTACGACGTCTACCTCCCCATCTAAATCCTCAACCACGTGAGCCGCTGTGGTGGGGCTGGGGCGGCCCGCCTTATTTGCGCTGGGCCCGGCTATGGGAGCCTCCAGCTCCCTTATGATAGCCAGCGGTACGGGGTGTGCAGGAGCTCTCACAGCCACGGTGTCGAGGCCAGCGGTTACGCAACGGGAGACGATGCCGCGGGACCTCACAACCACTGTGATGGGCCCCGGCCACACCCACCGCAAAACGTCGACTAGCTCGTCTGGCAGGTGGCCCACGGTCTCGGCCATCTCCACGGAATCCACATGAACAATCAGCGGGTTGTCAGGCGGTCTCCCCTTTGCCCTAAACACCTTGGCGCATCCCTCATCGCTTTGGGCGTGGGTGAACAAGCCGTAGACGGTCTCGGTGGGCGCCGCCACTATGCCGCCCCGCTTCAACGTCTCGACAGCCACGCGGATGACTTCCCTGTCTGGGGCGAGGGGGTCTGTGCGTAGCAACAACACGGGGATCGGCGGGAGTAATATTATAAACCTTGCCCTGCTCCGAATCCATGGAGCACATCACAGTGGTGGGCATGGGCAACATGGGAAGAGCCTTTGCAAGACGCGCCGCCTCCCAGGGCTTCAACGTGTTTTGGTGGAACCGCACGAGGGAGAAGGTGAGAGATGTTCCAGGTACCCCCATTTCCAAGCTGGCCGATGCCAAGGGCCTTGTGGTGGTGTTTGTCGCCGACGACAAGGCGCTCTTTGACGTGTTGCCTGAGGTGGGAGGCGACTACGTGGCTCTTTCGGGAACCTACTCGGTAGACGGCGTGAGGAGGGCTGTTGAGATGCTGGCGGCCCGGGGGAGGAAGAGCTTTGCCATGCCTGTGGTGGGTAGCCCCCGCAACGTGGAGGCCGGCGATGCGATATATATCGTGGGAGCTCCGGATGATGTATACGCCAAGCTAAGACCTACGCTTGAGAAATTCGGCGTACTTTTCCACGTGGGAGACAGCGTAAAGGCCGCGGCGCTGAAGCTGGCCTACAACTCGCTTCTTATATCTACGGTGGCTGTGCTGGGCGAGTCTCTCTCCCTAGCGTCTAAATACGGGGTTCAGCCCGACGTGTTTAGAGAATTGCTGTCGCATACTGTGTTTAAAGATTTTGCCGCGCGGTATATAGACAGAATGCTAGGCGGCGGAACGCCTACATTCACAATCAGGAGCGCCGCTAAAGATGTGCGTTACGCCTCGCTGGCGGCAGGCGAGGCGGAGACGGGCAACGTGGTAATCAGCGGCGTCAAGGCTCTATATGAGTTATTAACAGCGATGGGATATGGAGATGAGGACTACGTAAAGGCGGGCGTGTTGGCGGGTGGGAAATGACGATTTGGGACTACGCGTTGCTTCTTGCGGTGTCGTTAATAATGTTGGTCTTCTTTATGTATATGTTCTGGAGGGAATCGCTGACGAGAGGACGGGAGAGGCCGGCCGATGTATATACCGTGATCAAATGCGGCGACGGGGCTGAGAGAAAGAGGAAGTACCAAGACGGAGATTACGTGGGGAAGCAGACGGAGGAATGCGCCGGGGGGGTCATTGCCGGAATTTATAAAGAAACGCCGCAACAGTAGACGATGGAGGTCTTCAAAAAGGCGGTTTCCATATCAGAGGCTCTCAAACGGGGCGAGGGCCGCGTCACAGTTAGGGGCTGGGTCTACCGTAAGAGGGTGCTTAAGGAGAAGATCTTCCTGGTGCTGAGAGATCCCACCGGCGTACTTCAACTCGTCTTGCCGAGAGATAGATTCAAAACCGCCGAGGAGCTCAACCTGGAGTCCTCCCTTGTAGTCACGGGCATCTTGGTGAAGGAGCCGCGGGCGCCGGGAGGAGTTGAGCTCCACGTGGAGAGCATAGACTGGGCCTACGTCGGCGAGCCGTACCCAATCAACGAAGACGCCGCTGTTGCCGACAGCGAGTATCTGCTGGATGTGAGACATCTATGGCTTAGAAGCAGGAAGATGCAGGCGGTTTTAAAGATAAGACACACGGTATTTGGCGCCTTGCACGAGTACTTCAGGAAAAACGGCTTCTACGAGGTGCAGACGCCGATGTTTATAACCGCGGCCGTGGAGGGCGGCGCCACGCTTTTCAAGGTGGACTACTTCGGCCAGCCGGTTTACCTAACCCAAAGCTCCCAGTTCTACCTAGAGGCTCTCATCTTCAGCCTGGAGAAGGTGTACGTGGTGGCGCCTAGCTTCAGGGCGGAGCCGTCGAGGACCAGGAGGCACCTGACGGAGTTTTGGCACGCAGAGATGGAGATCGCTTGGGCAGACATGGAAGAGGCGGTGCGGGTTGGGGAGGAGGTGATAAGCTACGTGGTGGAGAAGGTGTTGCAGGAGAGGCAGGAGGAGCTTAAGCTCCTGGGCCGCAGAACCGAGCCGCTTGAGAGGGCGAAGCCGCCGTTTTACCGGGTGAGCTACGACGAGGCGATAGAGATTCTTCAGAAGAAGGGCGTAAAGATCAGCTGGGGCGACGACATAGGTGCGGACGAGGAGAGGGCGCTGACGCTGGAGTTCGACAAGCCAATAGTGCTCTACGGCTTCCCGGAGAGGCTCAAGGCCTTTTACCACAGGAACAACCCCAAGAGGCCTGAGGTCACGCTTAGTTTCGACGTCCTCCTCCCCGAGGGCTACGGGGAGGTCATCGGCGGCGGCGAGAGGATCTACGACGCCAAGGAACTGGTAGACAAGATCATACGCTTCGGGTTAAACCCAGAGGACTACCAGTGGTACATCGACCTCAGGAGGTACGGCTCGGTGCCTCACTCGGGCTTTGGCCTCGGCATGGACCGCCTCACCATGTGGATCACAAGCGCAGACCACATAAGAGACGTCGTGCCGTTTCCGCGTGACGTCAGGCGGACGCGGCCCTAAAGCTCTTATCACAGGGACGCCCGGCGTGGGCAAGACAACTCAGTGCAGAAAACTTGCACAGTGGCTCTCCACCCGTTGTATTACCGTGGGGGATATCTTGGCTAAAACGCCTTATGTCAGATACATACCGGAGCTGGACACCTACGAGGTGGTGGATCTCGAAACTTCGCGGGTCTTGGTGTATATGGCCGTGGCACCGGGCGACGTAGTGGATACACATGTGGTAGAGCTTTCGCCGGATCCGGAGGTTGTGGTTGTGCTCCGCAAGGCGCCCGACGTCTTATATAGAGAACTTGCCGAGAGGAGGTGGACTTCGAAGAAGATGCTAGACAACGTGTGGGCTGAGATGCTGGATGTTGTTTATGTAAAAGCGGTGAAAAGGTGGGGGGAGGTGGTTCAGATAGACGTGACCCGGAGAACGCCGGAGGAGACCTTCGAGGTTTTGAAGCTCTGCGTCGGAGAAAAGAGATGTAGGAGCGACGAGGTGGATTGGCTAGGCTACGCGGAGAAGACGGGCTTCCTAGATTTTATCGAGCGTCTGTCTCGCTAGTGGTGCTCCTCTTGACGGTCTTCTTCTCTATGTGGATTAGAAGTCTCCACCCTTGTTGCGTAAGTCTCTTAAGCACCCCCCTGAGGGTGTTTTTAGGCGACGCCAAAATCATGTAATACACAACGCCCCCGGAGGTATAAAGCCTTGCGATGTAGCGCCGACCCGCCGTGTCTTCCAACACCGTGTCTAACACATACATGTCCTTCAGCTTCGGCATGGCGGCGAGGAGATCCTCCTGGATCGCCTCCAGCTCCTCTACGTACTTCACCGGCTTTGTCCCCGTCTCTCTGAGGCCGGCAATTCTGAGGTCTAGAAAAGCCACGCCGTAGTCGCGGCCGGCCCTCAGAAGAGCCACAGCTTTCATATTCACAACACTATATGGAGGTTTAAAATCTTATCTCGTAAGCACGCCCATAGCCGTCTCTAGTATCACCGTGGTAGGGTCCTCCAGCTTAGGGGCACTCCTCCGCCCCATCTTAAGCATCTCCCCGACAGCAGCTAAACAGCTATCGAGGTCTCTGCATCTGAAAAACGGAGCGCCTACCTTCTGGAGATACATATCTATGTAGTAATCGCCAGGGAAGTAGGAGAGGGCTGGCACTCCGAGGAGAGCCGCCTCGGTAGCCATCGTGGCGCCTCCTGTGACGACACCTGCGGAGAAGTAGGCAAGTTGCAGATGGTCAACGGCTTCGGTGAGGTTAATAACGCCGTTGATGATCTGGTCCGGGTACCGAGGCACGTTGACCACCACGTAGCCCCTCCTCCGAAACTCCTCCACAAGCCTAAGCCTCAATTTGGCGAGGTCCCATCTGTAGTAAGAGGCGTGGGCCTCCTCCGGCCTAAACACAACATACTCTCCTATCCTCAGCCTAAGCTGCCTTATCGCATTTTCGTCTGGGACAAATCTGGAGATCCACATGTATTCAAACACGCTGTTGAACTCCACGATGCGTTTCGGGCAGTACGGGGCCCACGCCTCCCGAGGTATGGCGGAAGGCGCAACAAGCGCCTCCGACAGAGGCAACGTCAGCCTATTCACGTGCGTGGCATGTGGCGTGTCGTTAAGAATTACGATAGGTTCCCCCAGGCCAAACACGACACGCGCGGCGTCGGGCGACGGAAAGCTTAACATGCCGTCAACCTCCTTGGCCACCTCGGCGAGTTGCCTCTGCCTCTCAATTCCAAACACCAGCTTCTCATAAGGCGTCATGCCGTATTTCCCAAAGCAGTTGTGCGGAACGCCGTATATACGCAACATGTCGGCTAGGTGCATGTAATCGCGACACGTGATAACTATCTCAACACCGCGTCTCGCGCCCTCTTGGAAGAGTACGGCGGCAATTCTTGCCTGCTTAGGCGTAAGCGCGTCGAATAGAAACCTAGTCATGTACGTAAACAAAGGTGGAGGGCCCCAACTTCTTCAAAAAGCCGTATCGCATAAACTGAACATAGGCCCCAGCCTCAACCTTCTCGAGGAGCCTCTCCCCCAGGCCTGTTTCCCCCTCCTTCTTGCCCACCGCCACGGGCTTGATGACCCGCACCTCGATGGGGTCCACCACCCACTGGATAATAGGCGCACCGACTTTCCTCGCCTCCTCAACACCGAGGCTGTGGATGCGTGCATAAGCCACGCCTCCCTCAAGTGAAGTCACCTCGACGTTGGCCAGTTCCATAAGTCTCACCACGGCTCCCTGCCTGATGTCTCGACGTGGCACGTAAACCTCAACGCGGCCCGGCCCCACTTTGTACGTCCTCTCCCCTCTCTCTCTGAAGCTTGGGTGCAGAGGTATCTTGGCCACAAGTTCCTTCTCGGTTTCGAAGACGAGTTTCACGGGATCTGGCACATACATGTACCGGTTGGCGATTGGCTCTATCCGCTTCCTGTTGAGGGCAAACAAGTTAGAGAGAGCCACCGTTGAGTCGGAGGGCTTTACGCCCACTGTGAGTATGAGCTCCCAGATGGCTTCTGGCAGGATGCCCCTGTTCCTAAGCCCCGCAAGAGTCGGGAGGGTCAAGTCGTCGTATCTCACCTTAAGCGCCTTGAGCTTAGACTTGCTCAGGGTCGCACCCTCGATCTTCAGCCTCCCAAAATGGATCGTAACCGGCTGTTCCCAGCCGAAGTGTCTGAATATGTACGACTGCTTCATGGTGTTTACGCTGTGTTCCTGCGCTCTCATCACGTGGGTCACGCCCATGAGGTGGTCATCTATAGAAACCGCGAAGTTATACGTCGGCCACACGATGTATTTGCTCCCAACGATGGGATGCGGCGTTTTCTCGGTGTCGATAATCCTAAACGCAACCCAGTCCCTCACGCTGGGGTCCGGGTGGCTGAGGTCCGTCTTAATCCGCACCACAGCCTCCCCCTCGTGGAAGTCCCCCCTAAGCATCCTCTCCCAAAGCTCAAGGTTTTCCTCAGGGCTCTGGTTTCTGTGGGGACATGCCCTTCCCCCGTTTCTAAGCCTCCTCCACTCCTCGGGCTTGCACAAGTCGACGTATGCGGCGCCCATCCCCAACAGCATCTTAACGTGGTCGTAGTATATCTCCATCCTAAGCGACTGGATGTACTCCTCGTCCCACGACACCCCAAGCCACCGCAGATCCTCGCGGATCGCCTCGTAGGCGTTTACCTCCTCAGTGACCAACGGCCGCTTGGTACGCGGATCCGTGTCCTCGAACCTCAGGATGAACTTACCTCCGTATTTCAGCTTGTAGGCGTAGTTTAAAATAGCAGGCCTGGCGCTACCTAGGTGAAGCACGAAGTCCGGATTGGGGGCGAACCGCACCACGACGCCGCCCCTCACGTTGGGTAGCTCAGGTAGGCTCTCTATGCCGGGGCGCTTCTGCTCAACCCTCCTCTCCCCCAGCATCTCGGGCCACCTCTCTCTAAGAATTCGCAGTTGCTCCTCCTGCGACATGGCGTTGACCTGCACCACTACCCTCTCCACCACCTGCTTCACCTCCTTGGCGCGTTGCCTCAGCTCAGGCACCTCCGCCATCAACTTAGACATGACGGCCTTCACGTCGGCTTTACCGCCGTATTTAACGGCGTTGGCCAGCGCGTACTTCAATACGAGCTCTTCAATGTTCATTGTTGGCGCCAAAGAACCGATCCACCTCCTCTAGATCTTTCAAGCTGTCTACAGACTTCCAGAAGACGTCTCTATACACTACCGCCTTGAGGCGGCGTTGTTGTGCGAGTCGGGGGAAGAGGGTCTCCTCGATGTTGCCGCGGTCCGGCAACTCCGACAGCACCTTCCTCCTGAGGGCGTACACCCCGGCGTTTATGTAGAAGCCTTCTAGGAGCGGCTTCTCACGGAAGCGCGTGATGTATCCGTCTTTGTCGAACTCCACTATGCCGTAGGGGCTTCTCAGAGGGACCAGCGCTATAGCGCCGTCTGCGTCGCCCAGCGTCTCCACCAGCTTGTTTAGGTCTAGGTTGGTTAAGACGTCGCCGTTGAGAACGATGAAGACTTCGTCTGTGATGAAAGGCTCCGCGTTTTTGACAGCGCCGCCCGTGCCCAAGGGCTCCTCCTCCACGCTGTAGAAGATCCTCACGCCAAGTCTCCTCCCGTCTCCCAGCGCTTCGAAGATCTTATGTCGGAGGTAGCCCACCGCAAGCACCACGTCGGTAACCCCAAACCTTCTCAACCACTCAATCTGTCTCACCAAAATCGGCTTGCCCCCCACCGGAAGCAAAGGCTTAGGAACCTCAGAAGTCAAAGGCGCCAACCGCTTGCCAAACCCACCGGCCAAAATAACCGCTTGCATCAACCGTGGCGGAAACCACGTTAATAAATATCTTCAATGCCTAAAGCAAAGTATATAAACGGCTTATATGGGGAGGTCATGATTATATATACGTCACAGATACACCTAATAGAAGACGTCGAGTCCATGCTGGAGAAGTACAAGGTGAAGCCTGTCGCCGTGAAGGGCGCGAGGCTAAACTTCTACTGGCCCCCGCAACCCACAGGCGTTCCGATAAACCTGTTGAAGTACTTCCCGCCGGATATGTACGTTGTGTCTAGAGGAAAAAACAACCTGATAGTTGTGCCGTGAGAACTCTCCAGAAGAAAAGGGTGGCGGAGCTCCCGGTCAGCCAGCAGATAAAAGATGTGTTGATCAAAGTGCTGGGCCCCGACGATGAGGTATATGTGGAGATTGTGGGCGGAAGGATCAGGGTGATCCTATGATGGTGGTTAGGTCAACCAGCATAGAGAAGGTCATCTGGCACGTGAGGTCCCTGTTGCCGCAGCTGGAGTCCACGCCGATTACTTTGGCCCGCCGGCAGGTGGGCAACTACGTCATAGGCCTGGGCACTTTGGGATACCTCTACACGGCTCTGTCTTCGGTGCTCGAGACGCTTGTCGAGGCGGGGAAGATGGCAAATGACCTCAGACTCAAGGACTACACAGTCGTGATAGGGCCGGAGGAGAGCTACATAACCACAACCCCACTGCCGGAGGTGATACCGCCCCTGCCGCCTCCTAGGGAGGCGCCGCCGCCCCCTAAGGAGTCTGTTGAGCTCAACACTTTCGGTTGCCCTAACCTGACGCCGGGTATGGTTAAGTTCTGCGTCGGCAACGTGGAAATAGCCTACTATCTGTCACGATGATACTCCTCTCTCTTTCTGAGCTTGAGTCGCTGTTGACGATGCTTAGGGAATACGCCGAGAAGTACAGAACAAGCAGACCGGCGCTGGAGGCGCTGGAGGAGAGGTGGGTTAAATTTCAGGAGCTCGCCTTCGCCTTCGGCATAGAGCTTAAGCCAGCTGAAGGCGTTGAATTTTACGCCGGCGGTCCGTTGCCGGACAACGTAGAGTTCCTGAAAAAACTTGACCGGATGATTGCCACTGTGAAGAAGCTAAAGGAGACCTATGGAGACATCAAAGTCATCGTAGACCTAGACCTATCCATAAGAAAAACGATGATAAAGATATAAATTTAAATAACTGAGAAAGTTTAATTGTATGCCTCTGGTGAAACGTAGAGAGCTCCCGTTGAGAGTTGCAGACATAATGGTTAAGGAAGTAGTGACGGCCAAGGAAAACGACAAGGTCAGAGATATAGCAATACGTATGTACGAGAAGAAGATCGGTAGCGTAGTAATCGTAGACGACGAGGGGAAGCCGATAGGGATAGTCACCGAAAGAGACATGGTCTACGTGGTGGCCAGGGCGCTTACCCCCGACACCCCCGCGTGGATGGTGATGACGGAAAACCCTATCGTGATAAACGAAAACGCCCTAGTTACAGAGGCCATGGAGAAGATGCGCGAACTAAACATAAGACACCTGCCCGTCGTGGACGCCTCAGGGAAGTTAGTTGGCATGGTCTCCTTCAGAGACATAATAGACTTCACCGCAGTATTGCTATCCCTCGGTAAATGAGATACCTCCTCATAGCGGAAAACCCAGGTTTTTCCGTCTCCCACCGGGAGGACCTCCTACGTAGGCTAAGGTTGGTGTTGCCCGTAATCGCCGTAAGGATAGCCTCAGATCACGTGGAGGTGGATGTCAAAACTGACGACTTGAAAAAGGCCGTGGCCGAGGTGGAAAAGGCCGTGGGGAGGGTCCTGGAGGTTGTTGACATAACATTTGAAGACGTAGGCGGCGGGGTGGAGAGATACGTCGATCTGTTTAATAGAGAGAGGTTTTGGGAGGCTCACAACGCCTTGGAGGGTCTCTGGAGGAAGACGAGAAATGCCACGTTGCAAGGTCTCATAATGTTGGCCGCCGCGTTTGTGAAGCTACAGGAGGGTCGGCCGGATAAGTTTGAAAGAATGCTGAAGGAGGCTCTCTACCTGTTGAAAGAAGATGTGGGGTGTATAAAGATTAAGCAACTCCTGGAGAAGGCGGAGAAGGCGTTGCTGGAGAAGAGGCCTTTCAAAATAGAATGTCTCTAACCCTAGCCACCAGCGCGGGCAATACCTCCTCCACCCTCCCCCTAAGTATATAGTCCGCGAAGAAGTCGTAAAAAGTCTCGTCGGCGTTTACAATTACAAGCTTCGCCCCGCGCTTCTTGGCGGTGATCGGTAGCTGGTTGGCGGGATACACAGCCAGGGAGGTTCCCACCGCGAGGAAAACCTCGGCCATCTCGGCGAGCATGAAAGCCTCCTTAAGCGCTTGCTGTGGGAGAGGCTCCCCGAAGAAAACTACGTCGGGCTTCAAGACGCCGCCGCACTTGGGGCACCTAGGCGCTCCGGCTCTCCGATGTTTCAACGCCTCGGCTAGGGGGTACCTCGCGCCGCAGTTAATACACACTGCGTCTCTCAGCGCTCCGTGTAGCTCAATCACGTTTTTACTACCCGCCGCTTGGTGTAACATGTCCACATTCTGCGTAATTACGGCGCAGAGCTTGCCGAGCCTCTCAAGCTCGACGAGGGCGTAATGGGCGGGGTTCGGCCTCACGTCAAAAGCCGGCAGTAGATACTGCACGAAAAGGTCCCAAACCTCGTCTGGGTTCTTATAGAAGTACTCTATCTCGAACTTCTCGGGGTCGACGACTCTCCAAATGCCCTGGGGGCCTCTGAAGTCGGGGATTCCGCTTGCCGTGGAAATCCCCGCCCCCGTGAGAGCTACTGTACAACTGGACCTTGCGATGAGGGAGGCAACCTCGTCGAGGTCTTCAGTTGAGAAATCCACCCCCATACTGAGTAGAGCCAGTAGAAGTATAAAAACCCTACCGTAACAAGACTTATAATTATGTAAAACGTTGCGCTGAAAGGCCTAAAACTGCCTGTCTCTGCGGCGACTCTCACGAGATAAAGGTCGCGGGTAAACACGTCGATGAGATATACCCACGCCGCAAACCAAACCAGCACCAGCGTAAACACTCCCAGAGCCAAAGCCGCAATGCCCAAGAACTTCCCGATCTCCTCAGGGCTTGTAATCTGCACCTCTCCAGGCATAACTGCGGGAACAATAGACGTGAGCTGATGCCAGAGAAACGCCGAGAGTAACTGCGAGCCTACCCCCGTCAGCACGAAGAGCCAGATGGCGGCTGTGTACTCCGCGCTGAGCCAGACGCCGGCAAGCTTGTCCCAATAGGCGTTTTTCAGGTCTTCCAACTCCCGGTATGCACGCGTAAGCACGATGCCGATCAACACTATGGAGGCTATGCCAGCCGCCGCGGAGGCTGTTGCTTGCCCGGCGATTCCAAGCCCCAGCGAGGTGGCGTAGAGGATCAACGCGGTGTATATATACGGGGTCATGCTTATTAACGCAGTCTCCACTATATAAGAATGACGAGGATGAACCCCACCGACTAGTGACGAGGTCGTTGCTCGCCGATTATGCTCACTCTCCTCGGCACGGCGACGTCTGGCCTGAGCTCCAGCACCTTGTCGCCGTAGCCGCACACAGGTCTTTCATCCAGCGGCTGTCCCTGGACCCACCCCGTCACAGTCTCGCCGCTTATCCACACAATGGTCAAAGGGATCTTTGTGTTTTTCATCCAGAAGCAGTACGTCCCGTTGTTAGCGAAGAGGAATATCATGCCGACTGACCCAACTCCTCTGGGGTCGTAGGACGACACGTTCATGTAGCCCAGCGTCCACCTGACCCAGTTATCAGCTACGTATACCGAGGAAGTTATGCCGTCTAGAGAGACCGTAAAGACGGAGGAAAAAGGGGATATTAACAGGAGGAGAGGAGGCAGTATCAACTGTAGAGCCATTTCTCAATCCAGCTACTTATCAGCCGCTCCATCTCGCCCGTCTGTAACATGTCGTATATAACGGTATCAACCTCTATTTTTAGGTCGTAGGCACACAGCGGCATAGCGACTGCGCTGTAGCGGACGCCGAGGCTGTATACAGGCTCAAACTCGGGGAACCTACTCACTATCGCCTTCCCCACCACGCCGCCCACCACTATGGCGTCTAGGTCGCCCTTACGCAGAGCCTCCACCATGTAGGGATACACCCTGTCGTATTTCACACTTGGAGTAGTTGCCCAGAGTTTTTTCAGCCCAGTCCTCCTGCACGGTGCCCACCTGCACGCCTATGGCCCTGCCCTTGAGGTCCTCCACGCTCTTGATCTGCAAGCCCCTCCTGGCGATAACAACGGAGGAGTCCGCCTGGTAGGGTATGGAGAAGAGCACTTGTTTCTCCCTATTGGGCGTTATGGACATGTCAGCTATCACGATGTCGACATCGCCTCTCTTAACGGCCTCTATAAGCGCCGAAAACTTCATATCGCGTACCCCAAGGCCGACGCCTAGCCTCTCGGCAATCTTCCCAGCGATATCGATATCTATGCCTACTACCTTCCCGTTATCCACATACTCATAGGGGGGCCAATCAGCCGACGTCCCCACCACCAGCTTGCCCCTCTTCTTAATGGCGTCTACGGAGGTGGGACAGGTTTGTAGCGTAGTGGTGGTCTGATGTTGTTGCGTGGCGGCGGGTTGCTGGGGTGCGGAAAGAGCCATCAACAAGGCGCCGATGGCTACCCCGACGAGGAGACCTACTACAAATTTATAATCCATGACAGTTCTTCAACAGTTAATTAAATGTTGAGGCTCGGTCGGCTCGACCGGTGAAGAGGCTAGACGACACTGAAACTTCGAATAAACTGGCCGGCTTTGATTTTAACTAAAGGGCTTATAGTTCCCTGCGTTGAGAAAGACGTGAAAGCCTATCTGGTGACTAGGGAGCCCTCTAGATGGCCTGGAGACGTGAAGGTGCTCTACATCCCGTTTGCGGACGAAGATGTGTTATATATCTTTGATGAGAAAAGAGGGTTTATGGAGATCAGAGGCCGCGACAGGATTACAGAATTCATCACAAGGCTGAAAAACGGGATGTAAATTTCTCAAGCTGTTGGAAGAAGTTGCCCAGGTCTTCCTCCACGGTACCCACGCCGGGGTCGAAGGGCGAGTCCATCCCGGGCACTCTATCTTCGGGAGGCCAGTAGATGAAAAGTCTCTTATGTGCCGTGTTTGTAGCGTACATAATCTCGCTGAAGACCCCCCGGTGGAAGAGCCTCCTCATGAATGGACGGTACACCGCCACGGCGTCTGACTGGAGTATGTAGCGGAAGTCCTTGAACTTAATCAAGTTGTCTATGTCTGCCAGAACCTCCTCCACCTGGTCAGCCGGGATCTCCATGGGGTAGAGCTCGGCCTCGTCCTCCACAGCCGGCCTCACGTCCTCTGGCAGAAGCCACCTATCCCCAGCCTCCACAACTCTCACCTCCCCGCGTCTCCTTGCCGTTCTCAACACTCTTTCGTCCATTGTGAGGGGGTCAAAGGCGTAGAACTTCCTGTGCATGGCGGCGCGGAACTTGTCTATCTCACGCCGAGCCTCGGGGTCGTCTCTCACAAAGGTAATGGGGAAGGAGAGGTAAAACCTGGGCCTGGCCACCTGCAAGGCGATCCCGTAGATGGTCCTCACCGGGTGCTTCACGGCAATTACCACGTTGGAGACGCCGAGAGCCTTCGCGATGGTGTCGCCTATGAGGATAGAGGCTGTACGCCAGGCAAAGACGTCTTTTAGCCTGAGCTTGGCGCCCGTCTTCTCCCGCTCCTCTCGTATCTGTATCCTCCGCCAAATCACGTGTGCCTCCTCTATCAACGTCAGCAACATGCCCGGCTTAAACGCCCGGAGAACGGCGACGTCAACAGCTGGGAAAAAGCGACTTTTCCGGAAGTAGGGGAGGTTCATGAAGAGAAGGGCATGCTCTGCCGCCTCTTCCTCAGCCTTGCCAATGGCTCTGGCCACGGCCTCCTGCCATACACGCTCTTGCCAGAAATAATCGTCGCTATCGAGGAAAGTAACCCAGTCCACCTCCCTCCTCAATTCGTCCTCCACGAAGTAGAGCCCCAGCCTTCCGCGGCCCTGCTCCTTGTGGAAGCTATCTAGAGACGCCGCGAGGGCCCTCATGTTGACGCCGGTGGTTCCGATGACAACGACGCGCACGGGTAGGCGGTATAATGTATATATATACGATACGCGACCTACAACTGTGAAGATGTGCGAAATACTGGCGAAGTATCTTGTGGAGATAGTTGCCGGGGCACGGGGCAACATAGTGAGCTTTGTAGTTGGCGATGTGGCACGGTGGGCCGAGACTAAGATGAGGCCGAGCAGATCAGTGGTGTTTAAGGTGGCCAACATGGCGGAGGCTCTACTGGCCTCTGGCTACCTGGAGAAGATAGGCAAGAAGTATATCCTGCGGAGAGACACGCCGCTGTGGGTCAAGGCACAAGCCGGCGATGTGGAGGGACTCTGCGACATAATCGAAAGCGCGTTGTTTAACTACACCAAGGTGGTCAAGTAGCCAAAGCGCAGGCAGGGCATTCTGACTGAAACAGATAAATAAACGAGTAGGGAGATCGGCGTGTGGCTCTTCGTGGGGATTCTACTAAACATCGCCGCCTTCGCTCTGTGTGTGCTAGGCCAGACGCTGGTGGCTGTGTCTGTCTACCTGGTTAGCTTGGCGCTTATGTTTATTGGAGGACGGGGAAGGAAGGAGAAGAGGGAAGAGAAGAGACAAGTTGAGACTAGGCGGGAGCCCACCCCCGACGAGATTAAGAGAAGACCCGTCTCGGCGCCTGAGATATGAAGAAGTTAATCTTCCTCTCGGGGACTAAGGGAGGCACGGGCAAGACCACCCTCGCCTTGAACTCCGCCGTGTTGCTGGCGTATCTCTGGAGGGACGTTGCCCACTATCCCGTAGCTTTTTTAGACCTAACGCCGAACATAGGGACGGCAGCTCTCATACTCCTCGGAGACCCTCTCGCGGCGTGGGGCAGACCTTCTCTGTCGGACTTCGCGGCGGGAAGGATCTCAGACCCCCTGAGGGCCTTCTACATAAGGAGGTGGAACACCGAGAAGGGGGCCTTTCAGCTGGTCTTTACCTACATGGCGCAAGACGTCCCCCTGACGAAGAGACAGCTGGAATACATGATGCAGATAGTGGAGTCCCGGCTCAGACCTAAAATCCTCTTCATCGATGCGCCCCCGCTCTCGGCGGGAAGCCCCGTGGTGGGGCTTGTGGACTACGTAGCGCCTGTGGTTACGCCCGACGTCTCGGCGCTTGAGGCCACCAAGAGCTACGTGGAGCTTGTCGGCGGCAAGAGGCTTAAGCCAATCCTTAACATGTATATACCCGAGTACTCCATTAGTGCGGTACACGGCACGTCTTGGGAACTCGTGATAGAGAAGACGTTTGGCGAGCGGCCCCACATAATACCCTTTGACAAACTTCTGCAGGCGGCGAGACAGGCCCTTGAGATAGAGGTGCTGAAGCTAAGGCCTGGGGAGTCCCCCGGGGTGAAGGCCCTTGTGGAGTACGCCCGTTACCTCGCCTCTACCGTCGGCTAGCGCCGACGCACTGCTCCACCTCGTGGAGAACCAGCGGAAGGGCCTTGAGGCTTCTCACCATGTAGGCTCTGCAGGCCACCGACTCCGTAACCTCCTTCTTCGTGTACTGCCCCCTCCTGTCTACAAGCACCGCGCCGTAGCCTGCCATCAAAACACCTAGGAAGTCCTCATAGAAGTCGTCCCCCACGTGGAGGTAGACGTCAGGCTCCGCGTCTCCCAGCAGAAGCATCTTGGCGGCTTCGAAAACCTGGACGGAGGGCTTAACATAGCCTATGTCGTCGGCGTATAGTTGTAAATCTACGAGTTGCGATATGCCGAGGCTCTCCAGTAGCTTCCTGGTGGCGCGGGACCGCCAGAACAAGACGTTGGAAATTATGCCGACCTTGTAGCCCTCGGCCTTCGCCAGCTTTATGGCCTCAACGGCGTCTTCAAACGGCGACACCTCGAGGCGGGATATGGCGTCGTCTATGGCGTCTTGCACTTGGTGGACGTCGAAAAACAAGCCTATCCCCCTATCGCGTAGCTGTTTATACATGTCGAGGAGCGTGTATATGGGAGGCACCACTTCGTGCTTCTCCCTACGCGCCAGCTTCATCTTCCGCCGCTCATCGTTGACAAGCGCCTGGACCGTCTGGTGAGGCAACCTTCCGCCGAGGGCCTTATGGATTGCGTCGACAACTGTTTTTATAGCTGGCTCAATTGGTATAAGCGTGCCCCACACGTCAAACGTAACCATCTTGCTACTCACGGCAGTGATAATCCTCGCCTATAAAAGCATCTCCGCCATCTCTGTGGAGCCTAGCTTCGTGAACGCCTTTACCTATACCAACCTCACTATAAGAGGCGCCACTAAGGTGCAGGCAGTGGAGGGCGCAGTCGTCGACTTCAACATAACGCACGGCGAGGTCATATACCTCGGCTTGAAGCCGTTACGGCGGGAGGGCGACGTGGTGTTGAGGGTGGACAACCAGACCATCCGGCTCGGGATAAGCCAAGCTTGCCGAATTGAGATAGAGGCGGCCAACATGACCTCCAAAATCAGCCTAAACGTAACCCAGCAGGACTGCGGAGACGTGAGGCTCTACATCAACGGCACCAAGATGCCCGGCTTCCGCGTGTCGTATACACCTCAGTACTCCGGCGTCTACCAGGTGTTAGCCACCAGCGGCGTGTTTTACGAAAAGACACGTGTGGTTGTAGTCCCCAACATCACCGTGTCAGGCAACGTCTACGGGGAGGTCATGCGAATACTCCTCACGCCGCCCCCCAGGAGGGCCTCGGCAAGCCTCGGCCCCTTCGCGGTGTCTCTAGGGGAGGGGGTGGCAGAAGTGGATACCTGGGCCGTGGGCGCAGGCAACTACACTCTGCGCCTCCTCATGGACGGCGTTGCGGTGCAGTACCCTGTGTCTATTGCACGGGCAACGCCCACGCTTGTGGTGCTCCACAAGGCCGAGTACATCTACGGCGAGGGAATAAACGCAACAGTGATGGTGTTTGTGGGGCGGCGGGAGTACCGCGCAGCTGTGCAGATATCTGTAAACCAGACGTACCCCACGATGGTGAGGGCCCCGTCTACACTGACCTTGCCCATACTCGACGTGGGGACCTACCAGATCACGGCGAGAGTCTTGGGAGATAGAAACGTAACCTCTGTAACCAGCGTCAGAGTCTTCCGCGTGTCGCCGGCGCCGGTTCGGCTAGACGTGAAGATAAACGGCACCTTCTCAAACCCCTACGTGGTGAAGTACGGCAAGGTTTTGTCAGTCTCTGTGGAGGTTTCCTCCATCATTAAGCCCCAGGGAGAGGTGAAGACATACCTAGACGGCAGGCCAGTCGCGTTCCCCCTCGACACCTTGAGAATCGGCGCGGGTTCCCACAACCTCACGGTGGTGTTTACCCCGGCAAACAGGAACTTCTTACCTGCAAGAGTCTCCACGCTGGTCTACGTAGCGCCGTCTACGCCTGAGGTGGAGGTTAACAAGACCTTTTCCGCCGTCTACGGGGAGGAGCTCGTGGTGCCGATCCGCGTTAGTCTCTACGGCAGGCCCATAAACGCCACCGCAGTTGTGGAGCTAGTCGGGCGGACACATCTCTTCAACTACACGGTTCCCGTACAGAACGGTGTGGGCATCTTGAGGGCGAAAGGACTCCCCGCAGGCACATACATCGGCACAGTCTCCATAGTGGAGACCCCCGGCCTGCTAGGTGCCAGGGCCGTCTTCAACGTCTTCGTCAGTAGCGCCATTGTGAAGGTTGTGCTTGACGTGTCTACCAGGGGGGTGTACGGCGAGTTGCTACCGGTGAGGGTTATGGTAAAACCGGAGGGCGTGCCAGGCAGGCTCCACCTAATCATAAACGGAACCACGGTCTACGTGGGGAACTCCTCCACCTACAACGGCTGGTGGTCGCCGCCCCGCGGCGGCGTTTTCCAGGTGGTGGCTCGGTTCGAGAGCCTAGACCCCAACTATGCCAGCACAGACAACGTGACGTATATCTACATAGAGAGGGCGCAGTGTGCTATACGATTTGTGCTGAAAGGCTATCTGGCGTCTAACAATACGGTGTATGTGCTCAGGAGGTACGAAGTCCAGCGGCTTACCCCTCTGCCTACACATATCTTCATAAACGGCACCCCCGGGGGCCCGGTGGTTGTGTTTAACAAGACGGGGGTGTACAACATCACGGTGTATTTCCCGGGAGACGACAGCTACTACCCATGCGGCGCATCTCAGCGCTACACGGCAGTTAGAAATCCTACATCGGTCTCCATATCGGCGGCGAGAAGGGTGGCCCTCGTAGACGGCGGTCTCCCCCTAGTCGTGGTTTTGACAAGCCCCGTGGGGCGGGAGGAGGGGGAGGTGGTGGTATATAAGATCAACAAAACCCTGAACAAAACCGACGTGGAGCGCCTCGCCGTGAATAAGACGGCTAAGATCCCGCTTACATTCCGCGACACCGGCGTCTACGAGATATATGCGGAATTCCTCGGCAACGGCTTCCTCCTTCCCAACAGATCCAACGTGGTCACGGTCACCGTGGAGGGTAGCTACTTCGGAGTTCCCACATTTCTCCTCGCCGTATACCTAATACCCGCATTTCTGGGATTCGTAGCCGCGTATGTCGCGAAACGGATATTAAAGAGGTCTCTCTAGACTCCATGCTTGCAGTGCCCCCCGCGGTGATCGTGGTGCCGCTCGCCTCGAAAGAGCAGGTATACCAGACGGTGAACTACGTGGTGAGCCGGCTTAAACAGATAGAGGCGCCTCTCCGGCACGTGCATTCAGACGCCCCCATATATGTGGAGAGTCGCGTTGGGAGAGACGGCTCGGCGGAGCGCATAGACGTCTACCTAGCCGCCTCGGCTGGAGACTTCGCAAACGTGTTGCCTCCGAGGGAGGAGATAAGGGACGGCTTCATAGAGAAGTCGGCGGTGGTGCACGTGGCGCAGGGAGTCGCCGTGCTCTATAGATACAGCCTGAGGGAGGGCCCGAAGCTCGTGGAGGTTATCATCTACACCGTGGGCGCCTCATATAGAGATTTCAAGCTGTAATCTTTAAATAGATGTACACACGGCGCAGTGATGTCTCTCATCAGCATCGACGACTTCAGACGCGTGGATCTCCGGGTCGCTAAGGTAATAGAGGCCGCGAGGGTGGAGGGGTCCAAGAAGCTGATTAGGCTCGTGGTGGACCTCGGCGCCGAGAAGCGGCAAATAATCGCCGGCCTCGCCGAGTATTACAAGCCCGAGGAGCTCCTGGGGAAATACGTCGTGGTAGTGACGAACCTCCAGCCCAAGAGTATGATGGGGCTTGAGAGCCAGGGCATGCTTCTGGCCACTTGCGACAAGCCAGTTCTCTTAACGATAGAAAAGGGCGGGGATGAACATGTGGGGGAGCGCGTCTGTTAAGATACCCACCCACATAGCGGTAATACCCGACGGGAACAGGAGATACGCGAAAAAAACAGGCCTGGATTTCTACCACGCCTACAGGAGAGGCGTGGAGAAGGTGCGTGGCTTCTTGACCTGGGCCTTGGAATACCGCGAGATAAAAAACGTCACGTTCTTTGCTCTCTCCACAGAAAACCTCCAGCGGAGCAGGCTTGAGCTCGAAATCTTGTTCAGAATATTCGAAGAGGAGTTTAAACGTACACTTGAGGATCCGCTGATACACGAAAACAAGGTCAGGATAAGGTTCATCGGCGACAGAAGCTTGTTGCCGGGCAGGATCGCGAAGTATATGGAGGAGCTGGAGTCGCTGACACGTAGCTACTCCAACTACCACCTCACCTTTGCCCTGGGCTACGGCGGCAGGGCGGAGATTGTGCGGTGCATAAAGCGGATACTGACCGGCGAGGTGAAGATGGCTGAGATTACTGAGGAGTCTCTCTTCCAATGCCTAGACACGAGGGGCCTCCCCAACCCGGAGCCAGACGTAGTGTTGAGAACCGGCGGCGAGAAAAGGCTCAGCAACTTTCTGCTCTATCAATCCGCCTACTCGGAGCTCATCTTTCTAGACAAGCTCTGGCCGGAGGTGGAGAAGGAGGACTTAGCATACGTCGTCGAGGAGTACTCGCGTCGCCAGCGCAAGTTTGGCCGCTGATGGACCTCGGCCCTCTGTTTGTCTTTTTTGCAGTCTTAGCATCCCATCTAATACCCTTCCTCCCCCTCCCCGGCTACCTGGCCACCATAAGCTACGTCGCCTCTAGAAACGACCCAGTTAGCTTGGCTCTGGCGGCTTTGACGACGGCGCTGGGCGCGGCGCTGGGCAAGCTTGTCGTGTTTCTCTACGGCTACGGCATAGGAAGGGCGGTGATGGGCAAGGAGCTGACATACGCCAAGAGGTTCTTCGACAAGGTCTCCAAGTGGGGGATCGACGTCGCTGTGTTTATATTCGCCATGTCGCCGCTTGCAGACGACGTATTGTACATTCCGCTCGGCGCCGCGGGATATAACATAAAGCGGTTCTTCGCGGCCCTGCTGGCGGGCAAGCTTGTGCTCGCCACGGCCCTCGTGATATTTGCAGACGTGACATACGCCGCACTTGACCAGGTAGTGGGAGATCCCTGGCTCTCCTCCGTAACTCTTGCCGTTGTCACCCTCATCGTGACTTTCTTCGTCTTGCGCATTAAATGGTCTAGGGTATTGGCAGCCTACGAGTCTGGCGGAGTGCGTGAGGCGCTCAGGGCCATGTTCAGATCTATGGTTGGGAAATAGTTCGTTCACAGCCTCATCTTCCTAACGGCTTGCTTCAGTCCTGCCGGAATGGCGCCACCCGCCTCAGCCAGACTCGCCAGTAAACCCGGCCTCCTAGACGACACCACCAGAGAGCCGCCGCGGCTCACGGATTCTTGCCCGCTGAAAGCCTCCTGTCCTCCTCCGGCGTCTCAAGCGCCACCTGACAGTTGAAGCGGGGATATAACTCTGGGGGCTACGGTCTTGACGTCCTGTGCCGCCGGCTTTAACGACTTTCCTTTGCGTGGTAAACTACGCTAGACGGCACCTAAACGGCCTAGCGAAACATGCTGAACTTGTCGACGCCATAGATGGTTAAAGAAGCCGCAGAGTTAATTATAAAACTTCTTATGATTCTCTCTGTGTGGCGAAGTTCGTCATCGGCTCGGCGTGGCCCTACGTACAGACGGTGCCCCACCTGGGCAACCTCATAGGGTCTGTGCTGTCGGCAGACGTCTACGCCCGCTACTTAAGGTTGAGGGGACACGAGGTGGTGTTTGTGTCTGGGAGCGATATACACGGCACGCCGATAGAGGTGGAGGCGATCCAGCTGGGGGTAGACCCCGCGGAGTATGCCAGTAAGATGCACCAAATCGTGGCGGAGCTGTTTAGAAGGTGGAACATCTCCTTCAACCTCTACACTCATACGCACTCCGAGACTCATATAAAGTTTGTACAGGAGTTCTTCCTTAAGATTTACAACAACGGCTATATCTTCACAAAAGACGAGGAGGTGCCGTACTGCCCCAGGGATGGGATATACCTTCCGGACCGCTTCATAATTGGGAAATGCCCCTACTGCGGCTATGAAAGGGCCAGAGGCGACCAATGCGAGAACTGCGGCAGATTGCTCGACCCCAGACAGCTGGTGGAGCCTAGATGCGCCGTCTGCGGCTCTAAGCCCGAGTGGAGGATGACGCGGCACTGGTACCTCGACCTCAGGAGGCTGGAGGACAGAATTAGGAGATACGTGGAGGAGAACCCGCATCTGCCTCAGAACGCCAAGGAGATGTCGCTGGGTATGTTAAAGGAGGGTCTGCGGCCTCGCGCCATCACTAGAGACAACAGGTGGGGCATCCCCGCGCCGTTTCCAGGCGCCGAGGGGAAGACCATCTACGTCTGGTTCGAGGCGGTTCTCGGCTACATATCCGCCGTTATTGAGTATTTCAAGCAGCTGGGGAGGGAGGAGGAGTGGGTCCGGTTCTGGAAAGACCCCGAGACCAAGATAATCTTCTTCGTGGGCAAAGACAACATACCCTTCCACGTCATTATACTCCCCGCGCTTCTCTTGGCGAACGGGGGCGGCTACACCATGCCGACCACCACGGCCTCCACCGAGTACCTGCTGTATGAGGGGGACAAGTTCTCCAAGAGCAGGAGGTGGGGCATCTGGATAGACGAGGCGCTTCAGCTCCTCCCCCCGGACTACTGGAGGTTCGTGTTGGTGTACATCCGCCCAGAAAACAGAGACACAAGCTTCACCTGGTCAGTCGCCCTTGAGATCATCAACAAGGTTATGAACGACGACGTGGGCAACTACGTCAACCGCGTCCTCTCCTTCATAAAGAGCCGAATGGGCGGCGTCGTGCCCCCACCGGGCAAGCCGGCCCCCGAGGACGAAGACTTCATTGCAAAGGTCACGGAGCTGTTTAGGAAGGCGGAGAGGCATTACGACGCCGTAGAGCTGAAAGACGCGCTCCACGCGCTGGTGGAGATCGCGAGGGAGGGAAACCGCTACCTAAACACGCGCGCTCCCTGGGATCTGGTCAAAACCGATGTGGAGGCGGCGCAGGCGGTGCTTCACCGCGCCTACTGGTCCCTGAAGATGCTTGCGGCCGGCCTTGCGCCTGTGGCCCCAGACAGCGCCTACCAGCTGTGGAAGATGATGGGCGAGTCCGCGGAGCTCAGGTGGGATGAGGCGTATAAACCGCCTAGGCCAGGCGCTACGTTGGGGGAGGTGAGGCCCCTCTTCAGAAAGATAACTGAGGCGGAGGTGAAGACGCTTCTACAGAAGCTGGAGGAGCTGAGGAGCCAGAAGACCACCAAGAAGTACCCCTGGGAGCAGGTTATTCTCTAACCTCGCCGTATAGATACACGGGGCTGGCCGCCACAAGGGTTATGCCGACGAATCTCCCCATCAGCCCGTCGCCGGAGCCTCTCTTAACCACCACCTGTCTGTAGTCGCTGGCGCGTCCAACCACCAGCCCGTGATCAACCTCGTCCACAAGCACCACGTCTCTCTGCCCCACGCGGAGCCCGTTCCGCAGGTGGGCAACCCTCAAGGCGACTTGAGACAAGATCTTACTTCTTCTCTTCTTCTCGGCATCTGGCACCTGCCGGGGCATCACGGCGGCTTCTGTAAATGGCCTTGGGCTGAACCGCGCCACGTGTACCTTGTCGAACTGCAGCTCCTCCACCAGCTTTACGCTGGCGGCGAAATCCTCTTCGTCCTCGCCCGGGAACCCCACAATGATGTCCGTGGCTACGAATACGTGGTCGCCCAGCTCCCGCCTGACTTTACGCACAAGGGCACGGTACTCGTCCACCGTGTATCTCCTGCCCATCGCCTTCAACACGCGGTCGCTACCAGACTGCACGGGGAGGTGGAAGTACCGGTACACCCTGTGGTCCCGCTTCACGACGTCCAAGAGCTGGTCGGCGAATTTCTCAAACACCCAAGGCTCCGACATGCCTATCCTCACCCTATATTCCCCCTCCACCTCCCGCAACATCCTCTCTAGGAGGTCTGCCAGACTCCATCCCGGCCTCCACCGCATATCAAAGCCGTAGGTGATGACGTCCTGCCCCGTGAGGTATATCTCCCGCGCGCCTTTGGCCACAGCCTCCTTCACGTGGCGAATCACGTCGTCTGGATCTGCGCTCTTCACGTAGCCCGCCCCGCCCCTTGTGTACTTAGTGGCGCAGAAAGCGCAGTTGCCCAGACAACCCACCTGGAGAGGCACGGTGTAGATGAGGCCGCCGTCGTATCTAGGGAGGATCCTCATCTCCCTCTCCCGCCCGCCCTCCACCTCCGCGGGGTAGAGCAACTCGGCGCGGGGCGCTACGGTCTTTATAGTATACGGCCTAAGCCTGACGAGACACCCGGCGACGACCATCTTCTTGCCCAAGGTAGCTAGTTCCCTAATCCTCGCCAGCTGTCTAACCTCCCCATCTTCCCTCACGGCGCAGGTATAGACCAAGACGAGGTCCGCCTCCTCTGCGCTGGAGGTCTCCTCGTAGCCAAGCCTCTGCTTGATCACCTCTGCGTCTGCCTTGGCAAGCCAGCAGCCATACGTCTCGACGTATGCCTTACCCACGAGAAACGTCCCCCGAGACGGAGATTTAAGCTTGATGCTGAGGGCAGAGAGTTTTGCGGTATATCGAATAGGAGACTTTGTTCTCCTCGAAGTCGCGTCTCTCGTCTATCTCGAGATGACAGCCGCAGGCAGGCTCCACATATATCCTCCTCACCGAATATGTAGGCCCATCCGCCACCTTACGCATCCGCATTTCCCCCGATTCTATGGAATACGTTGCGATCTCCCCCCTCTTCACAAGCCTCCCCCACTTCTCCAACAGGCCGGATATCTCCACAGGCAACTCCCCTTCAAATACGTACGTCTTGCTTCTAATAACTTTCTGCATCAACTTTATTTACAACAGAAATAAAAAAGTTGACGTGCAAAAAATAAGGGGGAGGTTGGCTGGGGTGGAAGTAGGGGACGATCACCCCACTAGGATAATGGCGGTCCTGAACCTCTCGCCTGAGTCCTTTTACAAGGGCTCCGTGGCGTTTGGAACCGCCGTGGAAAGAGCAATGGAGCTTGAGAAGTATTCAGACTTCCTAGACGTAGGAGCCATGTCCACCGCGCCATATCTAGAGACGTGGATTCCCCCTGAAAAAGAGCTGGAGAGACTCAAGGCCGTCCTCCCGGAGATCGTGAAAAACGTAAAGATCCCAATAAGCGTAGACACTTACCGGCCGCAGGTGGCGGAATACGCGCTCAAGATGGGGGCGTCGATAATAAACGACGTGACTGGGGGCTGGCTGTATCCGGAGATGTGCCGCGTCGTCGCGGACCACGGAGCCTCCGTCGTGCTCATGGCAAGAGAAAAAACGTCTAGGAAAGGTCCACAACCCATCGACCGTGTGTTGGAGGCATTGAGGGGGTCTGTCGAGCGTTTTGAGCAGTGCGGCGTAGACCCCGGGAAGATCGTAATTGACCCAGGCATAGGATTTCCGCTATTGCCTCCAAGAGACGAGCCATATGTCGTGAAGGGCGAATACAGACACGGCGACGAGAACTGGCCGTGGTGGAAGTGGGATCTCCACATAATCGCCAACCTGCCCAAGCTAAGGGTGCTGGGGAAGCCTATACTAATCGGCGTCTCCCGCAAGTCCTTCCTCAGAAGGGTGGCGGGAGTGGAGGCTCCAGAGGAGGTTCTGCCGGCGTCTGTCGCCGCGGAGGCAATCGCGGTGCTTAACGGAGCCCACGTAGTGAGAACGCACAACCCCCGGGAGACGAGACAGGCGGTGAAGCTCGCCGAGGCGCTGAAGCTAGTAAACAGAGCCTAAAAACTCCAGCACCAGCTCCACGAACTCCTTTGGCTTGTCTAGATACGCGGCGTGTCCAGCCCCCTTTAGTATCGCTGTTTTTACATTTCTTCCGCGCAGTAGTTGCGCGTTGGAAGGCGGCGAGATCTCGTCTAGCTCGCCCCACACTGCGAGAACGGGGATTTCCTTCTCCTCAAGTGCCTTCAGCAACTCGTCGACGAGCCCCACGGGACCCACAACCACGGCGGCCTTGGCGGGAAGCCGCTGGGCGAGGTACCACAACACCACCTCGCCTGAGGCGCTTGGCCCCACCAGCGGCGGATCGGCGAGGCCCAAGGCGTCGAGCACCTGTCGCAGGAACTTGGCGTATTCAGGCCTAGGAGCATGAAACCTCTCGCTTTTCGTCCTCACGCCGTAGGGCATGTCTATGGCGTATACGGCGTAGTACTTAGCTAATGCGTCGAAGATGCCGCTCTCCACCCAGGTGTCGGCGTTGAAAGACCACCCGTGCAGAAGCACAAGCGGCTTCCCCGAGCCGCCCGCTACGAACCTAACCCTTCTGCCTGCGACGGTGATGTACTGCTCATTCATGTGCCGAGCGCGCCCGCATGAGGGAGAAGTTTTCGGACTCCCGTATCACCGACACGCCGGTTCTGCTGGGGAACATCTCGATCCACATTACCTTGTCAGGCTTCGTCAAGTTGACCTTCCTGTTAACCGCCTTCGCCACGTACTCAATGACGGAGACTCTGTCGAACTTCACGCCGCGTTTCTTCAGCTCTATTTTAAACGTCTCCTCTGGAGCTATGTGGCGCTCCGCAAGCTCGCCGACTGCACGCTGTATCTCGTCGAGGTCTGTCTTAACCACGGCCATAATCGGCGTGGCTCTGAGTACGAACCTAGGTATGTAGTAGCCGCTACTGACCACGTCTATGAACATCTTTACAAACTCCACGGGGTCGCCCTCGACCTTCGCGGTGAGAAGCCCGTCGAACCCCGTGAACCACACCTCCTCCACCCTCCGCCCCACGATGTCGCCTATGCGATACAGCTCCTCCATGCAGAGCCTTTCTTGACGCCAGCCCGTGGCGACTACTAAATTCCAGCTCATAAGCAAGCCCTCACCCAGCTATTTAAAATTCACATGAAACGCGTGTCGGCCGCGTTAGCCCGACTCTTTCTTGAGCCCGGGAGGTATGTTAATGAATTGAGGCCATGTGGCGTTCTGCCGTCTGTTCAAAAGCTCAATGTTACGCGGGATGAAGTCCTGTAGTATTCCGTAGTCTGCATCGATTACGAAGGCGACTTTCGACCACGTCCCCCAGACACACCGCCTATAGGCCTGAGCGTCTTCCCCGGTCTGCGGGGCTCTCTCTATGGGGACCGCGCGGTGCCAGAGGATCATATTCCCGATGCTCAACATGCTGGCGTTTCGGGATGCAGCTCTATGTTATAATGTGAAGTCGCCATCTCCACGTATACAAATCCTGTCTGTGACTTCTCCGACCGCAACGGCGTGGGTCTTGACTCTTTTAAGCCTAGCTAGCGAGTAGGTATTTTCAATCCGCGGGCGGGCTACGGGGGTCTTCCTGCGCTCACCGGCTTTTGCTCTAGCTAGTGGGTTGGAACGGATAAAGCGCGGTCTTGGAGTTGTAGGGTGTCTTCTCCGAGAGCTAGGCTCATCAGCGAAAGCGCCAGAGCCTCCGCGGGAAGCCGGTGTAGATTTATATACTCCGTCTATACTTCTTCTGTGGAGACGACACTGGTTCTGCTTTCTATACTCACGGCGGCGGTGGTGGCGCTTGGCTTCATAACATACAGGCTGATCAAGTCGCTGGAACTTTACCTGATCCCGCTGTATGCGGAACTGATGAGGAAGAGGGAGAGAGACTACGTGTTGGTGGAGTTTCTGACATCCCTCCTGGTCTCCAAGGGTCTTATCACAGCCGCGGAGGCCAACGCCTTGAAGAGCGTGGCCGCCACAGGTCCCCTCACAGAGGAGGACCTAGAGAGAGTAGACGAGATACTTGACAAAGACCCCACCCAGCTGACCTTCGAGGAGCTGCTCAACGTGAAGAAGGTGGCGTATAAGCTCTTGGGGAGACTAGACAGGAGGTCGCTAAGACTTGGCATGAAGCTACTCCGCTACGCCGCCAGGATAGAAGAGGCTTTAATAGGCGGGATAAAGGCCGTGGCGGGTCAGCAGGCGGAGAAGGTGGAGATGTCGTACGACCACGAGACCTGCACCGTGTACCTGGTTGCCCATAAGCGCGACGGCACTGTGGAAAGGACCCAAGGCCCCGATGTAGACTGCGTCACTGAGACCCTAGCCGTCTTGAGGGCCTTGGCGAGGAGAAGGGAAAGCGTGGACGGGAAGCTGGCTGAGAAGGCCCTTGCGAGGTACAGCCGGTGTAAAGACAGCGACTCCGCCGGTTGCAGAGCGTTGAAAGAAGCCTTGGGGCCGTTTGAGAAGAAATCCCTCGACATGTTACTTGCGCGGAGGAATAACTCGGAGACGCGCTAGGGGACAAGCCGGCCGGGGTTTAAAAGTCCTTTGGGGTCAAATGCGGCTTTAAGTCTTCTATAAAGCTCAGCCGGTTTCTCAAGCTCTAGGTAACGTTGCTTCAGAACCCCCGTGCCATGGTGGTGGGAGATGGTGGCGCCGAACCTCTCGGCTTCTGAATAAACGGCATCCCATATCCTGAAGTAGAGAGACTCGCCTGGCGTAAAGAGAATGGTGAAGTAGAGACAAGCGCCGTGGCGGTAGATGTGGGAGAGATGTGCAGTGACGAAGTAGACGCCCTCCAAGTCCCTCAGCGTCTCCTTCACCGAGCTGTGGAGATCCGTAACTTTGTCCCAGCTGGCGGCGATCTCCACCGTATCTACAACTAACCCCCTTTGAAGAATTCTGGTGATGTGCTCTCGGTAGTTCTGCCGCTCATGGAGCAGTTTATGGAGCAACCTCGGCCCTCTGAAGCTCTGCTTCAAAATGTCAGAGACCTCGCCCCTCGCCGCCTCCAAGAAGGCCTTGCTTTGGGTTGCGAAGCGGAAGATCAACACGGCGCCTTCCAGCCCCGTGTAATACGCGGTCTCAAGCTCGTCGTATAACCTAACCATCTTAGGGGGCAGATCCAGCGACGCCAGCTTCTCCACGGCCTCAACGCCCTCCTCAAAGGTGGAGAAAAGCACAGAGTCCTCCCATATGAACCTAGGCAAGTCGTACAGCTTAACCTCAGCCGCCGTGATGACGCCGAAGGCGCCCTCAGCCCCCACGAAAACCCTAGCCAAGTCGGGCCTAAGAGAAGACCTGGGCACTCTTCTGAAGCTCGTCCAGTAGACCTCGCCGGGGGGAACCACAACCTCCAACCTACTAACCACGTCTTCCACGTTTCCATAACCGCTACTCGAATGGCCGCTACCCATCGTTGAGATGAAGCCGCCCAGAGTCGCGACGTCTATAGACTGCGGAAACTGCCCAAGGGTAAGCCCCGCCTGGTTCAAGGCCTGTTCAAGCTCCTGCAAAACAACGCCGGCCTCCGCAACGGCGTATCCCTGGCGGCTGTTGACTTCCCGTATTTTGTTAAGCCTTTTTAAATCCACCACGACGCCGCCACGCGGCGCGCTGGCCCCTGTCACTGAGCTCCCCCCACCCACAATATTTAGAGGAACACCCCTCTCGTAGGCGAATCTGACGAGCCTCACCACGTCCTCCACGCTCTCCGGAACCACCGCAGCTACCGCAGAGCCGAGGTAGCTACGGTTAATCCAGGCAAGAGGCCACCAGCTCTCCTGGACGTACTGGACGGGGGTAACTACACGGCCTGGAAAAAGGGCTTCAAGTTCTTTAAGAATTTCATTTTCCTCAGCCACGTCTCGAAGTTCCTCTATAAAGACTCACCGCCTATCTGAGTAAATCTCCCGAGGGGCTTTCCCAGCTCCATAAGACCGTCGCCATAGGCGAGAAGCGACAAGACGCCGCGTGCAGTCCCCTCGTGATCCTCCGGCCGCTCCACGGTGGCGTCTACCACCGAGGCTAAACAGCGGAGGAAGCTGTCAAACCTAGAGCCGCCGCCGTCTACTCTGACGCGCTCGGCTTTGTACCCTCCGGCTTCCAGGACGTATTTCACGTAGAAGCTCAGCGTCGCTATAACGGAGGAGAGCAATTCCTCACGCCTAGTGTAGAGCCTCAGACCCATCAACGCGCCTCTGACCCAAGCGGCAGGAGGGTACTGAAGACCAGCGGGGGCGGGAAGCACGTAGAGGTACTCACCGCCGGGGTCTAGACCGCTTAGCTTCTCATAACTTGCCAGACCCAGCGAGACTAGGCCGTCTATAAAACGCCCGGCGGCCGGCAGATAGGCCTCCAAGCCGTACCTCGCACCTCCGTCCACTCTATAGAGAACCAGCGGCACCAAGCCGCTTCTTTCTGCGTACTGGACCGTGGGGCATATCTACGAAAAGCCCAGTGCCCAGCGTTACCTTAACCACGCCGCGATTCGTGGCGCCCTCGGCCACAGCCGCCGCCTGTTGTCAGCTATCAACACGCGGAACTCCATCCCCTCAACGTTGCCAAAGTCGCCGTAGTTGTCCACAACCTCCGGCAACGGAAGCTCCACGCCAAGTAGCTCCTTGACAAGCGGGATGGGCTTGAAGCTCTTCGGATGTATGAAGCCGCTTAAAGTGGCGTTGGTGGCGTCGCTTACGTGCCGCCGCGTCAATAGATACGCCACAAAGCTATCCAAGGTCCACAGGAAGCACGTCTCCGACTTTAGGCAACTACCAAGCTCGCCGTCTTTGTAGGCTCTTAGAAACCTGAAAAGGGGCGAATACCTCCTGAAGAGGATGCCTAGTTTAGGGAGATGTTGCAACGCCGTAAAACTCCTGCCGTATAAGTCGTCTACTTTGTCGAAAAGCCAAGTGTAAACCGGCGTTAAGGGCTTGCCTCCTCGATCCCACGCCACCACAGAAGCCCTGTAGGTCGCTACGCCGAATTTACGGACGCCCCGCTCCCTAGCCACGTTGAGGAAGTGTTTAACAGACGCGGCGATGCGGCCCGGGTCCTGTGTTCCGTTGGGGGAGCTCACATTGTCCACAGACTCTCTATATCGCAGAGACAGCTCTTTGTCGTACACAAAGATCTTTATCTTCGTCGTCCCTATGTCAAGAACGCCGTACATACCTCAACACGCAACCCTCCCTCACTTTAAACACGGCGTATTGAGTAGAAACCTGCGCCTCCACGCCGCATATCTCCACAACGCCGGGAGCCGGCATCTTAACGACGACCTCTCCCGCGGCCACGCTCGGGAAGACCTCAAGCCAGCTTGCGTATACCCTGAACCCGCCGCCTTCTAGCGTCTTTACGAAAAACTCCACGGCGAGTCTCATGTAGCTCACGTCGTCGATAACAATGGCGGAGTTGCCAACCCTATACGCAACGCCCAGCCAGCTATGCGGCAAGACCTCGGCAATAACCAGCGTATCAACGTCGAGAACCCCCTATCTGTGACGATTTGGGCCAGGCGCTCGGAACCCCGCAACTCCTTAATGGTAGCCCGCTCTCTGCACCAGAAAGAGGGGCCAAACACCTCCACGTAGACGCCGCCGTCTGAGAGCTGTCTCGCAAGCCCTTCAGCCCACTTGTTGCAACCATAGATGACCACGCGTCTCCCAATACGCCACCCCAGCTCCGTCATCCTCATCGCAGTCCACAAGGCGAAGACCCCCGCGGGCCTTGTGCCGAAGATCCCCCAGCTCTGCCGGCCTCTTTTCCCGGAAGCCCATAGCCTCTATTATTACGTCGCCGCAGAACCTGCCCCGATCTGTCACCACGCACTTTCCGTCAATAGCGGTAGCGGTAACACCGAAGCGGATCCAAGGCCAGTCTCCAGCCTCGTAGTCCTCATGCAGTATCCACACGCCGCCGGGCCTCTCAAGACGTTCCAGCACCAGCACTTCGTGGCCGGCGTCGTGGAGCTTCTCCGCGGCGTAGAGACCTCCAAGTCCCGCCCCTATAATTACAACACGAGCCATGACCCCCCGCCGAATTTCGTGACCTCTCTGGGCTCCACGCCCAGCTCCTCAGACATTATCTTAAGGACTTCTGCCATGCATCTACTGCCTTGGCACGGCCCCATCCCCATCCCAAACCTAGCCATAACCCCGTCAAGGGTCCGGGACACCCTCCTCACGGCCTCCCTAATTTCACACTCCGTAACCCCCCTGCAGAAACACACCACTCTTCCACACCTAGCATACGGCTTCGGCGGCGGAAGCCCCCCAGGCTTCCTCTTGGGCAAGCCGAGGCCCTCCAGCGCCTTGACCACGTCTTCGACGAGAGCCGGAGCTCCGGTAAAAGCCGGAGACTCCGTGCCCAGGATATGCACAGTCCTACCTGTCGATTTTATCAACACGTCGCCGGTAGGCGACAGAGGTCTGTTACCCGCAAAGATCTTCACCGGCGTGAGGTTTTCGAAATCTCTGAGATACTTCCCGAACTTCTCCACCAAAAGTTCAAAATCCTCTTTGCCCGTGGAGAAGTCCTCCTTATCTCTCGCATCGGTTAAGTTGGGGCCAAAAAGAACGGTGCCATAGACGGTCGGAATGATGGCGCCGCCCTTAGTCCGCGGATGAGGCCTAAGCGTGAGAGGCGCCAGAATAGCCCTAACCCCCTGCCGTGGAAAACCGCCATAACCCCCTTCCCCGGAGTAATGTTAACGTCAACGCCCAACTCTTTGCTATTTCATCTGCGTACAGCCCCCCGGCGTTAACCAAATACATAGCAGGCAACTCCCCGCAGGTGGTACGCACCACAACGCCGTTGGCCCCCTCCTCTACGTGATCCACACGACACCCGAGGAAGAACCTCACGCCGGCTTCCCTCAACGCGTCGTAGAGACGGTACATGAGGCCGATGGAGTCCACCACCTCGTAGCCACGTACCAACACGGCGGCTGCGAATTTGAAATCCCGCTTGTACTCCCGGCACCTCAGACACAGAGAGGCGTCAATCCCGTGAAGCCGGAGATAGAGAAGGGCGGCCAGCACCACGGGCAACTTCCACCAACTGTCGACGGCGAGCAACGCCGGCCCCCTCAACGCCGAGCCACCTGCAGATCTCTACGTATTTAGGATTGCCGCGTCTGGCGAGGCGGCTTTTGTAAGGACTAAACGGCAACTGAATGACGTGGAGCACGCCGGCATGCCGCCTAGACACGCCCCACCCAGGCTCGGGATGCCTATCCACAACAGCCACGGAAAATCCACGCCTAGCCAGCTCAAGAGACACAAAAAGACCCACCACGCCACTCCCAATAACTACAACATCGAAAACCACAACGTAAAAATAACTGACACATATTTATACATGCCAAAGTTCCCGAGCAAATAATGGGCCGAGGCATTCTGCCAAGCCCTAAACGAATCCCACGAATACAGAACATCGGCTTCTAGGTGGGAGGGGGACATAATCTTCCTCGCGGTAGGCGTACCGCCCGAGGTGGGGCAAGGCGACAAGGCGGCCATGAAGTTCCTCCTGAAACACGGCCAGTGCCACGGCGTGGAGGTCTACACAGGCGACACGGTAGCTCAGGCAGACGCCCCCTACATCCTTGAGGCAGACTACAAGACCTGGCTAGACGTAATCGCAGGGAAAATCCAGCCCATACCCGCCATGGTCCTCGGGAAGATAAAAGTGAAGAAGGGGAGCTTCGCCACCCTCGCCCAATACGCCCCCGCGTCGCTGGCGATGATCAAGGCAGCGCAGAAGGTGGGCACACAATGATTCCCATACGGATGAAGGCCGCCCTCTACAAGACGTCGGGGCAACCGCTGGAGCTGGCGGAGGTCCCCACCCCGACCCCCGGCGAGGGGGAGGTCCTGGTGAAAGTCGCCGCGACGGGGGTCTGCCACTCGGACCTCCATATATTAGACGGGGAGATGATACCCCCGCCGGAGGGCTTCATAATAGGCCACGAGGTCTCTGGCTGGGTCGTGGAGTTCGGCCCCCGTTGCGAAAACCCCCAGGGCCTCTCCCCGGGGGACCCCGTCGTCGTTTCTTGGATAATTCCCTGCGGCAAGTGCTACTGGTGCGCCAGGGGGCAGGAGAACTACTGTCCATACGCCGCGGCGAGGATGCCCGGCCTCATAGGCCTAAACGGGGGACACGCCGAGTACATGACCGTGCCCGAAACTGCCGTGTTCCCCATACCTAAGGGAGTTGACGCATACACCGCCGCGGTCATATCATGCGCCTACGGCACAGCCCACAGAGCGTTGAGAGAAGCGGAGACGGGGCCCGGCACCTCCCTCGTGGTCATCGGCGTCGGAGGCGTAGGCCTCGCCGCTGTGGAGCTCGCCAACGCCCTAGGCGCATACCCCATCGTCGCGGTAGACGTGAGGGAGCCGGCCCTCAAGAAGGAGGAACTAGGAGCAACGCACACCGTCAATGCGTCCAGCGGCGACCCCCTGTCTAAGGTTAGGGAGGTCCTGCCGCAGGGGGCAGACGTGGTCTACGAAACCAAGCCCAACCCAGACCTCAAGCTGGCTCTGGAGGCCGTCAGAAGAGGCGGAACTATAGTAGTAACAGGACTCGGCACATCCACCATAGAGATCCCGGCAAACCACCTCGTCATGAACGGCATAAGAGCGGTGGGTAGCTTAGGCTACAAGCCCAGAACAGACATACCAGAACTCCTATCTCTCGTTGCCGCTGGAAAAATAAACCCACAACGTCTCATCTCCCACCGGTACAAACCGGAGGAGATAAACCAAGCCTACCAAAACTTGAGACAGGGAAAACACCACAGAGCAATAGTTACCTGGTCGCAGTAACCGCCTAAGGACCCACAACAAACGCAAGCCCACAACCCATTTTTACCAATACTTAGACCTGTCGTGAATCGCCGTGAGAAAGAAAACACTACAAGCTTTTAACTACTGATAGCACCTAATACGAGACGCCTTATCTTTTGCCCTCCTCCTTTTCTCTCACCTCCTCTTCCGCCCAGACCTTTGTCTCGCCCTCTTGTATAGGCTCAAGCTCTATCTTTTTGCTCTTAGTATTTAACTTTCTAGTTAAGGTGTCTACAATCTCTCTGCGTTTCCACGCCACTACGCCGGAGGCTGAGAGCCCTCCGGCTAGGGCGAGGGCTTTGGTGTAGTCTTTGTCCCAGACTGCGTATATGGTGATGGGGCGGTCTACTGTAAGGATGAGCGTGGCGTTTCTATACTCCCTCCCAGCGTCGTCCACCCACTTCCTAAACACGTCCTCCACCAAAAAGCCGTGTACAGGCCTATCTATCTCAACCTTAGCCGTAGAGCCGGCGAGATACCACCCAGAGCCGCTCGCGGAACCCACAGACGTCACCACGTTGACGTAGAAATACTTCTCCCAAACCACAAACACGTCATGCGGCTTAGAGACAGTAAACGTGGAGGAGCCCGGCCTACCATCTACCTCTATCCCCGCCAGGCGGTAGGAGACGCCGGAAGCCTCCTGAGGCTTCAACACATCCGCCACCACAGTCACAGAGGCCCCCACATCTCTCCACTCGCTTCCCAGAGCCGCAGCCGACTCAACGCCGGCGGCCGTTTTGATCTTAAAGCCGAAGTTGATTAGGTACTGCTTTACGTAGCTCGGCCTGATAGTCACAGGCCTATCCACGGCTAGCTCCACCCTCTGCTGACCCTCCAGCCGCCAGCGCTCCCGCGCACCAAAATCTACATACGGCGCCAGATCCACCGAGAACCTATCGCCCTCCCTAACCCACTGCTCCAGTCGGCTATCCCCGCCGACACACCGCACCTGGCCGCAGTCTACCACCACCCTGTGCTCCCTAGCCCAGGAGGCCTGCACAGACGCAGGCCCAGACACCGTAAACGACACCGAGGAAACCCGCCGGCCATCCACGTAGAGGGCATCGAGAGCCCACCTCGACCCCTCGCCCAAGGGGACGTACCTAGGCACGTCTCTGCTGTAGCGGTCGCCCTCCCTCGCCCACTCCTCCACAGGAGGCAAAGCAGGCCTGAGGTCCAGCGTAACCTTATACATCCGGTTGTACACACCCTCGATCTGCACATTGCCATCTACGTTTATGGCCACCGATGCCGTGTACTGCCCCGTGGACCACCTCGAGAACACCAGCTTCTCGTGGGGAGATATCTGCACTTCGCCGGGTACCGACACCTCGTGGCGGCCGGGGAGTACCCACAGTTCAGAGGTCTGTCTCCCGTCTATGGTGGGTGTGATAGACACAAGCCGCCCCACGTGGTCTCGGATAACGACAGAGATCTTTGCATATACCTTAACGGGTAGAGAGGCCGAGTCTTCATAAGTCTCGCCCGTCGCCGGCGACTTGTACCTCAGCTTCAGCTCCACGGCGTACTCCCCAGCTCTCGTCGGCGTAAACCTCACCCGCACCGACGCAGAAGAGCCAGAAGACACCCTGCCCGGCAGATCGGCCGAGTACCGCCCTTCAGAAAGCGACAAAGACACCAGCTCCGCGTCGAAACCCAGATTCCTCAAACCCACTGTGAAAACAACCTCCTCCCCCAGCCGAGCCTCCACCGCAGACACAGAAAACTCAAAAGGCCCAGGCCTCGGCGGAGTCACAGAGATGGAAAACTGCCTATCCACATACTTCCTCCCCCCCGCACACGACACCCTCACCACCAAGGTGTCTCTAGTAGATTTGAAGCTGGTAACCGGTAGACTCAAGACGGCAGTCGCGCCGCCCCCAGCCGGCACCGTCACAGACGTGGATCTCCGCTCAGTGGAGCCCCCCTCAGTCCAAGCCTCCACCGTATAAGTCCACCCACTCTCGCCCAAATTCCTCACAGACACCCTCACAGTCGCCGACTTCCCGGACACAAAACCATCCCACGACACATCCGAAATCTGTACGTCTGGACAGTACTTCTCCACATAGCCAGCAGAGGCCGAGCCCAGAGACTTCAGCGTGCGGGCATCCCACACAGAGACTTTATAGGTGTAGGTCCTGCCCTCAAATATAGGCTCTACAATCTTCAGAGGATATCCATACACGTACCCCCCATCAACTGTCCCAGCAGCAATCAACCTGCCGCCTTCCCAAATCTCCACATAGAGCTTACCGCTGAACCTCCTCAAGTCGAAAACCACGTAGAAACTTTCGCCAAGATAAAGCTCACCCCTCTCCCTCAGCGACCTATCAAGTATCCAAACAGGAAAATCCCCAAAACCTTCGCCACTTGGAGTGGAAGCTCGTAGTGGTATGGTTTGTATTTGCGCTAGTGTGAGTGTTGTTAGTAGGAGTAGGGCGACCGTTAACAAGTGCAGTTTCATAAGATTGTTTGGGGGTTTATTTAAAAGTTTTTGAAAAAGGGGACTTATTTAACTTCCGTCAGTATCAGCGTTATGACATTGGCCACTTCTACCACGTCGCCTGGCTTCAGAGGGACCCAGCCCTTGCCTCTGATGTCTACACCGTTGACTTTCGTGCCGTTTCTGCTCCCTAGGTCGGCAATGTAGAGGGCTTCTCCATCGTACTTAAGGGCGAAATGCTGCCTAGAGATGTACTCAGCAACGTCAAGATCTAGGAAATCTTGCCGGCCATACTCGGCATATTTATCAGTCCAAAGCCTATAACGACCGCTCTTGTCCACAAGAACATACCGCGGGTTAGGAGTCTTCCTTATATGTCTAGTCTCTGTCCCCTCCGCAGGGGGGATGGGTCTTAGCTCCACAGGCGCGGGGCGGCTCAAAGTTTCGGTGGCCATACCCTCTACGTCGCTCATGTTTTATACACCACATTTAATTTTAACAGTTGCCACCCTTGCCAACACCACGTCTACGTCTGGGCTTATCTTGAACTCCGTCACCCGTTGACCGCCTATATAGATTCCATTCCGGCTCCCCGCATCTCTGACATACACCTCCCCATCTTTTACAAACAGCTCCATATGCTGCCGAGATATGTACCCCAACTTGTCAGAAGGTAAAATAGAGGCCAGCTCTCCCCTCCCCAGAACCGTCGGAAGAGACACACGTATAGACTTCCCAGTCTCTACACACAGGACTTCACACTCCAAAGCCCCCGCCGGCGTGGGAGCCGGAACCCCCCCTAGAGTCATCGTCACGTCCTTTGCCTGGGCCGTCGGCGTCTCGAAGGTCTCGACGACCGTAGGCCGCGTCTCGGTTGCCAGGGGGTGAACTATGGTAGTTGCCTCGTGAATTAACTCTTTAGAGTCGCCAGTCTGCAACTTTTCAAGAACTTTCTTCGCCTTCTCTCTGTAGTGCTCTGGCACCTCCTCCTCTTCAGAGACGGCTTGAAGCACCTCTACCTGAATCACGCCGCCTTCTACAACCTTCTGCAACTCGCCGGCGAGCTGAAAGGCCAAGGTGGCTGTTCTCTCAGAGGTAATGCTTTCCTCAGACACCCGTCTCCTGACCTCTTCCCCCTCAGCCACCACGACGACCTCCGCGTTGAGAGAGCCACGCGGCTTAAGCCTAAACACAACGCTGACCACATCCCCTGCCGAGATGTCCTCAAGCTCCGCCTCCTTCACAGAGCCTAGAGACGTAACCGTGCGGCCCAGCTTCCTAGCCTCCACAACCTCGGCGTCTGTCTCCATCCTCACCACAGGTCTCCTCGCCACCACGCCCCTAGCCCTCTTGAGCTCCCTAAGCAAGATCTCAGACACGTCGCCCAGCTTAGACGCGTGGTACCAAGTCCCCCCAGACGCCGACGCGAGCTTATACAAAATCTTCTCATTATAGTCATAACCAACTCCAACTGCCGTGATAGAAATCTTATACGAAGCCGCCGTCCTCCCCAACGCCTCGTACCAATGCTCCTCAGTGTAGGAGGGCCAAGGCTCCCCGTCTGTAATTACAACAATACGCTTCACATAATTCTCAAGAGATTCCCTCCTGCCAAGAAGAGATTTAGGCCCAAACCTCAAGTCTTCTATAGCCTTCACTAAAGCCTGGTAAAGCAGAGTGTAAGAGCCAGTTTTAATCTTGTCAAGCTTCCCCAACTTCTCCCTAGCCCTCTCCGCCGGCATAAGCGGAATCGCCACCTTGACCCTCTCATCAAAGGTATAAACAGCCACGACGTCGTCTACCCCCATGTTTTCAATAAGCCTCTTAGCCACATCCACCGCCTGCGCCAACTTATCAAACTCACCCATAGACCTAGAGCTGTCGATAAGTAAAAGAAACGCCATGGGAACCCGCGGAGCCGCCACCCCCGCAACCGGCGCGGAGAGCCTAACTTCAACATCTACAAACTCCCCCTCTCTACTGGCTGAGACATCAATATTAAGCATAAAAATTTATAAATTTCGCAAATATAAACTTTTATGCTGGTACTACTCCTACTTATATTTGCATTTTCCACCACAGCCACCCCCACGGTGGTGGACCAGTTCGGCACGGCAAAAACCACCTTCGCCCCCGGCGACGTGATTTATATCTACTTCCCAGAACCCGGCACGGCGCATGTCAAGATAATAGACACGGCCACCGGCGCAGTAGTGCTGGATAAGACAATAAACGTAAAAACCCCCGGCCCAGTCCTCCTCTGGTCACTGCCTCCAAACACCGCCGAGGGGGTCTATAGAGTCTACGTAATATTTAACGACCAGCCCTACGTCTACCCAATCACCATCGCCACGCCCACACCCTGGCAACTCTACCTCCTCGCCGCCACCGCCGCCATTGCCTCTCTCTACGTCCTGTGGCACAGACGCCCAACACTGAGAAGGACAACCCCCTCCACCTACCGCCTCCAGCTACCCAACAACTACGTAGTGGAGATAAACACGCCCCACATGGTATTCGGCAGAGACTTCTTCCTAAAACTAGGCATCCCACAGGAGGTGGCGAAGTACATCAGCCGCAGCCACTTCGCCATATACGCCCAGGGAGGGAAATACTACATACAAGACACAGGTTCAAAAAACGGCACCTGGCTCAACGGACGGCCCATAAAGGGGCTTAACCCCCAGCCCCTCAGACACGGCGACGTCATCACAGTAGCCCAGGTGCTGAGCCTCAGGTTCTTGGCGGCAAAATAGCCACCACGGCAGCTGTGGCGTTATCCCTCCCACCCCGCCTCAAGGCAGAACACACCAGCAACCTCGCCAAGCCACCCGCCGACCCGCACCTCCTAAACCTCCCCACAAGCCCGCCGTAGAGCGACTTGTCGACAAAGTCGTCCACCCCGTCGGTGGCGGCAAACACCACCTTAACAACATCTTCACACCCACCCAGCAGATATCGATAGTAGTGCGGCCCCCGGTACGACCTCTGGTGCCCCACCGCCTGCGTTATAAAAGAGCCCTTCGAGTCCGCCGCCTCGTCTAAGTCAGGCGTGAGCAACCTATACCCCACCGCCGAGCCGCAACCACCACCCCAAACGTCAGGAGACATATACACCACGCTGTCGCCCACAGACGCGACGTGGAGAACCTGCGCATTAAGATCGTAAACGGCAAGAGACAACGTCGTGGCGCCGCCCCCCGCCTCTCCCATCACTTCTCTATGTGCCCTGTTAAACAGCTCCACAAACCACTCCCCTGAAAACACGCCCAGCTCCCCCGCCGCCTCCACGAGGCCCCTCAACACGACGCACATAGCCTTAAAACTGGCCAACTCCCCCGCCCTAAGCC
>DAITPC010000010.1:18796-48860 GCA_036833835.1 Pyrobaculum sp. | reverse complement strand
GCCGGATCGCAAGCTTAGAAGCTTCTCCGCCTTCGCCCTAAGCCTACCCCTGGGCACGAGCCAGTAGTGGTAAATTGCCAAGACGTCTGGCCTCACCATTTTGGTCACCTTAACCTTGAACCGCGCCGTCGGCACCTCCCTAACCCCCGCGGCCTCAAGTTGTTTCAGCACCTTTGGCGCCGCCGGCTTTACCTCTATGACGTCGCCGTTCTTCACGCCCAGCTTGGCAGCTGTGTCTGGGTGGATCCACGCCGTTAATAACTCGTCGTGTGTCAACGTGTTGAGGAGCATGTTGTTCTGGGTGTAGCTGTGGGTATGGGTATAGGGCCCGTGGCGGTACACCAACAACAGCCTCCTCGGCGGGTCGGGCGGCACCAAGCCGTCAATGTCAATGCCCTCTGTGGCGGCCTTCGTAGCCCACATGTAGTCAGGCCTCGCCATGCCGGCATATAGCGGCACCGGCGAGAACAAGGGGTCAACACCGCTCTTTGTTCCCTCCAAGTCGGAGGGGTCTATAGACGTAACGGACTTCCCGAACACTCTCCTCACATCATAGGCCAGGTTTATGCTGTAGATCTCCACCCTCCCGCTGGGGGTTGGGAACGGGATCTGTCCCTTGGCAAGCGGCGAGTTGTAGTGGATCTCGCGCCACAGCCGCCTCTCAAGCTCTACGCTGTACTTCACAGGCTTGAACACGTGCACCCTGACCCTCACCTCTCTGCCGAGGGCCTGCGTCCACCGCTCGTCTACAACCACCTCCATCCTGCCCGTGGGCACAAGTATCATGTAGCCGCCCATCTTGTAGAGGTCGTCCACGGTGGGCGCCCTCACCTGGCCGTTTTCGTCAATAATCCTTATCCGGCGGAACGTAGCGTTGATAAACGTCCTTAGGTTCGTGATGGGAAATATGCCGTCTTCGGTGATCATCCCCACTGGCATGTTCTGCGGCCAGTCAGTGCCGTCTCTCGCCTTGACGCCCATTTGCTGAAGCCTCCTGGCGGTCATGAGGAGCACCTCGAAGATGGTCCTGCCATCTCTCGACCGGTACTTCTTGTCCAGCTCGCCAGGCTTCTCCCCCTGCTGGATCTTCTTCATGTACTCCTCGTAGTACCATGGGAACCTCACTGAGATCGCTGGAAACGGCGAGAAGGGACCAGGAAGCGCGAGGTCCATACGCTCTAGATACGGCAAGTCGGGCAGAATTAAGTCGGCGATGGCCGTGGAGTCATTAAACTGCACGTCGTGGATAATTACAAGGTCTATGTTCTTAAAGATCTCCTCCATTAATCTGCTGTTGCCTATTTGCGGCACTGGGTTGGAGCCCACGATGAACAACACCTTTATCTTAAACGGTCTGCCGTGCATGACGCTTTCGTAGAGCGCTTGCACAGTGTCGTATGGATACAGATAGCCCTTCTTCTCAGCCTCCTCTTCCCATTTCTTGAGCAGGTCGGAGACGGGCGGCGCGCCGCGGTCGCTGGGGCCGGGCAACGGCGGCGCTATGGGTATTGTGTAGATGCCGAAGCCGTATGTAGCTGTATATTCAGAGAATGTGAGCCCACGTATCGTCTTATACGGCACGTCCTTCCTGGTGTATCTAAGGACTGAAGTGTATATCGGTGCGTAGGGCATGATGAGGTGGGTCAGCAAGAAGAGCCCCCCGGGTTGCTCTAACCTGCCCACCAGAGCCATGATTATGCCAACAGCCCTCCAAACCTGCGGGGAGTTGCTATATCTGGGGTCGTGCCACCCGAGCGGCGAGACAGCCCTGTATTTAGCCACTATCTCAGCCGCCTCCCTCAGCTTGTTGACGTCTACGTCGGCCTCCCTGGCGACGGCCTCCATGTAGTCGGCGACGCCGTGTTTCCTCGCCAGCGCCGCCAAGTTGGCATCCACCCACTCCTTCAAGATCTGAAGCGCCGTCTTGACCTTCACCGTAGTCCCGTCCTTGAGCTGCACTTCGTACTCGCCAAACAACGCAGGCGATTTGGCGGTGGTGTCAGGCGCAGGCGCGCTACCGTCCCACACCACGTAGGCAAACTCCTTGGGCTCGGTCATGTTGTATTTATCCCACGCCACCTCCGAGGCGAGGAGCGGGAGCCCGTCGTTGGTTTTTATCAGAAACGGCGCGTTGGTGTACCTGACGAGGTAGGACTCTACGTAGTATTTGTTGTCCAGTATGTATTTTATGAAGGCGTTTAACACGGCGATGTCCGTGCCCGGCTTCACTGGGAGCCAGACGGTGGCGTAGGAGGCGGTTTCGTCAAACACGGGGCTGAGCACCACTATCTTGACGCCGCGTTTAACAGCCTCCATGAAACGCCAAGTCTCGCTGACAACGCCGGCGCCTATGACGTTTCTCCGCACGACAAGTATGGCGTCTGCCTCGCCGTAGTCGACACAAACTGTATGCGCCTGGTGTCCGTGGCCCCAGGTAAGCCAGTGGCCGAGGTAGCGTGGGTACGTGCAGTAGGGGTTGTCAAAGGTTATCTGCCCACCGCCGAACGTGTCGGCGAATCTCCCAATGGGAACCGCGGCCCTCATTGATGCCACGGGGCCCCAAGCGCCGAATAGGAAGGTGAAGGCGTGGCGCTCGTTGTTGTCGGCAAGCTCCTTCAGCTTCTTGGCGATTATCTCCACGGCGGTGTTCCAGTCAATCTCCACCATGTCGTCGTATTTGCCTCTATTTTGGGCGAGCTGGCGCTTGGCCTCCTCCCAGCTTATCTTGCCCTGGACCCAGTCCACAAGCGCCTTGCGGGCCATTGGCTTCTTGATGGCGTCTGGGTTATGCCATGTGCTGAAGGTGCCGGAGACTCCTCTTGCACATATCCCTATGGCGCTGGTTGGGGCGTTGGTGTTTGGCCTAATCCTCACCGGCTTTCCGTTAACCACGTCGACCCATATTGCACACTGGGCCATGCACATGCCGCATATAGACGGCACGGAAACAACAGAAAGAGCACCTTCACTTTTCGTCTCAGGGCTTTCAGCCGCCGCCTTCAGCAAAACTCCAGAGACTCCGCCCAAAACGCCAGCGGCGACGCCCAGCTTTATAGCCTCTCTCCGGGTAATTTCCATAGGTGTTGAAAACAAATACTTTTTATAAAGTTAATTATAAATTTTGTTCAAGTGTGTACAAGATTTATATAAAGCGTACAGATGTGTACACTGAATATAACTACTCACACCGGATCTTCAGGAGTTCCTGCTCTTCTTCGCATCTGCACCCTATGCCTGTAAATAGGCCCTTCACAGTTTCCCGGACCTGGACATCAGTCACCCGGAAGGCGTCAGGCGCCAACCTGTAGGCGCCCATTATCTGGGGGCCTATCCTGGCCATGACTTCAAGAAACTCCTTGGGTTTGTAGTAGGCTCTGAGGAGGACGCCGGCGTTTACGCCGGCCTCGTAGCCGGATCTGCCAGGGCCTATGCTCCGGGCGACTCTACATATGTGGACCATGTCTATGGGGTCTATGCCGTGGTCTATGGCGTCGATGACCGCGGTCACAACTGCTGTGACTACCTCTGAGGGTTTTCTACCTATTCGCTTTACTTTTAGGGAAAACTCGTCGGCAAGAGGTCTCTCGACGGCGAGCCGTGAATATTTCGAGGTCATGTACCAAAATGTACACAGAATATAAATCTTAACACGTGACCTCTGCGACTATTATGTGCCCCTCGTAGCTCGTCTTTACCGAGCATCCGAACTGTTTTATCGCCTCCTCCGCGAAGTAGCTGAGACACTTCAGTGAGAGCTCCCCGGCGGCTGTGAAGACTATCCGCCAGGCGTTTCCGCTCCTGCTGAAGGACAGCCTAGCCACTGGGAGCATGGAGAAGAACTGCGACGCGGTGGCCATAAGCTCCCCGAAGGTTCTATAGTCAGCCGCGATGATCTTGCCGAACTTCTCGCCGGTCTCCCGCAGGAACTGCTCCACCTCCTGGTCGTCACACATGTTCCACTTCCTTGCCACGAGCTCGAGGTATGAAAGAGGCACGGGCACGGCGTCGAAGGCAAGGATCTTCTCGGTGAGTCTAAACATCTCAAGGGCCTTCGTCGGCGTGATGCCCCTCCGGAGGAGCTCCACGGCGAGTTTAAGCGAGTCAGACGCCAGCTTCACCACAGAAAAGCCTTGAGACTTTGCCACCGACGACACCTCCTTCGCCACCTCGCTGTCTACAGGAACGGTAGTTTTAGACACGTTTCTCTTCATGAACTCCCATTTAAATAATTCCCTTTGTACACACCGCCTAGAAGAGCCACTAGTCGGTAGGCGTCCTCGGGGCTCCGCGCCGCCAGCTCCTTTATGTAGTTTACCAGGGGCAACAGCGTGCGTTTCGCCGTGCTCAACGCCGCAACCTCGGCCAAGCCGCCACCTGCTCTCCTCCCCTCCTCCCTGGCGACGCCAATCCAGAGCTCCAGCAAAGGCGCCAAGAGCTCCTCAGCCCACCTCCTTCTGAGATAAACCTCAAGCATGCCAGTCTCCTTCTCAACAATTCTCTCAGCCGCCCTCACCGCCTCCATACGCAATTTGTTGAACTCCTCGGCGAGGCCACGCAAATTGTCAATGGTGACCACCTCCACGGGCAGGCCCGGCGCCACGTTCCGCGGCATGCCGAGATCCACAATCAACTTCACGCGGGCATCTTGCGGCACGGCCGTAACCACGGGCTCAAAGACTGAAACAGCCGTAAACACCACGTCGCAACACCTGAGACACCGCTCTACGTTTTCCGTCGTTAGAAGCCATACCTCCACCCCAAGATCCGCCGCCTTGTCAACGCTCCTGTTGACAACCACAACGCGCCTCGCCCCGGCGTCTCCCAGCTCCTTCACGATACCCCCGCCCCACGGAGCCCGCCCCTATCACACAGACATCTGATCCCTCAAGCGGAAGACGCCGCTTCACATATATAATTGCGACGGAGCCTAGGCCTCTGGGCCCTCTTGATATAGCTGTCTCCGTCCTTACCCGTTTCCCGACTCGTATCGCCCTCTCCACAATTGTCTTCAACAAGCCGCGGGTGTAGCCGGCTTTGACCTGCCTGTCGAAAGCCTCCTCCACCTGACCCAACACGTCGGTCTCGCCGACAAGCATAGACTCAAGCCCAGCCGCCACGCGGAAAAGATGCCTAGCCGCGTCAAGGCCGCGGTATTCCACGACACGGTTTGCATAAGGCGCGTAGCTGGACTTCACAAACTCCACGAAGTCGGCAGGGGCGTCGTAGAGGTACACCTCCACCCGATTGCATGTGTGGAGAACAAAGAGAGGATGCCCAGTCCCCATACATATCTTGTGTATGGTCTTGGCAACCTCAGAGAGCTCGTCTACGGTGAGTTGTTTATGGGTAAGAGACAAGGCGGTGAGCTTGTCTACGAGGTTCATAGCGACAGGTGGAGATAGGCGCCTACAGCTATCGACAGAACCCCAATGCCTCTCTCAATCCATTTACCGGATTTGACGTACCTAAGCGCTCCCCGCACAACCGCGTAGACAGCAACGGCGAGTCCCCCGCCGTATAACAGAAGAGCGGCAAAGAGCTGTGCGTAGTCGCCGGCGAGGGAGGAAAGTGCTACGACTGTGGCGAGTCCGGCATAGGGGAGTATACACGGCACCCATACGGCGCCTAGCGAAAAGCCGAGGAGGAAGTCGCCGGCCGTCCTGAACCTCTTAAAGGCGGAGGTCTGCAGCCTAGAAACAGCGGCGGCGTACCGCAGGTTAAGTCTCTCCACCAGCAACACCAGACCCAGCGCGATTAGAAACGCACCGCCGACGGCAACCACCGCGGCCCGGGCAGACGCCGCGAAGCCCCCTAGCGCCGCGACTAAGACGCCGAGTAGGGCGTATGACACCACCATGCCAGCTAGCACCTTCCCCACGCTCCTCCTGGCGAAATGCGTAACTGCAACAACGCTGAGGACGGGGAGGACGCAGGGCGAAAACGCGCTCGCGACGCCCAGCGCAAAAGCCCACAGCAGAGGCCACGCCTCCACGCGTACTCCCTCCGCCGTTGCAGGGCCGCCCTCTGCCTCCAGGAGGAACTGTATAAAGGCTTGTTTAAGCCCGACGCCTTGCGGCATGTCCGCGCCTGTCCAGAACCCAAGAAGCTTAATCCTCCTGCTCTCTGCAACGCCGATAATTATAGTTGGAGTGCCCGGGATCAGAAACGTCCTGTTTCCCCTGGCCGCGTAGTACTTCACAACGCCGTGATCCACATAAACGACCTGTCCCTCGAGATATACGTCGACGCCCGCCAGAGCCGACTTCGAGAGGTCAAGGGCGTACAGCCTGTAGCTGGAGAGGAGAGACACGACCTCTTTATCGCTAAATACCTGTTGTTCAATCATTTCACACTCAACGCATAGGGGTTGATATATGTAGAGGAGGAACTTGCTCTCCAGCTCCGCGGTGGAGTCGACGAGCTGAAATGTAAAGAGCCCCTTCTCCACATACGCCGACGACGCCACAGCCACAAGCACGAGGAGAAGGAGGGTTGCCTTCATAGCCTGTCTAACAGAGCTGACGCGATTGCCCCGATGCCTACCACTAGAAGCAGGGCAGCCGCCGCTGCGATGGTTGTGCCCCCCTCAACAACAGCCACCACAGGGGGCAACGCAAGCACCACAGACATGGCTGTGGCGGCGGGAGGCCCCCATAGACGGCGAACAACGCCGCGAGGGAGCTTGTCGAGGAGAGCAACAAGGCGCCGACGGCGGCGTGAGGCAGGACGGAGACGTCTATGAACAAAGAAGCGACGACAACCGTGGCGGCTGTCACGGCCCCTGTCACCACAAGCTTAGACAAGAAAACGCCCATGTGGCCGATGTAGTAAATCAACCCCTCCAAAACTCCCCGGTCCCAATCTCTGATGACGTAGAGATACGCCGCCAGTTGCGAGGCGAGAAGCGCCACGAGGTACACGGCCAGCCTCCCGGCGAAGGAGCCCAAGATGCCCGCCGCCACTCCGGCGATTAGAATAAACACAAGCTCCTCAAGCCTCCTAGACACAGCCTTTAAATCCGCCCTAACTACCTCCCACATACTGCACCTCCTCAATTCTTGTCTCTCTGCCTATTCCAAGCGGAAACGGCGAAGTCAACAAAGCGGCACCCCTCTGCCTCAAGATATCTAAAAGCTCGGCCCTAGCCTCCTCGTCTAGCCCCGTCGTCGGCTCGTCAATAACTAGGTTCGGGGGGTCGAGGAGGAGGGCCCTCACCACGTCTACACGCCTCCTCCAGCTGAAAGAAAGCGCCTTCACAGGCTTGTCAAGCACCTTACACACGCCAGGTGACAGCCCTCAAGCCTCCCCCCAGACATCTTGCCGAAAAGCCGCAGGTTCTCCCTGACTGTCAGCTCGGGGTAGAGCATCGGCGTGTGGAACACAACACCCAACACCGAGGCGGGCACCTTAGGCCTCTTGCCATCTATAAACACCTCGCCCCGAGTCGGCTCAAGAACTCCCGCGATTATCCTCACAAGGGTGGTCTTGCCAGAGCCGTTAGGACCCACAAGCGTCACCACGCTGTTTACTCTGAGCCTCACTCCCCGGAGCACCCACGAGCCGCCCAGCCGCTTCCACACGTCAACAACCTCAATCACAGCTCCACCTTCTTTGACAGACTTAAAAGTGTACACGTCGTCTCTCTATATCTACAAATAAATGTCTTTCTATATACATTATATACAAAATATAACGTATGCACTAAGATTTGACTGGGGCGTAATACGCCGAGTGACACCCCTTCAATATCGGGTGATATTCAGGGTGCTAGTCGCCGGGTTGTAAACCCCCTCCACCACGACCTCATCGCCGAACTGGAAAGAGGAGTCGGCCACCTTCAGCACCTCGCGATACGGCACATATGCAGTTTCTATCTTGGTCAACATTACCATGTCTTCAAGCAACCTCCTGGCCTCCTCTGCGGCTTTGGAAAGCTCTCTGGCCAGCCGGATCGGGGAATGCGTGCGGGGGTAGGTTCCAGTTTTACGAGGAGTTTATACTTCAGCATAAGCTGGCAGTACTGCTCTATGCAGAAGGCCGCCAAGTCGTATTCGCCCTCGACATATAGACGCTCTGTGTTTCGCAGAAACGCCTCGGCCCTATGTCTGAGTAGCTCAGCTTCTTCGAAATTCATATATTCTTAAAACAGCTCCCGGAGTTGTAATTTGCCAACGCCCCGAAGCCGAAGCGGGATACTCATCAAGTGGCATAACGATGGCGTTGCATTAAGTGTAGAAAACTTTATACCTCCCAAGTTACTTGGGAGGTATGTTGTTTAGAGAAGGGCCTGTGGATAGGCCTGAGGAGCTTTTCGACAGAGAGGAGGAGCTCAGAGACCTTAGGGATGCGCTAAACGGCAGGAGGATCGTGCTTTTGCTTGGAGTACGGCGGGTGGGGAAGACGTCGCTGGCCAGGGCGGCTACCTACGACATGGCGCGGGCGTATATCGACCTTAGGGAGTTTGAGTGGAGGCAGTACGTCACGTGGGATGACTTCTACGCCGCGTTGCGAGCTGCCCTGCCCAGGTCGAAAAAGGCGCTGGATCTGCTGTCGCGTATCTCAGGCATCTCCGTGGCAGGTCTTGAGGTGGAATTTGCCAGGGGGCGGAGAAGACCGCCGTTGCCAGAGGTCCTTAAGGCCCTCGACAGGTGGGCAGGCGCAGAGTCTAGGCGGCTGATAGTTGTAGTAGACGAGGCGCAGGAGCTATACAAGCTGAAAGGCGGCTCCTTCACGCCGGTGTTGGCGTGGGCCTACGACAACCTCGACAACATATGCTTTCTTCTGACAGGCTCTAAGGTGGGTCTCATGTATAGACTCCTCCGGCCTGACGACCCCGAGTCTCCTCTCTACGGGCGGTACATCCACGTCATCAAGCTGAGCCTCCTGCCCAGGGAAAAAGCCTTGGAGTTCTTGGCAAGGGGCTTCGCGGAGTCTGGCGTCGCGTACAGCCCCCAGTTGCTCGAAGCCGCCGTGGATCGCCTCGACGGGATAATTGGGTGGCTCTCCTACCTCGGCCTAGAGGCGACGAGAGCCGGCAAGCTCACGGAGGAGCTCCTCAGAGAGGTGGTGGAGAGGGCCGCCCGCCTGGCTTGGAGCGAATTCTGCAACTTCGTAAAGCTAAGGGGCACCGCGAGGTATCTCCACATAGTCCACGCAGTTGCCGAAGGCGCCACGTGGTCTGAGGTGAAGAGGTATCTTGAGATCAAGGAGGGCCCCATCAACGACGCTGAGCTGAGCCGACTGCTCAGGTCGCTGGTTGAGGAGGGGTGGGTGGAAAAGGGAGAGGTTTACCGGCTGACGGACCCCTTGATGAGGTACGCGGCGAAAAACGGGTGGAGGTGTTAACCCTCCTCCCGCAGTATCTTCATCCTCGACACGGCCTCCCTCACCTCCTCTATTGAGGCTTCGTCTTCTATCGTGGAGATATCTCCCACGGCCTCGCCCGTCCATACCCTCTTCAGCACTCTCCTCATTATTTTGCCGGAGCGGGTTCTAGGCAACATGTTCACAAACTCTAGCCCGGCGAAGACCGCTATGGGGCCGAAGGTTTTGCGTACATGTTCTATCAACTCTTTCCGGAGCTTCTCGGAGGGGGTCCAGCCAGGACGGAGAACCACGAAAGCGGCGATTGCCTCGCCTCTTATTGGATCTGGCACACCGACCACAGCCGCCTCAGCCACCGCCGGGTGGGTGAGGAGGGCCGACTCCACCTCTATGGTGCCTATGCGGTGGCCTGCGATTTTTATAACCTCGTCTGCCCTCCCGCCAAACCAGACATAGCCGTCTTCGTCTATGTGGGCGGCGTCGCCGGTGTAGTACACCAGCTTCCCCTCGTAGCGCCCCCAGTAGTCAGCCATGTACCTCTGGTGGTCCTTCCACAAGGTGGGGGTCATGCCGGGGAACGGCCGTTTTATGACGAGCGTCCCCTTCTGGCCGGGCGGCAGTGGGTTGCCCTTCTCGTCCACCACCTCCACCTCCACGCCCGGAAGCGGCATGCCTGCGGAGCCCGGCTTTATAGACATAAACTCCAGCCCATATGACATGTCCTTGACGAGGGCGTAGTAGTAGCCTATGGCAGGGCCGCTTAGCTCAGTCTGCCACCAGTGGTCGATCACAGGCACCCTCTTCTGGAACACGTCTTCATACAGCCACCTCCAGACCTCTGGGTTCAGCACCTCGCCTGCCGTCACCACCCGCTTGACGCTACTGAGGTCGTGTTTCCTAGCCTGGCCCACCCCAAGTCTCATCAACATCCTAGCCGCCGTCGGCGACGTCCATATGAGAGTGGGTCTATACTTCTCCACTATCTCCCAGAAGATGTCTGGCTTCGGGTGGTCAATAACTCCGTCGAATAAGATGGAGGTGGTGCCCATTATGGTGGGGGCAAACACTATGTAGCTCTGACCCACAATCCAACCGATGTCACTAGTGTTGAATATGATGTCGTCGCTGGAGAGCCCGTATACCAACAGGGCGCCGTGGACTATCCACACCTGATACCCCCCGTGGACGTGGACCACAGGCTTGGGCTTTGCAGTGGTGCCAGACGTCGGCAGGACAAACAACGGCTCGTTAGCCTCCAGAAACTCCGGCGAACAGTCCCCGTACCGCCCAAGCTCCAGAAACTCCTCAAGCCACAGATCGCGCCCCTTCTCCATGGACGGCTCCTTCTCCTCGGCCACCGCCCTCCTCACCACCACCATCTGCGGCCTCCACTGAGACATCTTAAGAGCCTCGTCGATGTTCTCCTTCAGCGGGGTCTTCCTCCCTCTCCTCAGCGAGTAGTCCTGGGTAAAGATTATCTTGGGCTCAACCAGCTCCACGCGGTCGGCCACTGCCTTGGGGGAGAAGCCTGCAAAGACCGTGCTGGACACCGCGCCGATCCTCGCCGCGGCGAGGATGGCGGCCACCGCCTCCACAGTGTTGGGCATGTACAGAAGCACTGCATCTCCCCTCTTGACCCCAGCCGCCCGCATAGCCGCGCTGAACCTACACGTTAATTCATACAACTCTCTATACGTCACCCTCCTCTCGACTCCCAGCTCAGGGTTCACGTAGATATACGTCGTCTTGTCGCCAAACCGCCCCACCTTGTAATCCACTGCGCTGTAGCCGGCGTTTGTGTAACCGCCGACAAACCACCTAAACGGCTCCGGCGGGTTCCACTCAAAAACCTTCTCCGGCGGCTTGGCCCAGTAGATGAAAGCCTTCGTCTTCTCAACAAACTCGCGCCAGTAGCTCTCGGGATCCACCATCCACCTTTTATACACAGTTGCCTCCATGAGAAAAAATATATTGAGGATTTATAAAAAAATCTGTAATGTTACTTAATTAACTTTACTAAATCTCGCAACGAGACGACCCCTACGACTCTCCCCCCGTCTACAGCTACCAGGTGTCTGATTCTGTGCTCCGCCATGAGGTCAGCTGCTTCGACAACAGATTTCTTCGCCTCTATAGTTACCACCCTCTTGGTGGCTATCTTCTCAACTGGGGCATCAAGCGATACACCGGAGGCCAAGGCCTTCACTATATCTCTCTCGGAGACGACGCCGAGGAGTTGGTCTCCACGCATCAGCACCACGAAGCCTATGTTCTTACTAGCCATGGTCATCATGGCCTCTCTGATGGTGGCCTCTGGCAACAACGAGATGGGAGGTGATTTTATGACGTCTCTCACAGCAATCCGCGCCAACTTCTTCCTAGCCTCCACATCTTGTATCAACACGGTCTCGCCGAAGATATCCCTCGCAGAGACATAGCCAGAGAGAACGCCCTCTTTAACCACGACTATATGTCTCAACGCGTTTTCAGCCATCACCCTCTGCACCGCCGTTATCGGCGCCTTGTCCGGGACAGTAATCACCCGAGCGGTCATTATCGACGAAATAGGTGCGTCTAGAGAAGTCCCGGAGGCGACGGCTTTAATGACGTCTCTCTCTGAGACAACGCCTTGTACCCTCTGTCCGTCGTCGCTGACAACTACGTAGCCCTCGTTGCTGGCCATGAGCTTCGTCACCTCGCGGATGGGGGTGGCGGGCGTGACCACCTGGGGCTTCTTCATAAGAGGCGCGATAGATATCTCCTCCCAGATACTCCGCCTGGCGGTTTCTGGTATCGCAAACAGCATAATTAAGGCCGTGATCAACGGCCATAGTATCGGCCAAGACAGCAACATCAAGAAGAGGTCCTTGGTGGCGCCGCCTACCGCCGTGGCCACAAGAGGCGTTAAGCCGCCGCCGAAGATGCCGTTGCCTATGTGATAAGGAATTGAAAGCGCTGTGTATCTAATCTTGGCGGGGAAGTACTCCACAAGAAACGCCGCGATGGGGCCGTATACCATGGTCACGTAGAGTACAAAGATAAAGGCGATGAGGGTCAGAAGCGGCACATTCGGCGGGTTCATGTTCTGCGCCATTACTAGAAACAGCGGGTAGTAAGTGACGGCAGCCAGGATGTTGCCGGCTAGCATCACGGGCTTCCTACCAATTTTGTCAGAGAGCCAGCCGAAGAATATGAAAAACGGAGCCGCAGCGGCGATGGCGACGCCAATTACGAAGTTGGCTGTCAACCTGTCGAGGCCCTTGGCACCCTGGACGAAGAGGTCTGCTCTCTGGAGGAAAATCAACGTGAGGAACTGGCTGGAGTACCATACCACCGCCTGTCCAATGACGGCGGCGAACAACGCCAGGAGTATAAGCTTGAGGTTGCGCCGCTCTGCCAACGCCTCTTTCAGAGGCCGCCGCGAGGCCTTGCCCAGGAGCTTCATGGCTGCGAAGATTGGCGTCTCCTCAAGCTTCAAGCGGATAATTAGACCAACGAGGAACAACACGCCGGCAAGGAGGAACGGTATTCTCCAGCCCCACTGCTCAAACGCGGTCTTGCCTAGCGAGAACTCAGTGGCCGTCGTAACGACCACAGCCAGTACGTACCCCAACGACGCCGTTGTCTGTATGAAGCCGGTGTAGAAGCCTCTTTTGTCGTCCGGCGCGTACTCAGCCACGAAGATCGCGGCGCCGCCGTATTCGCCGCCGAGCGCAAGACCTTGCAGGACACGTAGGAGGAAGAGCAGTATCGGCGCGAGGACGCCTACTTCGTTATACGTGGGCAGAAGCCCGATCGCAAACGTCGAGAACCCCATCATAAACAGCGTTACTAGGAAGGCGTACTTTCTGCCGATGATGTCGCCCAACCGGCCGAAAAACGCTGCGCCGAAGGGCCGCACCACGAAGCCCACGGCCCAGCCTGCAATTGCCAGCAGGACGCTGGCCAGCGGATCCCCCGTGGGGAAGAACAACTTGTTGAGAACCGTGGCGGCTAGTATGCCGTAGATGTAGAAGTCGTACCACTCCAGCAACAACCCCACCGACGAGGCGGTTACTACCGTTGCCAGTTGACCCTTTGAGCGTTGCATAAGTGGAAAAATTATTGGATTTTTAAAGTTTTTTGTAATTATATATTGTTACATTATCTTTTTTTAAAATAATTTTACAGATGTTTAATTTTAGAAAAATAAATATTAAAGCCCCTTTACGTATGCCACTATGTCTCTCAGCGATAACACGCCGACGGGCTTTATGCCTTCGGCGACCACTAAGTGTCTTATGTTGTTCTCCGCCATTAACATAGCGGCTTGTGCCAGCGTGGCGTCTGGCGCCACCGTAATCACGTTGCTAGTCATGATTTTCTCCACAGGGGCGTTTAGATCTACGCCGTTTAGAAGAGCCTTAATGATATCGCTTTCTGAGACGACACCTTTCAACGTGTGGTCTTCCGTAATTACCACAAGCCCTACGTTGTTCTCTGCCATCAACTTAGCTACCTCTCTTATGCTTGTTGCGGCCCGCGCCGAGATGAGAGATTTACTCATAACTTCTCTTACGCGGAAGCTGGCTAAGGTTTCTCTGGCCGTCCCGTCTATGCGAAGGACGTTTTCCCCTAGGAGGTCTCTCGCCGAGACAACGCCGACAAGTTTCCCGCTTTTCACCACTACTAAGTTGCGCAGTTTGTGCTGTGACATTATTTTAAGCGCTTCGTGATACGGCGTGTCTTCCTCAACAGTGATCACGTTAGTTGTGGCTATTGTGGATACGGGCACGTCGAGGTTCACACCGCTTCCCACCGCCTTAACTATGTCTCTCTCCGACACAACGCCTTGCACCGTTGACCCGTCGCTAGACACTATTACAAATTTGGCTTCCCTTACCCTGGGAAGCACCTCTCTTATAGTTGCAGAAGGTGGAATCACCGTGGGCGTGCGGGCGAATTGTTTAACAGATTTCCACACCTCTCTATGTAGCTCCTCGAAGAGCTTCTTCGCCTCCTCCACAGCGGTTTCGTCCTCCAAGGTGGATGCGTCGCCGAGCGGCGCGTTGAGCGCAACAGAGCGTAACAATCTCCTCATGATTTTGCCAGATCTCGTCTTTGGCACCTTGCTTACGAATAACACGAGAGACGGCTCAGCCACAGGTCCTATAGTGTTTCTTACATATCGCCTTAATTCTTCCGCAAGCTCGCGGGTAGGCTGTATGCCTTGTCTCAAAACAACAAAAGCCACGGGGACTTCGCCCTTTATGGGGTCTGGTACGCCTACAACCGCTGCCTCCGCCACAGCTGAGTGACCCACCAATGCTGACTCTATTTCATATGTACCTAAGCGGTGCCCAGCTATTTTGAGCACTTCGTCTGCCCTGCCCAAGACCCATATATAGCCGTCTTTATCCTTAATGGCGAAGTCGCCGGTGTAAAACATGCCTGGGAACCGCGACCAGTAGGTCTTGATATAGCGCTCGGGATCTCCCCATATGCCGTGGAGCATGCCCGGCCAAGGCTTAGTAATTACAAGGTATCCCTTTAAGCCGGGCGGCGCCGGGTTCCCGTTATGATCCACCACCTCAGCCTCTACGCCAAAGAGTGGAGGCCCGTTGGCGCCAGGTTTCATAGGCACTAAGTAGAGACCTGGCGCGTGGCTTATCATAATCCCCCCAGTTTCCGTCATCCACCAGGTGGAGCCGAAGGCCACTTTTCCGCCACCGAGGATGCGGTAAGCCCATCTCCAAGCTTCTGGATTTATGGGCTCGCCCACTGAATGTATTATCCGCAACGTCGACAAGTCGTGTCTCCTTGGCCACTCCTCGCCATATCGCATAAACATCCTTATCGCCGTGGGCGATGTGTAGAAGATGGTGACTCCGTACCGTTCAATTATGGCCCACCACCTGTCTGGATATGGGTAATCTGGCGCCCCTTCATAAATTACCGTTGTTGCGCCTTCTATGAGCGGGCCCAGCACCACATATGAATGTCCAGTGACCCAGCCCACGTCTGCAGTGCACCAGTAGATGTCTTCGTCTCTTATGTCAAATACCCATTTCATGGTGGCGTGTACATGTACTGCCCAGCCACCTGTGTCGTGTATAATGCCCTTGGGTTTGCCAGTGGTGCCGGAAGTGTAAAGGATGAAAGATATGTGATCGCTCTCTAGAGGCTCAGGCTCTACGTACACATTGGGCGGCACGTCCTTAACTAAGTCGTCCCACCAATAGTCGCGACCTTCTTTCATTGGCGCATCTAGGCCGAGTCTCCGTACTACTATGACCTTCTCCACCGAAGGCGTTTTTTCCAGGGCTTTGTCTGCTGTTTCTTTCAACTGTACAACTTTGCCTCTTCTCCAGAATCCGTCTGCAGTTATGAGAAGCTTGGCCTGCGCATCGTTTATGCGGTCTGCGAGGGCTTCGGCGGAAAAACCAGAAAACACGACGCTTGTAATCGCGCCTATTCTCCACGCCGCCAGCATAAAGATTACGACGTGGGGGGTCATGGGCAGGTAAATCGCAATTCTATCGCCCTTGTTGATGCCTAACTTCTTGAACACGTAGGCTGCCTTGTTTACCTCTTTGTAGAGGTCGAAATATGTCAGTTTCACAACTTCTTTCGGCTGACCCCGCTCATCCACCGGCTCTCCTTCCCAGATGATCGCGACTTTGTTTTTACGCCAAGTTTTGACGTGTCTATCTACTGCGAGGTAGCTTAGGTTAAGCCTCCCGCCTACAAACCACTTATAGAAAGGCGGGTTGGAGACGTCTAGCACCCTCTCCCAAGGCTTAAACCAATCTAGCTCTTTTGCCACATTGGCCCAGAATTCTTCTATGTTCTCTATGGTCTGTCTATGAAGCTTGTGATATGTCTCTATTGGTATAATGCGGCGAGACCACTGATCGTTAGATATGTATTCCTCGAAGGGTAAACCTACCTCACTTTTCATAACCATAGGCACAAAATAGTTAAGATATATATACCTTATTGACATTTAATATTTCTACGGATGTCTATATTGGATCTTCTATAAATTTCTCAACAGATGCATTAATTTAGTTGAATCATCTTCATGAAATGAGAAAGGTTGTCATAGATATTGATATATTTTCGCCTAATAGATATATAGATGCTATAGTTATAAAGGGGGTCTATTTCTTTGAATTGCCTAAGTGCAAATATTACAATTATCGAAAATTATAATTATGAACTGCTCTTAGTGTATCATTTAGCAACGCCAATGAAGTTTCCCGTCTCCCGGCGCCTTTGCCCTTGAGGAGAATTGTGTTTACCTCGGTGGTTATCTCCACGGCGTTCATTGTATAATCTACATGAAGCGGGTCATCTGGAGGTAATTGTTGCGGCGCCACCGTTGCCGTTTTTGCTTCGAGATCCAGTGTGGCTAAATACCGCGTCACGGGGCCGAGGGGGGTCAGCGGCTTCCGGACAACATCGCGTAGAGTGAAGAAGAGACCGAGGGTGTTGGCTACTATCACAAGTTTGGCGGCTGGGTCTACGCCCTCCAGATCTAGGCGGGGATCTGGCTCTAAGATGCCGAGTTCTCTAGCCTCTTTCACCGCATTTTCGAATGACACGCCGTCTTTATATACCCGCGTCATGACGTAGTTGGTGCTCCCGTTTAGGATCCCTCTGACCCTCAGCACCTTCTGCGGGGGGAGGCCCGTCAGCAGGTCTATCAAGGGGGTCCCCGCCATGACGGTGGCCTTGTAGAAAAGCCTCTTGTAAGCAACGTCGCGGAAGGCTAGGGCCAGCGGCGCCTTGTTGGCTGTGACCACCGCGAGACCTCTCGACATGGCCTTCTTATACAGCGAAAGGGCTGGCTCCCCCGTCTCGTAGTTGGGAGGGCTTACGTCTACTACTACTTGACACATGTCAAGAGCTTCGTCAAGCGTCACGGGCCTCCCGACGCCGCTTTTCGTAACCGCGCCCCTTGGCGCATTTAACAGTTGTGTAACTTCGCCGCGGGTGAAGCCGTCTTTGCTCCCCACGCCTCCGCCGCTGTCAAAAACAGCGCAGATCTCCAGGTTTGTCTTCTCGTAGAGAAGCTCGGCGTAGGTACGGCCTACGCCTCCGAAGCCAAAGAGCAGTATCATGTGGACAGCTTAACCATCAACTCGGCGGTGAGTATGGAGTTGCCCGCGGCGCCTCTCACAGTGTTGTGTCCCAACACGACGAAGGCGAGCTTCCGGGGGGCCAGCCTCCTGACTCTTCCCACTACGACGGCCATGCCCCCGCCGGCCCACCTATCTAGGCGTGGCTGGGGCCTGTCTACCTGCGGTTTGACCACAATGGGCCTTTCGGGCGCCGTGGGGAGTTTCAGCTCCTGCGGCAACCCCCTGAAGCGGGTCAGCGCCTCGGCCACCGCATCTACGTCAAAGTCTTTCCTAGTGTCCACATACACCACTTCGGTGTGGCCGTCTATAACCGGCACTCGGGTGGTGGTGACGAAGATATCGAAGTTGTGCTTGAGTATCTTCCTAGTCTCCGCCGCCACCTTCTCCTCCTCGCCTTTTATATACGGTATGAGGTTGTCCATTATCGCCACGCTGGGCACGCCGGCGAAGCCAGCGCCGCTGAGGGCTTGCATGGTGACTACGTGTATCCTCTCTATGCCCCACTCGTCTAAGATAGGTTTGAGGGGCAGGTTGAGGATTGTGGTGGTGCAGTTCGGCTTCTTCACCACAGCGCCTCTCCACCCCCTCCCCTCCCTCTGTCTCTCCACTAGCTTTAGGTCTTCTGGGTTTATCTCAGGCACTATCAACGGCACGTCGGGGTCCATGCGCATGTTGCTGGCGTTTGACAACACCGTGTACCCTCTGGCGGCTAGCTCAGGCTCCACCTTCGTAGCCACTTCGCTAGGCAAGGCGGAGAACACAAAGTCGACTCCTGGGATCTTTTCCACATCTATCTTCTCTATCTTCATCTCCGCCAGATGAGGCGGCGGAGGCTCCTCCAGCGCCCAGCCCACTTGAGCCAGCGTTTTACCTGCGCTTCTCTCCGAGGCTGCGAGTCCCACAACTTCAAACCAGGGGTGTTTCGCGAGGAGCTGGACGTATCTCTGTCCGACGAGTCCGGTGGCGCCAAGAATATATACCTTTAGCCGATCCATATATACAGCTCCCTGTTACTTTATATATTTTATGTACGGCTTGATCAAAAACTCGTGTGCCTGCCTCGGCGGGATGTTCAGCCTCACGCTGTATCTGCCCAGGGGGATGCCGCCGAGCTTCGTCAGCTCATACGCAGAAAGCCCCACCACGCAACTCCCCTGGCCGCACCTCGCCACTATCTTGTATGGCGGCGGGGGGTATATGTTGGCGACTAGGGTCCCCCTGCTGTGGTAGCTCCTCACCTCCACCGCCATGCCCCCCGCCTCCAGCACTGGCAGAAAGGTGCGGGGGTGGAAGTTCTTGGCGCCCGCCTTCGCAGCCTCTATCGCCTCGTGGAGAGAAAGCAGGGGCAGAACCGCGGCGTCTTCCACCTCGCGGGGGTCCGCCGTCATTACGCCGGGGGCGTCCGTCACGAGAGACACCTTCTTTGCGCCAATCTCCTTCCCGATATATGTAGCTGTGTAGTCGCTCCCCCCACGCCCCACGGTGGTGAATCGTCCCTCCTTGTCCCTTCCAATGAAGCCCGTGACCACCGCCACGACGCCAGGCGCCGCGATTTCATCCCTGTGTTCCAGCTTGAGGGGGTCTGCGTTGCCGAAGTTGCTGTTTGTAAGTATCGGCGCTACGAAGAGTTTGGCTTCTGCGCCGAGCCGTTTAAACACGGCGTGGAGGATCGTGGCGGAGAGCCTCTCGCCGAAGGAGGCGAAGTAATCCTGCGTCCACTCAGCCCTGGGGAGTCTGAGGGCCGCCTCCAGCTCCTTGAGGAGGGGCGCGACGCGCTCCTCAACCCCCAGCAGCCGCGCCACGGCGAGGTGTTTATGCAAAATTTCTTCATACATCAGGTAGCTCCGTGTCCTCTCCAGCTCCAGCAACATGTCCGTAACTCCCTTTATGGCAGACACCACCACCACCGGCGGCTCGGGGAGCTTCAGCAGAAACTCAGCCGCCTTAAGGAAGTCCCCCGCAGAACGGAGGAGGGACCCGCCTATCTTCACCACGGGCCTCATCGCTCCAGAAGCTCCACGAGCTCCTCTGCGTTTCTCACCTCCCTTGCGCTTATCTCCACCACGTCGGGGTCCTTCAAGGCGTGTCCCGTCACCACAGCCACAACGGTTCCGCCTAGCTTAAGCTTAAGCGCCGCCGCCACAGACGCCGCCCCCGCAGGCTCAGCCCCGATGCCGTCTCTTGACGCCAGCAACTTCTGTGCCTTCAGGATCTCGGCGTCTGACACCGTCACAAAGAAGCCGCCAGACTCCATCACGGCGGCAAGAGCCTTAGGCCAATTTATGGGCCTCCCTATCTTAATCGCCGTTGCCACCGTCTCCGGCTCGTCTATGAAGAAGGGTTGCGGAGCCCCCCTCTCCCACGCCTTGGCCAGGGGGGCAGCGCCCTCCGCCTGCACCCCGACCATCTTGGGGAGCTTGCGGCAGAGCCCCAGTTCGGCGAGCTCCTTAAAGCCCTTCCATATGGCAGCTATATTGCCGGCGTTGCCCACGGGCACCACCACGTAGTCTGGACAGCCCAGCTCCTCAAACACCTCGAAAGCCAGCGTTTTCTGCCCTTCGAGACGCCAGGGGTTGAAGCTGTTGAGGGGGTAGGCGTATTTGGTGCCGTAGGTAACCACGTACTCCAACGCCTTGTCGAAAAGCCCATTTACCATCACCAGCTCAGCGCCGTGTAGAGCCGCCTGCATCAACTTGCCTCTAGCCACGTTGCCCCTCGGCAAAACGACGTAGCACCTCAGCCCCGACCTGGCCGCATAGGCGGCGGCCGACGCCGCCGTGTTGCCAGTGGATGCGACCACAACCTTGGAGGCGCCGCTCTCCCTCGCCACCGAGACCCCGAGGGCCATCCCCCGGTCTTTAAAGCTACCAGTGGGGTTGGCGCCCTCGAACTTTATGTAGAGACCATTGCCGAGGTTAGACTTGACAAGGGGGGTCCCGCCCTCTCCCAGCGACACGCCGGATTTAAGCGGCAACATGGAGGAATACCGCCAGACTCCGCGGCCCCTCGGGCTCCAGTATTTGTCTCTGACGACAACGTCGAGAAGACCCCCACATTTTGGACACCGGAATAATCTGTAGTCTGCTGAGTAGACGGCGCCGCAGTTTATACACCTAAGGTAAGAACTGTCCCCGAAATCCCCTCCATAAGACCAAAGAACGACCCCTTTAATAATCTTTACTCCTAAGGAGACCCCCGGTTAATCTCGCGAGGAGAAGTAGAAATTTCACATGCAATGTTTGTACATCTGGCGTTTCCTCCACCTCGCCGAAGAGGTAACCACATTGTTTGCATTTCATCAACCTCCCCTCCCTCAGCATGTACACCTCAAAATTCTCACGGCCCTCAACGCCGCAGTTGGGACATTTCCACAGCGCAAAAAGCCAGGTGGAGCCACATACACATCTGGCGTAGCTCCTATATCTATCAAAAATGCCGGTATCCTCTCTCCGGAGTACCACCAAGCTGGCTGGTACGCCGCAGACGCGGCACCTCCCGCCGTCTTCGCCGCCGCCGTAGTGGAAAAACAAAGAACGCCTAATTAGGTAATCTACGAATTCCTCCGGGACGTATCTACGCGACGAATCCCGTGCACGTCTAAGGTCTATGTTCACGAAAAAGGGCGATTTATCAACAGGGCCAAAGTCAAGAGTCTGCGCTATTTGATCTACTTCTTGTAAAAAAGAGGGGAGTTTTCTCAGCTCCTCGACACATTGCTTATCCTCCCCACAAATCGCTTTATCTAAATCCACGTCTCGCCATGTAACGCGGCATATGCTCCCTTAGCCAAGCCAGATCAGCCTTACCATCGCCAAACATGGCCATCAGGAGCGGTCTGTTGGCTGGGTGCAACACGGCGAAAAGATGCAACGTCACAAAAAGAAGACCTAGTACAAACCCTATGTCATGTAGCAACACCATCAGGTTAACAGCGGAGGGGGTTAACCCCAAGGTTTCCTTGAAGACTAGTACCACGCCGCTGAGAGATAAGAGTGCAATTGCGATAACCAAGACGATACCCATGTAGGAGACAAGAATATTATGACGATCTAAGCTCTGAGCAACCTCAGGCGGCAGAGGCTTGCCAAGCATGTAGTGGGACATTATTGCTTTCACCTCCTTGATCTGTTGCGAAAGCGGCTTGGCCAGTGGTTTGAATATTTCCACACGTCTAAATAAGAGGAGGTAGGTAGCATACACAATTAAGAGGGCACCCCAGACGAAGCCTAGAAACCTGTGGCTTGTCCTGACCAGTTGCGCCCCCACGGTCACGGAGTCCGTGCCTAGAAGCGTAGAAAACGGAGCACCCACCGCATATGCAAGCCATCCCATAACCTCCACGCTGAACAAAACCGCACCTGTCAACGCAAGCACTGTAAATAATATCAGATTCCAATGATGAGCAATTTTATATCCTACACTTACAATTTCTACTTTATCCATAAGAAAAAGCAGTGAGGTTATTTAAAAATTTTTCTATTCTTTACCTGAGCCCTCCCTTTTCTCCTTTATTCTTGACCTCCGCCAAGCGGCAAAGCCCAGCACGGTGAGAACGCCAGCCAAGGCGGCGCCTCCGTAGAGCGTCAACGGCTTCAGGATCTGCCTTATTTCCTCCGTCACAATGGGCTTCTTGTCCTCGAAGTGTTTCTTCACGGCAAAGGCCCTTCTCTCGGAAGTTATGTATATCCACCGCACACTACCGCCGACATATTTGTCTAGGTCGAGCCCATAAACGTAGCGTCCCCTCGCCTGCTCGGCTTTGGCCTTCTCTATAACCTCCTTGGCGGAGCCGAAGGTAAACACGTTGGTGGGGCAGACCTCGACACACGCTGGCGCCTGCCTGTTCTGGATCTTGTCTACGCAGAAGGTGCACTTGTAGTACCTCCCGTCGGGCCCCTTCTTCGGCACGTCGTATGGACACGCTGACTCGCAGTAACTGCAACCGATGCACTCATCCCTATTTATCACCACGGCGCCTTCACCAGTCACTTTTATTGCGCCTACTGGACACGCCGTGGCACACGGCGCTGCCGCGCAGTGCATACAGTTGTAGGGCAACGGGACTATGTCCACCTGTGAAAACTTCACCTCGCCGGCGGGCGTGAGCAACTTCTTGGTGGTCTTGTCCTCGTAGAAGAACACCACCTTCCAGTCGTTCGCTGTAAGCCAGATGGGCGACGTCAAAGAGCCGGTGAACTGAGTCCTCCCCGCCGGCTTGCCGTTCCAATACTTGCACGCGACTTGGCAGGCCCTGCAACCGATGCACTTGTCTAGGTCCACAAGGACGGCGACACCCTCGTCAGGCCTGGGGAACTTCACCGACACCATGGTCACGCACCTTCAGCCTTCTTTATTTTCCCAACCCACGCTTTTGATTCTTGTATGGTGGTGATCACATCGCCGACATCTGGGTTGATGAAGTTGCCCTGCGGACCTGTGGTGTAGCCTTCGAAGCTGAAGGCCCATATCACGTTGATAACAGGAGTCTCTCTGCCGCCCACATTTAGATAGGCCTCGCCCTTGGTGACCAGGGCCTTCATGCGCAACGCACCCCTCAGCGTAATCACATCCACGTAGTCTCCGGATCTTATGCCCAGCTTCTCGGCTAATCTCTGCGGTACGTATACAAACGGCTCAGGCACGAGCTGTGCTAGATACGGCGCGTTTCTAGTCATGGCACCGCTGTGGAAGTGCTCAGTCAGCCTATTGCTTGTGATCACGACAAGCTCACCCGGTATGTCCTTCAAGTCGTCTGGCGTGAGAGCCACGCCGACGCCCTTCCCCTTCACCATGTCCGGCTGATCATTGAGCACCAGCAGATTATGCGGATTGAGCCACGCCAAGGTTGGGTACATAATCGCGAGCTCCGGAAGTGGCGCCTCAACAGGCTCCGTATGTATAGGCCACTGGAAGCTGTAGCCCTTGTACCAGCCGCCCATCTCGTTGATGACCTTCAGAGTTGCCTCCTTCAAACTGCCTGTCTGCTGGTAGTACTTAGCCAGGAGATCCCGCATCTTCTGATAGTTCGGCTTGAAGCTACGCCAGTCGCCGCCTGAGAAGAAGGGCCTCTTAACGGCGGCCTTAAACGAGGTGGTATCGGCGTCCCAATACAACGTGTCGTTGACCCAGAGGTACCTCCAGCCTGTCTTGGCCACAAACTCGTCGTAGGTCAGAACCTTAACCTCGCCGCCTTCCTCAATAACGAATCTGCCCAATATCTTCACCTCACCGGTTTTTACAAAATGCATGATGTCCAAGCCGCCGAAGACGTCGGAAACACCGCTGAGCCTCCTCTTAAAACTCCTCGGAACCCAGAAGTTGTGGCCGGGTATAAACGCAGGCTTATACTCGCCAGTGATCTCGTCGATCCACTCGCCGGTCTCACCTGCGACCTCCCATTCCCTTCCAGCGGCGTAAACCTTCTCCGTGTAGCCGAGCACGGCCTTCAGCGAGTCGTAGTTATAGAGGAACCTCACGTTCATGGGCCACGACCAGCCCCAGTCCTTGTAGACGCCGAATTCCTGGCTGAAGGTTCCGTCTATCTGGCCCGGTCTGCGGAGCTGGGTTACCGTCTTCATGGTGGTGAACTCGTCACGTATGGGGTCGTAGATGCCCTGGTATATCAACGTGGTGAAGTTAATTTCCCTGTTTATTATCCTCGGGTTCACTTCAGCTTCTATTGGCGATATGGGCGCGCTCTTGCCCACACCACCTGAGTAGTTCCAAGCGGCGTCTGGCCTCAGCGGACGCTCGTAAACGAAGATCAGCCTGCCGCCCTTTCTGAACCTCACGTTTTCGGACTTGACACCGGCAACCTCGCTGGGTAGCAGTATAGCGCCTACCCTCCTGAGGTGGTAATACAGCCTTGTTACTATCCAGTAGTCGGGCCGGGAGTCTCCCCTGGGCGGCACCGCGCGGTATGTCCACTGGATAACCCTATTGCCGTCTGTCCTCGTTCCCTCCTTCTCGGCAAAGGAGGCTGCTGGGAGTAGCACATCTGCGAACCACGCCGTCTCGGTCTCGAATATGTCCGACACCACCAGCAGATCTAGCGCGGCTAGACCTGCCATAACAATCTTAGCGTTTGGATTCGTCACGGCTGGGTTCTCGCCGAAGATAAACGCCGCCTTTATCTCGCCAGACAACGCCCTTCTAGGAAACATGACCTCTGTACCTCCTGTACCTATGGGGAAGTCGCAGACCACGGTCCCGTTCTGCGGGTCCTCCTCGGGCAAGGTGCCGCAGAACATGCCCCATGCCAGCTCGAACCTCCGCCATCCGTAGAACTTGAAGACTTGAAGCACCTTGGCGAGGTCCGCCTTGCCCGCATCGGGGGCAGTGGTGGAGAAGCTCTGCCTTGCCCACTCCGGAACTATCCAGCTCCACGCGTCCGGCATACCCTGAAGCTTCCAGTCTTGGTAAAGCCTTATCTCGAAGGTGGAGGCTGGGTGGCCGTGGTAGCCCGGCAACGCCTCTATGCCGCCACCCTGTACGTCGTTGGCGCCTTGCACGTTGCTGTGTCCACGGAACGGGTGGCTGCCGCCTCCGGGATACCCCACGTTGCCCAGAAGCAACTGTACAATCGCGGCGGCTCTTATGATGTTTATAGTGGCGTTAGTGTGTTGCGTTAAACCCATGGCCCACTGGATTATGCCGTGTTTCTTGTGGTTGGTTACAACGCCGCTGTTCTCCACAAATATCTGTGCCACAGTTCTGAGGAGGTCCACGGGCACTCCGCTTACCTTCGAGACGGTCTCGGCGTCGTACTCCTTGAGCAACTCCTTGAGGTCGGCGAAGTCGTCGTCGGTTATGTTCCACCGTGCTCTCAGCCTTTTGAACTCGTCGAGCTGATCAATCGGCGGATTGCGCTCAAAGAAGGCGTAATGCAGTATGTAGAGAAATATGGCGGTGTCTGCGCCGGGTCTGAAGGGCACCCATATGTCCGAGGCTGCCGCGGTGCGTGAGTATCTGGGGTCAAAGGTGATAAATACAGTGCCCTTCTCCCGCTTCCCCTTCAGGAAGTATATGAAGGAGAGGGGATGGGCCTCCGCGGGGCTCGACCAGAACAGCACGACGTCGGCCAGCGCCACGTCTTCTATCGACGCGGTTTCGGCTCCCCAGCCGTATGTTACTGCAAGAGAAGAAACTGTCGAGGAGTGGCATTTGCGATATTGCGAATCCATGTTTGCAGTACCGAGGAAGGTGGCGAGCTTTTTCGTGAGATACGCCTCCTCGTTAACAAGTATGGAAGAACCTATTACCTGGACAGGCACGGACCTCCCCATGTAATAGAAGCCGTCTTTCTGTCTCGGTGCGCCGGTGGCCGCCCTCCAGTCGTTTAAGATCTTGGCCAGCCTCTGAGCTATGTATTGGAGGGCTTCGTCCCAAGTCGCCTCTCTCCAGCGCGGTGGATACCTCTTCACCACCGCGACAAGCTCGTCCCAGCTTTTGGCTGAGAGGATCTCCTCGGGAGGGGGCTTGGGGCCTGTCCTTATCAGCGGTTTAGTTACTCTGAGCTCGCTCTCCACGAGCTGGAAGGCGGCCTTGCCCTTGGGGCATAAAGCCCCGAAGTTTATCGGGGAGTCTGTTGAGCCTCTGCTCCACACTATTCTGTCGCCGGCCACGTACATGTCGATAGAACAACCCATGGAGCAGTAGGGACATATAACTGGGACGACCCTCGCCCTCTGGAGGTTCTTCCCGCCTATCTCCCCCAGCTCCCAGGTGGTTTTAGTAGCCTTAAACGGCACCACCTGGGCGTCTGCCCCAACCCCAAGCGCCGCTGTAGCAAGCGCGGCGATCTTAAGGAACCCCCTTCTAGTTGTGGCCACCGTCATAGGGACGCGCTGCGCTGAGCTCCCTTGTCTCTCCTGCCCATGAGCTTCTTGGCCGTGAAGCATGTGTAGTCCTCCTCGCCGTAGTAGAGACTTGTCAAGCCGTCTACGCCTTCGGGGATCTCGGCGAAGAGCTTCTCGAGATCGCCCTTGATCCGTTCGTACTGTTTAAACACCGCCTCAAATGACATTAATCTTTACCTCTGAACACCTTGAAATACTTTATTCGAGAATTTTTCGAACACCGCGGCCGTCACACAGCACCGTGAAGCCAAGGTTCCTAACGTTGGCCACAAGAGGTATGCCCAGCCTACACGCCGCCTCCACACCGCTGTATAGGGGGCCTCTGAGCGACACCACGCCGTCTACCCCGATGGCGGCCAGCCTGTAGATCATGTCTGAGGAGGCTCTGCCTGTGGTGTACGCCAGCTTAAGCCTTGCAGGGTGCCGCCGGAGGTACTTCCCAACCAGCTTCACCACACCGCTGTGTCGGCTGGTGTCGTGCACCACTAGCCACTCCCCGTCGAGATAAAGCGCGTTGGTGTGCATGGCGAGGTGCGGATCCACATGCCATATAGTGAGCTTAGAGAACTCCCCAGCAAGCTCAATCAACATCTTAGGCGAAACCGGGGATTTATCAGCCAGCGACTTTACCAAAACCCCCACGCCGCAGTCCTCCAGCCAGCTTTTCACCACCGGTACGTCTCTTTTCAGCTTGGCGTATATGGCATCTCCATCCACTCTTATCTCTACGATGTCATCAAGGGCGTTGATGTAGCCTTCGCTGTATAGGTACCCAACGGCCAAGTCCTCTAGGTCCTCGGGGTTTGTGACTAACTCAACCGCTAGTCTGCCGTTTACGAAGATCTTCACTAAGGCGTCTACAGCTACCTTTACCCCATTTATAGTTTTATATACTGGCATGGCATTACCACAAGCCCGCATCTCCTGCAGAACCCGACGAAAACCCCGCCCGTGAATAGACCTATATGGTTATTGTCCACCTCTGCGCCTGCGCCAGCAAACACAAGAGCCACAAACTTCTTAAATTCCGGGCCCGCCGAGAGCAAACCTTTTACGTCTAGTTTTCCTTTGAAGTACTCCACGAGGGCGGCCGCCGGGGTCTTCGCCTCAATCCCCCCCATGACCAACTCGCGCAACGCAACGCACAGCTCTTCTTGACTAATGTATTGCAGGTGGTGGAACCCCACTATCGCGGCCAAGGTATTCGCCAAGTAATTATCGCACCCCTTTAGTTTATAATACGCAAGAACAGCCTTGAAAGTTGGTATGTAGTATTCACCTCTCCGTTCTACAACGCCCTTGTCTTCAAGTCTTCCTAGTGTATAGTATATTGTTGATACCGCAAAGGGCGCGTTTCTGGCGAGGTCGTAAGCCTTTACAGCTTTGTATTTTACTAAGTTTTCAATAACGAAAATGCGTGGATTCACATAAACTTGGCATGATTGCCATAAATACTTTCTGGTCAACTCAATAGAGCGCCTTATGACCTACTTTATTGCCAGAAAGCTTTATATAGTGGCTTGATGTGGGGGGTATGGATCTGGGGCCAGAGGGGAAAGTGGGGCGATCTACATCGTTACAGACAGCCCCACAGTTTCTGAGAAGTATATAGCAGACGCCTTAGCCTCCAGAGGTCTAAACCCCGTAATTCTAAACATCTCCGAGACACCTATACACAGGCTGCCCGGCGTCGCCGTCCTCCGGATGAGGAACCCCTACGCCGCCGCCGTCTACGGGGCGTTGGCGCCGCGGAGCATAAACCCGCCCGACGCGGTCCTCGCCGCGTTGAATAGGCTTGTCTGGCTTCCCAAGTTCGGCCCGCCGTTTGCAGTAGTCTCCTCTGACTTCTCAGTGGAGAAGGTGGAGTTGGAGCGGCCGTGGCTTCTGATGACGGCGTGGAGGGTCGGGCTGGACGGCTCCGTCACAAGCATGGAGGGAGCTAAGAGCGTGGTGGAGCACCGGATATATATGCGGAACCCGCTGGCTAAGGTGTCGGTGATTGTGCCGAAGCCGCACCGCCTCGTGCCGGTCTTCGCAACGGCGAAAGACGCCACCGGCGTCGCGGCGGAGGTTCTGCGGTCGCTGGGGCTTCTCTACGCCAGAGTCACGCTAGGCGATTACGGCGGGACGCTCTACGTGCTTGACGTGGACCCGGTGCCGCCCATCGAGACGAGGGAGGAAGCCGCCGCCGTGGCGGAGCTACTATGAAGAGGGTCTGCGTCGTGGGGGCCTCGGGCTTCACCGGCGGGGAGCTCCTCCGTCTACTGCTTCAACACGGCGGCGCAGAGGTGGTGTGCGCCACGTCTCGGAAGTTTAAGGGGGAGTACGTCTATAGGGTGCACCCCAACCTCAGGGGCTTCACCCAGCTTAGGTTTGTGGAGCCTTCCATAGACGCCGCGTTGAAGGCCGACGTGGTGTTCCTGGCTCTGCCCCACGGCGAGTCGATCAACTGGGTGCCGAAGTTGTACGAGTCGGGCGTCGCCGTCTTCGACCTAAGCGCAGACTTCCGGCTCAAGGACCCGGACGCCTACGTGGAGTGGTACAGGTGGCCCCAGCCCCACCCGTACCCAGACCTGTTGCAGAAGGCTGTCTACGGCCAGCCGGAGCTACACAGGGAGGAGCTGGTGGGGGCGAGGCTGGTGGCGGTGCCCGGCTGCATGGCGACGGCGTCTATCCTCATGCTGGCGCCTCTGGCCAAGTTCGGCTTGATTCGCGACGTGCCGCCGGTGGTAGACGCCAAGATCGGGTCCAGCGGCGCCGGGGCCGAGGGCTCCGTCGTCGACCTCCACAGCTTCAGAACCTACGTGGTTAGGCCCTACGAGCCGGTGCACCACCGCCACATCGCCGAGATCGAGCAGGAGCTGAGCAGGCTGGCGGGTAGGCGTGTTAAGGTGGCTTTCACGCCCCACGCCGTGGATCTAGTCCGCGGCATATTCGCCACGGGCCACGTCTACGCTGAGGCGCTACCCGCGGAGGTTGACATGTGGAAATACTTCCGGGCCCTCTACGGCGACTCCAAGTTCATAAGGATCGTCCGCGACAGGCTTGGCATCTCCCGGTACCCCAACGTGAAGTACGTCCTGGGCACAAACCTGGTGGACTTGGGCTTCGAGCTGGACCCACGGCTAAACCGCGTGGTCACCTTCGCCGCCATTGACAACTTGGTGCGGGGCGCCGCCGGGCAGGCGGTGCAGGCCTTCAACGTAGCCATGGGGTTGCCCGAGGAGGAGGGGCTTAGGCAGATCCCCGTAGCGCCGATATGATCGTCGTAAAAATCGGCGGCTCAGTCGCCTGCAAAGACTTGACAAATGTAGTACGAAATCTGCCGAAATACGCCGACAGATCCGTGGTGGTACACGGCGGCGGCTGTCTGGTAAACGACCTACTCAAGCGCATGGGGGTGGAGCCGAGGTTCCTCACCCACCCAGGCGGCGTTGTGAGCCGCTACACTGACTGGGAGACGCTTAAGGTGTTCGTCATGGCCATGTCTTGGATCAATAAACAGATCGTGTCGGCGCTCCACGCCCTGGGCGTCGAGGCGCTGGGGCTTACCGGCGCAGACATGGGCGTGGTGAAAGCTAGGCGTAAAGAGAAGGTTCTTGTGGTAGACGAGAGGGGGAGGCAGAGGGTGGTGGATGGGGGGTACGTGGGAAAAATCACCGACGTGGCCGCGGAGAGGCTGAAGCCGCCGCCTCTCAAGGTGCTGGCTCCGATTGCCGTGTCTGAACGCGGCGAGCTTCTAAACGTAGACGGCGA
>DAITPC010000010.1:0-18696 GCA_036833835.1 Pyrobaculum sp. | reverse complement strand
CCCATAGACGCGGCGCTTAACGGCGCTGGGACTCATATAGTGAAAAACATATAGTTTATTGCAAATAATTATAAAGAAGTATTAGTGAGAAAAAGTTTTTATACTAGTTAGGTCTCACACCTATGGCAACCCAAAAACTGGTGGTACAGTGCAAAGTGTGTGGAACCGAGTTTGAACTGCCGGAAGACGTCATGGATGGGGAAATCGCCAGCTGTCCCACCTGCGGCGCCCGGTATATAGTGAGGCTTAAGGGCGGGTCCGCGACGCTTGAGGAGTTTAAGGGCGACGTGGAGGACTATGGCGAGTAAATCGGGGCGAGCAAGATTGTCCTCGCCTACTCAGGTGGGTTAGATACTACCGTAGCGATTAAGTGGCTTAGTGAGAAGTTCGGCGCTGAGGTGTACACCGTCACTGTTGATGTTGGACAGGAGGAGGACTTTTCCAAGGTGGAGGAGCGGGCTTACAAGGCGGGCGCCGTCCAGCACTTTTATATAGATGCTAAGCGGGAGTTCGCCGATATTTACATATCGCGCGCCGTCTTGATGAACGGCATGTACGAGGGGCTTTATCCGCTTGGCACTGCGCTGGCTCGGCCGCTTATTGCGGAGAAGGTGGTGGAGGTGGCGTGGCGTGTCGGCGCAGACGCGGTTGCCCATGGCTCCACATCTAAGGGCAACGACCAGGTGAGGTTCGACGTTACCGTCAAGGCGCTGGCCCCTGATCTAAAAATTGTTGCCCCTGCCAGGATATGGGGGATGACTAGGGCGGAGGAGATCGAGTACGCCCGTCGCCACGGCCTTCCCATAGGCGAGGAGCACAAGAAATATAGCATAGACGACAACTTGTGGTCTAGGTCTATCGAAGGCGGGCCCCTGGACGACCCCATGGCGGAGCCGCCGGAGGACGCCTTTAAGTGGACAGTCCCGCCTGAGAAGGCCCCGGCGGAACCCACGTATCTCACGATAGGGTTTGAGAAAGGACTGCCGGTGTCTCTCAACGGTGAGAAGATGGACCTTGCATCACTCGTAGCGACGCTGAACCACATAGGCGGCGCAAACGGGGTGGGCCGCATCGACCACATCGAGAATAGGCTTGTTGGGTTTAAGAGCAGGGAGGTATACGAGGCGCCGGCCGCCGTTATTCTCTACCACGCCCACCGGGATCTGGAGAAGCTGGTTCTGACTCCGCGGGAGCTTAGGTTCAAGCACCACGTCCTCGACCCGCAGTGGGCCGACCTGGTGTATCAAGGGCTGTGGGTGGAGCCGCTGAGGGCCGCGCTGGAGAAGGCGGCGGAGGAGATGGAGAGGTGGGTTGCCGGCGAGGTGAGGGTTAAGCTCTACCGCGGCGGCCTATGGGTTGTGGGCCGCGAGTCGCCCTTCGGAGGCTACAGCAGGGGGCTTGCCGACTACAGCGCCGGCTGGTACCCCACGGACGAGGAGGCGAGGGGCTTCATAGAGCTGTGGAGCCTTCACTCCCTCACGGCGCTTCGGCGCCGCCGGTCTGGTCAATAACCCCCTTTTTATAGTCTATATACCGCGGATAAGGTTTTATATTGAATGTTTTTCTAGCGGCAATGGGGCAAAGAACCGTGGTGTGTCCCAACTGCAAGAGACCGGTGAAACCGGTGGAGTGCAACCGCAGAAACCAGACTAGGCGGTACGTGGTGATTACATATTGTTGCCCGAGGTGCAACGCCGAGCTCCTCACCGAGAGGGTGGAGATACAAACTTAGCTCCCAACGTTTCTATGGGGTTCTACCGCACATGGATCGGGGGAGGCGGGGATTTGGTTAGGCGCTACACGTCCAGCCTACAAGACGACGTGGAGATCGCGGAGGAGGTGATAAGGGTCATGAAGGCCCACGTGAGGCATCTAGCCGAGGTGGGCGCCGTGCCGAGAGATGCTGCAGACGCTGTGGTTAAGGCGCTCGGGGAGCTTGACCCGGCTGAGCTCGTCGGCGGGGGGTTCGAGGATGTGCACGAGGCTTTGGAGAAGCGGCTGATCGACATGTTGGGCGAGGAGGTGGGGGGCTGGGTGGGGCTTGGCCGCTCCCGCAACGACCACGTGGCCGCCGCCATTAGGCTGGCCGCCTTGAGGAAAACCGGCGAACTGCGTCGGGTCGCGGGGCGGCTTAGGTGCGTGTTAGCGAGGAGAGCGCTGGAATACGCCGAGTGCGCCATGCCTAGCTTCACCCACTTCCAACCGGCGCAGGTGATAACCTTCGGCCACTACCTACTGGCGGTGGACGAGCTTGTGGCGGAGTTTCTACAAGCGCTGAAAGCCGCCGAGGACCTCCTGGCGCGGTCCCCCCTCGGCGCGGGGCCTGCAGGAGGCGTCCAGACCCCCATCGACAGGAGGCGCCTGGCGGAGCTGGCCGGCTTCAGCGACGTGGTGGAGAACGCCCTCTACGCCTCCGGGGGTAGGTTCTTCGCGCTTGTTCTGGCCTCCGCCGTCGTCTCGTTCTTGGCAGAGTTTTCGCGTGCCGTTGACGACTTCATCCGGTGGAACAGCCCGCTCATAGGCTACGTGGAGGCTCCGGACGACCACGTGTCGACCAGTAGCATTATGCCGCATAAGCGGAACCTCGTCACGCTTGAGGTCCTCAGGGCGAGGATTGGGGAGGCCCTCGGCCACTTGACGGCGCTACACGCCGTCGTGATGAAGGTGGGCATGGGCTACAGCCTGGACCTCCAGGAGGCGACGCGGCACCTCTGGGCGGTGCTGAAGACGGCGACGGAGGGGCTGGAGGTGTTTACAGACTTCGTAGATAAGATGCGGTTTAACTGCGGCAAGGCTAGGCAAGACGCCGAGAGGTACTACGCCACGTCCTCAGACACGGCGGAGAGGCTGGCCATAGCGGGCACGCCCTTCCGCACTGCGTATTTCCAGGTGGCGAGACAGATAAAGGAAGGCACCGCGAGGCTACTCAGCCTGGAGCAGGCCTTACGCAGACCCACCCTGGGCTCCGCCAATCCGGAGGAGGTCAAGAGGGCGGCCTTTGCGAGGCTCGCCCTCTGCCGGCCGGAGACTTTCTAGCAGATACAGCTACACGATACGCCACATCCCCCTGGCCTCTCTCCACATAGATCCTCAACCCGCTTCACGAGGGCTAAAACCTCGACACCCACCCCACCACTTCCTCTGCAATCAGCTGAACACAACGCATGACGTCCCTCACCCCGTGCATTGCGTTGATAACAAACACGGAAATCACCGCATCTATAAAGCTTCCTTGCTGAGGCGACCTTGCGGCACCTTTTCCACTCTGCATCGCAATCAAACATAACTGTGGCTTTCCGTAGAAACATAGCTAATCCACTCGACTCTGCGGCACATAGCTTGTCCCTTACCACCTCCAGAACCTTTTTCAAGGAGGCAACTTTGGCGTATTTCACTACAATGGCAACATCGCCATTAGGCAACAGGTAGGAAGTATACGCGGGCTTCTGAACATCTTTGATAATAACAACGAACTCCCCCAGAATGCGTTTAAACTTCTTTACAGTCTGGCCAATATAAGATGGATAATTAACAGAATCCAGCCTGCACCACTTAACTACTGCTGTTTCGTCGTCTTCACCCTCTACAAAATATAACGCTACTTTAGTAGTACCTGAGGTCGTCATAAAGGGTGTCTATTCTCTCTCTCGCCTCGCTCAGCGTTATCTGGTCGTATAGAGAGCATTTCTTCAGACGGAGCACAGATCCGTCAACGTCAAGATGTGTGAATACGTCAAGGATCTCGATGCTCTGCGTGGCAACAGCCACCTTGAGCTTCCTCTCTTTTATTAGGTTCTCCACTATTGAGCCAAGGGTCTCGATCAAGCCGGGGTGCAGGTGTGCCTCGGGCTCGTCTACATAGACATGGTTGGCGACGCACATGGAGAGCCCCAACACGGCAGCATAGGCGACGCCGCTTGCTATATCGCTGATGCGCATCGCCTTGCCCTCTTTTAACACGACATAAGGCAGACCGGCTATGTTTCTAACATCACGTATTTTAAGCAGGCTTAAGACCTCGGCAACGCAGTCTGGGTTCCGCTCAGCAACAACGTCTACGAGCGGACCCACGTACCGAATCGAGCGGGCGAGATGCGGCGATACATACAACGCGTCTGTCTCCCCTCCGCGGAAAGCAGGTATCACGTCGTTTGGATACACAGCAACGGCGGAGGCATCTCCGCCGCTACAGGCATAAACCCTCCCAACCTCCCGAAACGCGTATTCAGGTATTGGATATCCAGCTAGCTGAGCGAGATATAGGAGAAATTTCTCAAACGCCAACGCCTGCATCTCCTTGTCAATAGCGTCGTCAAGCTCCTTCATACAACTCCTGTTAGTGATTATGGTCCTCCCCCCGTCGATTTCGATAACTGCCTCATCCGCTGACGTAGATACCAAAGAGGGCGAATATGGCTCCCCCCTGCCCATAATCACCCACGCCAAAGCGACTTTAGGTCTGCTGAGGACCGTGGCCAAGCCCTTTGAGGCGCCTAAGAAGAGCGCCTCCAAGTAGGAGGTCTTCCCCGCCCCGTTTGGCCCTACGAGGAGCGTAAGCGGTCCGCCCAGCTCAAGCTCAGCATTATCTATGCATCTATAGCGCTGAATTCCCACATACACGTTACTGGCGACGGGGACTCTTAAATATTTTGAAGGACGCTCTCGATTTCTTTCACCGCCTCCTCCTCGCCCCCGCACTCCACCAGCTGGGTCTTGGCGTAGCCCGGCTTGCCCTGCACCTCCTGGACGCAGAGGACAACCCCCCTCCTCGTTGGGTGCGCCACCACGTCTATGTAGGCGCGGGTCAAGCCGGCGGCAAGCGCCTCCGTCAGCACCACCGCTTCCCCGTCGTCGAAAAAGAGGACCATCCTCAAGTGGCGGTGGCCTGTGGGTATTGCCGCGACTACCTTAACCAGCTTTTTCGCCACTTAAGCTGTAGAGTATGAAGAATATAAGGATTGGGTACGCGATCAGCCTCTCCACCCCGCCGATGCCCAGCGGCGTCTGTACCCTAGGCACAAAAAGCGCCAGTGCCGCCAGAGCGATGATGCCCATGGCGATCCCAAGGGGTTTATACACCCCGCCTCTCCTAATACCCATTATGATCACGGCGATACCGCCGAAGAGGAATGTGATGAAGGCCGAAATGCCGTGCGGCGTCCCGTAGTCCTCGGGGAATATCCCCACCCCCATGGCGCCTACTGCGGCCACGGCGAGGAGAATCGCCCCCAGCCGGCCCAGCTCGGCTCTTAGGAGATACGCGGCGGCCAAGCCCAGGAGGCCGAGGAGGAAGACGCTTGTGTTAAACAGCGCGGAGGTCGGCGCCTTCAAGGCGCCGAGGTCGCTTATGTAGTTATGTAACGGGTTGTAACCTGGGTAGAGTTGCTCCGCCACGAGCATTGCAACTATAAACTGTAATGAACCAATTACTAGAAGGAGTCTTCCCCCGTTCATAGCATTAATATTTTACCATCCTTTAATGTTATCTAAACTTGGTGATGCAACGGGTGGAGAGGTATTACCGGGGTTTAGTTTTTATATCGTCTGTATGGGGGTGGCGTGGGGCTTTCGGTGGAGCTTAGAGACGTCACGGTGAAATACGGCGATTTTTTAGCGTTGAAAAACATCAACCTCCACGTGGAGGCCGGCGAGGGGCTTGTGCTCCTCGGTCCTTCGGGCTCGGGGAAGTCCACGTTGCTTAGGGCCATCGCGGGGCTGACGCCGGTGGCAAGCGGCAAGGTCTACATAGGCGGCAAAGACGTGACTAACCTCCCGCCCGACAGACGGAAGGTCTCGATGCTGTTTCAAGACCTCGCGCTTTTCCCCCACCTCAACGTCTTCGAAAACGTGGCGTTTGGGCTTAGGCTTAGGAGGCTACCAGAGGAGGAGGTGAGGAAGAGGGTGGTTTGGACTCTTGAGCTTGTTCGGCTGGACCCGGCTCAGTTTATGAGTAGACGGATACATCAGCTGTCGGGGGGTCAGCAGCAGAGGGTTGCGCTGGCGAGGGCGCTCGTGGTGGAGCCTGAGGTTCTCCTCCTAGATGAGCCCTTCAGCCACATAGATCTAGACATTAAGAGCCAGCTTCTGGAGGAGCTGAAGATCCTGCACAACAAGCTGGGGTTCACTCTAATCTACGTGACGCACGACCGGTTTGAGGCTGTGGAGATTGGGGATAAGGTGGCGTTGATGAAGTCCGGCGAAATAGCGCAGGTGGGGAAGCCGGTGGAGCTGTATAAGAGGCCTAAGAACAGGTTTGTGGCTGAGTTCTTCGGCGAGGCCAACATCATACCTGCCTCGCTTCTGGGCGCCGGGAGAGGCGGCTACGCTGTGGTGCGGCCCGAGGATGTGGTCATCGGCAACAACCCCACCTACAAGTTCAGGGGGCAGGTCATCGACATAACCTTCCTGTGGCACTACCTCAAGGTGGAGATCCAGAGCAACGGCCATATATTCAAGGCGTATGTAGACCTTGAGACCCCCATCTCCATGGGAGACGTGGTTGAGTTCGGCTTCGACGCTAAAGACGTCTACTTCGTGGAGGAATGATCGGGAAGATCGCCCTTGTCGCCTTCGCCTCCGTCGTGCTGCTGTTTTACGTCCCGTTTCTCGCCTTGGGGTACTACATAACCGGCGGGGGCGAGCTCAAGATACCGTCGTTCTCCATGGTGACCACCACGTTTCTCCTGGCGGTGCTTACCGCAGTGGTGTCTATCGCCGTGGCGTACCCCGCCGCGTATTACCTAGCTAAGTGGGGATCCGAGCTGGAGTTCGCCTTAGTCACGGCCCCCCTCTGGGTGGGGACCTTGCTGAAGGCTTACTCCCTGTTGGTGCTTTTCGCCGTAGTTGAGAGGTTTACCGGAGTGGCGCTGTGGGGCACCGCCGCGGGGGTGTTGGTGGGCATGGTGTATGAGTACCTGCCCTACGCCTTGCTCACCCTTTACGCCGCTATCGAGAAGCTTAGCGAGTCCCCGGTAAACGCGGCGAGGGTTCTCGGCGCCTCCAGGCTACAGGCCTTCCTCAGGGTGGAGCTCCCGCTGTCTATGCCGGGCGTCGCCGCCGCCTTCATACTTGTCTTTCTTTTCGCCATGGGGGAGGTCATAATGCCGGCAGTCCTAGGGGCGTGGAAGGTATACACCTTCGGTAGCTACATCTGGGACCTTTATTTCAAGGCCCGCGACATCTTCAGCGGAAGCGTCATGTCGCTTATCTTAGCCGCGTTATCTCTCCTCGCCACGTATGTGGTGGTGAGGACCATACGCTCCCTCTCGATATGAGGGCCCTCCGCATATACACCTGGGCCCTCATTGTGGCGCTCTACGTGCCCATAGGCCTCATGGTGGCGCTCTCCTTCAACAACAGCAAGTTGCCGTATGTCTGGGGCGGGTTCACCCTGAGGTGGTACGAGGCCCTCTTCAGCTGGGGCCAAGCCTGGCAGGCGATCCTCAACAGCGTCGTCGTCGCCCTTGCCGTGTCTTTCACGGCGACGCTCCTCGGCATATTCATGGCGTATGTCCTGAGGCAGGATAAATACATCGCCGTTTCCCAGGTGGCTGTGGTTATGCCGGAGGTTTCCGAGGCGCTGGCCTTCGCCGCCGCGCTGTGGCTCGTGAAGACATACGCCGGGGTTGATCTCTTCGGCCCCGTGGGTGTCTTCTTGGCGCATCTCGCCTATACGTTGCCCATGGCTCACGTCCTCCTGGCGCCGTATGTGGCGTATGTGAGCCGAAGCGCGGTGGAGGCGGCGAGAATCCTAGGCGCGTCGGAGCTCAGAACCATGTTCTCTGTGGTTATGCCGATTTTGGCGCCTGCCTTCGTCGCCACGTTTTTAATAGTGTTCGCCAACTCCTTCGACACATACATAAAGACGGCCTTCACCACAAGCCCTGGCTTCGTGACGGCGCCTATATTACTCTGGAGCTACGCCGCCAGAGGCCGCGGGGATCCCACCATCTACGCCTTGGCCACCTTTATGCTTATACCATCTCTCGTCGCCGCGGCGATATACTTTAGAGCCGTAAAACGCTACAGCTGACAGCGCCTTGGCGGCTCTCCTAGGAGTGTTAACTACGACAAGCCGCCCCCGCAACTTCTCCTCAAGCGCCTTAGTATGCGTTGACCCGCCGAAGCTCACCACCACTATCGGCTTGTGGAACTTCTCGTACGCGGAGAGTATGTAGTCAGCCACCTTCTCGCCGTAGCCGGGGGGATGTATCAAGGCGGCTACCACAGCCGCGTCGGCGTATTTAAGCCCCACCTCCAGCGCGGCGCCGAAATGCCCATCTACGCCGCCGCCTGTTAAGTCCACGGGGTTTGACACAGTGGCGATGGGGAGCAGACGTCTCCGCAACTCTTCCTGGAGGTCCTTAGGTAGCTCCGGCACCGACAGACCGACGGCGTTGAGCGCGTCTACAATCTGGACCCCCATGCCGCCCGAGGAGGACACAACGAGCACCCTCTCTATTCTAGCCGGCGTATAAACGGCGAGCGCCTTTGCGACGTCGAACAGCTCAACCAAGTCGTCTACCTCCACGACACCTGCCTGCCTAAAAAGCGCGCTGTACATCTCGTAGCTTCCCGCCATCGCCGCTGTGTGGGAGGCGGCGGCCCTCTTGGAGTCCGCCCCCCTGCCGGCCTTATACACAACCACAGGCTTCTTCGCCGCCTTCGCCGCCTCTAGGAACCGGGCGGCGTCGCCCCTCCACCTAAACCCCTCGAGATACAGCGCCACGGCCTTAATCTCCTCCACCTCCCCCAGATGCCGCAGGAAGTCGCTCTCGGTGACGTCTGCCCTGTTGCCGAAGTTTACCGCGATCCCCACTCCGATCCGCTCCCCGGCGGCCCAGTCTAATACGGCGGTCATGACCGCGCCGCTCTGGCTGAGGAACGCTATGGGGCCGGGGGGCGGCCTCCCGGCCTTCTCCGCAGGCAGAAACATGGTGTCCAGCCCGTTGAAGGCGTTGTAGACGCCTATGCAGTTGGGGCCGAGCACCCTCATCTCGTGTCTCTTCGCCGCCTTGACGAGCTCCTCCTCGAGGTCCCTACGCCCCACCTCGGCGAAGCCGCCAGACACGACAATTGCGGCCTTGGCGCCGGCCTGTCCTGCCTCGTCTACAACCCGCGGCGCGACGTCGGCGGGGGTGGCCACAACCACAAGCTCCGGGGCCTCGGGGAGTTGCGAAACCCCTCTGTAGAACTGGACCTCCTGCCTCCCGACTTTCTCGACGTGGTACTTCGGGTTTACGGCGTACGTCCTCCCTCTAAAGCCTCTGAGGAGCTGGAGGAGGATCTGGCCGCCGATAGACTCCAGCCTGGGGGAGGCGCCTACTACAGCTACCGACTGGGGGAAAAGAAACTCCTTCACCCCTTAAGCGCCTTGGCTATCTCGGCAGGCTGGTAGCCGACGATTACGGTATAGGTGTCGTTTGGATACACCACGACGACCATGGGCGTCCCCACGTTTTGGCCGGCCAGAAGCGTGGCGAGTTGCATGCCGGCTTGGGAGTCGAACTGACACCGTTGCTGGGGGAGCGTGGAGGTGAAGTTGGGGTCTTGGGCTAGGAATCTGTCGTACACCACTCTCAGGGTTGGTATTACGTCTTTGGGGGAGCTCTGGTAGAGGCAACGCAGTTGCTCGTGCGCCGGGAGGGCGTCTGGGTGCACCACGAGATCCACCAGCACCAGCTTATGGCCCTGGAGTAGGGTGTAGTTGTATTTGAAGAGCTGCGCGCAGTAGGGGCATTGGAGGTCGAAGAAGACTATGGCCGCAGGCCACTCGCCTTCGTAGGACATGCCTATCTTCTCAGCCACCCTCAATATGTTTAGGCCGCCGCCGGGCTTCGCGGAGACGTCTTTATACAGTTCGTTGATTATGTTTCTGAGCTCCGGCGTCACCGCCGTTATGTTCTGCAAGGTATAGGTCAGGGTGGCCGCCACCTGGGCGCCGTAGGCCAGCTGGATTTTAAGCGAGTACACCGTGCCGTCTCGGAGCTCTTGCTTCTCGTAGTTAAGCACAGCGCTTAGACCAACCATGATGGGGACCTCTGTGGTGTTGGTGTATACCGTGGCCGGTCCAAAGGGGGTCTGGGCTGTGCCGGACCTCTTCCAATGAGACTGCGAGGTGGGGCCGGGGAGACCTTGAAGAAGCATCACCAGCTCGTCGAATCTCTTCGCCGTGGGTAGCGGGCTGGCGGAGGGCGTGCATTGGCTGTTTGTAACCCTCAGCTGCTCGCCAGCCACGGTGGTTGTGACGGTGGAGTTGGTACAGATCTCCATAAGGCGGCTGAAGTAGGTGTACTTCTGGTAGGTGCCCTGGCCCTGGGCCAGTATGTTGATTACGCCGCTGTCTTTAACCATGAAGTATGTGGAGCCTTGGGGGCTTAGCTGCCCGTATACTGCGCCGTCTTTAACCGGAACATAAACGGCGGACATCTGCACCGCCTGGCCGCCTTCAAGCCTTATGGAGTATATGTATGCCTTCTCTCCCGAGGAGGGTGCGGTGGTGGTGGCGCCGTCTGAGGGAGGTTTGTACATAAGCAACGCCGCGGCGGCTATCGCGACGACCACCGCGGCAAGGACTATTCCTATTAATACGTTTTTGTTCATGTCGGGAGGCTTGGGGTGGTGTATAAAAAATTACTCATTCGTGGGGACTCTGTCTCTGGCTAAGATCTCCAAGATGTTTTTCTCTCCTATTAGGTCGCGTATTGAGATCACCCCGGCGAGATCGCCGTTTCTGTCAAGCACCACGACGTGTCTGACGTTAAACTGCTTCATCTTACGGGCAGCGACTGTGATGGGCTCGTCGGCGTAGACGTATACGAAGTTTCTCATCGTCCCAGCCTTGTCCACAGTTACTGTGAGCGGGGCTTTGTTTGCTATGGTTCTTATTATGTCTCTTTCGGAAATTACGCCGAGGGGCTTCTTGGGGTTTTCCTTATCTACAATTACCAACAGCCCCACGTGGTGGTTGGCCATCATTTCGGCAGCTTCCTCCACGGTTTTGTCTATTGTTATCGTGACGGGCGGCTTTGATGCAAGTTCTCCGCAGTTCATAGGTAAGTTTTTGTTGGTGTTTAAATATTTTTAAGTGCCGTTTTTAACGATTCTAGGTTGGCTGTATTTACTTTTATTGTGTATAAATAAGACTCTATAGTTTCGTTGGCTCCGCCTATTAATATGGCCTTGACCTCTCTAAAGGCTGTCTTGGCCGCCTTGAGGACCTCCGGATGCACCATGTCGTCTTCGCCGTCTGTCACTATGACCAGCTTGTAGCTGTGAAGTCCTTGTTGCTTGGCGTCTCTCACCGCGGTGTGGACGGCGGCGGAGATGTCGGTGCCGCCTAGGGGGAGGACCCTGAGGAGAGCCTTCACTATATCCTTAATGTTTGTGATGGGCGGGTACACCATCTGGTCGAAAAACCTCAGTACGGACTTACTGCTTCTCTTCATGAGGGCCACCGCCAGGGCTGTGGCCCAGGTGATCTTTTGCGTCATGTCCATGGCCACTCCGTCGTAGAGAGTGTAGAACATGGAGCCCGACTTGTCCACTAGGAGGTAGATCTTCTCCCTGGTGTCCAGCGTCGTGTCGTAGATGGAGAGAGATTTGGTGGCCAGCTTGTAGCCGAAGAGCTCCCTAGACTGGATGTAAATGGCCTTGCTGAGGTTGGTGGCCTTCTGGAGGTCTGAGAACGCCCTTATCCTGGTGACGCCCGACATCACCCCCCTCCGCTCAGACAGCGGGCCTTGCTCCATCTCTGTCTGCACCGCCGAGATGGTCTCCACGAGGGACTCCAGTATCTTGGCGAGTCTCGCCCTGTATGGGTCTATATCTATGTCGAAGAGGAGCTCCGCAGCCTCTTTCCCCACCTCATCGCCGAGGGCCTTCGTCACCGCCTTGCGTAGCTTTTCTATGTTTTTTATGCTCCCCATGTAGAACCTGAGCAGGCTGGAGATCTCCTGCCGCAGTTGCTGGTTCTGGCTGAGCTCTCTAAAGTCCTGCTTCTTGTCTTCCCACCCCTCCAGAGACCCCCTTTCTAATCTGGAGAGGAGGCTGTTATATGCGCGGAGCAACTTCACCGAGGCCGACTTGGAGACGTGGTAGTTGTAGCGGCTTATCCGGGACACCTCCTGGTAGACCTCGGTGGCTACGTAGGTCTTAAGGAAGAGATGCCACAGCGCCTCCTCCTCGGCGGGTTGCTCCTTGAATATCGGCGTTCTGTAGTGTACGTAGAACGAATCGGCGATTACGTCGTTGGGTATTTTAGCTAGCTTGAGGGGGATGCCTAGTCTCTGGAAGTACTTCACTATTTCGTGGACCCTGAGCCGCGTCAGCTCGTCGCTGTAGTCTACGTTTAGGAGGGAGCCCATTACAGCTGGGACTTAAGCATCTCGAGGGTGGATTTTATCTCCTCCATCTCAACCTGGAAGAAGCGGTAGGTCACGGGGTCTGCCAGAGATTTGTCTAGGAGCTCGTAGGCCTCCCTGAGCTTCTCCTTAGCTATGGAGAGGGCGTTGTTGACTATGAGGGCCTTGATTTCGTTGACCATGTCGTAGAGCACGGATAAACTGCCGGGCATGTGGGTCGCTAGGAAGGACTCGTATTCGGCGAGGTCCTCCCTGTCTTTGACGAGGTACTTCAAAACCTTGAGAGTGGCGGCTCTGAGGGTTGCGGCGTCTATGTCGCCGGGTTTTATCCCGAGGGTGGTGAGGTACGCGATGACGTAGAGGGGGACCTTGACGCGGGTTCTGTTTGAGATCACCACGTGGTCTAGGTAGGAGGCGAGTATGGGAGAGATCTGCTTCACTGTGGCATCCATATTCTCAAAGACGTAGTTCTGTATGTAGTCATGGAGCTTCTTCACCTCGTCCATGGTCATGATGGGGATCAGTTTGTCGAAGTCTCTCCTGAGCCTTAGCCCCGTCTTTACCAGCTGTTCGGTCTCGTCGGGCTGGGCGTATTTTGTGAAGACTCTGAGAGGGAACCTGTCGTATAGCGCCTGGAGCTCCTCCTCGTCTGGTATCCTGTTTGTGGCGCCGAAGACGGTCCAGGTCTTCACCGGTATGATCTGGCCGCCGTCGTAGATCACCCTCTCGTTGAGTATCGTAAGCATGGTGTTGAGTATGGCGCTGGAGGCGTTGAATATCTCGTCCAGCAAGGCGAAGTCCGCCTCCACTATGGAGTTGGTGTATATCCTCCGTACGTTGCCCTTAAGGAGCTCCACCACGTCTATCGGGCCTATGACCTCCTCCACCTCTGTGAATTTGGTCAAAAGGCGGTAGAACCACTTCGCCTTCAGAAGCTTGGATATAGACGCCACGAGCATCGTCTTGGCGGTGCCCGGCGGCCCGATGAGGATGAAGTTTTCCCGGACCAATACGGCGGTGAGCGCCGCCGTGACCTCATCGCCGAACTTAAAGAACATGGAGTCCAAAGTCCTCCTCACCTGAGCCACCTTACCGATTACCTCCTCCACGCCTTATCTGGGTTAACCATTAATATGTTTTTGCCCCCTCAGCGGCAGGGCGTTGAAAGTTTTGGTTCACCCTCCTGTGGTATGCCTAAGTCGCACCTATATAAGTACTGTAGATAAAATAGGCGTGGATCACTTTTTCGACATGTTCGTGTCTTCGGCAGGTCGGAAGCTGAGGGAGTACTTGAGCAACCGGCCTCACCACGAGTACCCCCTGGAGGAGCTTGAAGACCGGGTGTTGAGGCGGAGGGTGGAGCCGATGGACGTAGGCTTGCGGGCGGCGGGCGTGGACGGGGGCATCGGCGTCGTGCGGCTTTCCAACGGGCATCAGGTGGTTTTGGCGAGGGCGGCGGCGGTGGGTCCCGACTTCATCGAGAGGGAGTTCGTGGTCGATGTGGCTACTGTGGACTCCTCTTCTCTGCCCTGGGCGTATCTCATAATTGCGGAGTCGCTAGTGGGCATTAGGGCTCTGGAGAAACACGGGGTGGACGTCTTGCTTATGGACGGCTCTCTCTACGCCAAGGCCGTGCGACTTGTCCACAACCTGATACTTACGCGGGAGTTCCAGAACCTGTACTACGTGCCGGAGCTGGCCACGGCGCTGTACAGCCTCGCCAACTTGTTAAAAACCGCCCAGAGCAGGGGGGCCAGGCTGGTCTTCGTGTCGAAGGACCACAGCTTCAAGCTGTTGAAGGAACACGTCGTGTTTGAGAAGCTGGCCGAGAGGCACCGGGACCACGTGTTTCAGAAGGGGCTTCTCTGGTACTCCGTCTTGTGGATCAGGAGGTTTAGGAAGGAGCTTATCGAGCTTTACAAAACTGCCAGGAGGCATGACTACCAAGCCGCGAGGCTGATGGCGCTTTTGGTGACCCAGTCTGTGACAGACTCGGAGCTCCTCACAGCGCTTCTGCCGCCCGGACATTACACCGTGCCCATGTTAGTGGGCGGTTGCGACGCGTATATGAACTACAAGGGGCTCAACACGGTGGATAAGCTTGTTAAGGCCGCGGAGGAGAGGCTGGAGGACTCCCTCATCTTTAGGCTGAAGGACAGCTTCGCCAGCGACGTGGTGGGGAGGATAAGGGAGGCGCTGGAGGCTATCCCCAAGGTGTACTTATTCTACGTCAGACTAAGCGACGACGCGCCTCTCCTAGTGGAGTTGCCTGCGGAGGGTGCAAAGATGTTTGACGGCTCCCCCGTCAAGGCCTTCTTCCCAGCGGCGCAGGTGGACGACGTCGTGGGGATGCTGGCGGAGCAGTACCGCGACCCCATCCACTACAACACGTGGCTTTGGTACGCCCACGCAGTGGCGTCGTTTAAGGCCGGCCAGCTGGCGGAGTACGCCGTCTATCTGAAGAAAATGGCAGAAGAGGTAGGCGTCGCCAGGAGGGTGAAGATAGCGTGGGGGCTATGAGAATCGGGTACGTCGTCGCCGCGGCCACCCCCTTCGAGTTCCTCGCCACCTTGGACCCGGAGAAGCCCATCAGCCTCTACGACTACGTAGCGGTGGACCACGTGGAGTACGACGGAGGCGAGTACGTCAACGTGAGGCTTCTCGGCCAGATCGTCAGGCTATATAGGGATCCCTACTCCGCCAAGAGGGATCTCCCGCTGTATAGCGTGATCAGGGAGGTGTCTGACAACATACTGGAGGTGCAGATAGCTAAGGTGAAGGTGCTGGGGTACGTCCACGGCGGGGACCTCAGACAACCGAAGCATCCGCCTAGGATAGGGTCGCCCCTCTACCTGGCCGAGGATGAGGAAATCGCCGAGTTGTTTAGGGTGGAGCACGGCCTCTGCGTGGGGAGGCTGGCGAGCCGTGACTTAGACATCTGCCTAGACCTCAACGGCGTTAAGAGACACGTGGCGATCATAGCGGCGACCGGTAGCGGCAAGACCTGGTTCTCCGTGGTCTTGATAGAGGAGCTTCTAAAGAAGGGGGCCAAGATCGTGGTCATCGACCCACACGGCGAGTACGTCCCCATAAGAGACAGCATCTACAAACTGGGGCCCTACACCGCGAAGGTGGTGAAGGTGTCTCGACACCACACGGGGGATTTGATGTATAAAATCGGGGTGCTAGACGGCGAGCCAGACGCCTTGGCCAATGCGGCGGGGGTTCCTCCTGGCGCGAAGAAGATTCGCTACGCCATATACCTCGCCTGGTCCTACGCCAAGAAGGTGAAGAAGGCCACCGGCAAGCCCCTGGGGCTTTCCTTCCTCAGGAAGGTGCTCCATACGGCCCTCCGCGGCGAGGCCGCCCTGAACAAGTTCTTCCTGCAGTACAAAATCGACGGTGACTTCCCCATGGAGGACTTGAGGCAACTGGCTAAGAAGGACAGACACTCCATCTTCAGCGCTTTGACCTATCTGAGGCGGCTTCAGCGGCTGGGCGTTTTCTCCTCCCGGTCCACCCCCCTTTCCAAGCTCCTCGCGGACATCACCATTCTCAACCTCGCGGGCGTAAACGAGGAGGTGCAGGACTACGTCGTGGCGCACCTCGTCAACAGGATATTCCAAGCCAGGGTGAGACACGTGAGGTCCCTCAGGGGGGTTCAGATCCCGTGGCCGGTGGTGCTACTTGTGGAGGAGGCGCACCGCTTCGCCCCGCCTAAGGCCCTCCGGAAGACCAGATCCTACGAAGCTCTGTCTAGAGTCGCCTCCGAGGGGAGGAAGTTCGGGGCTTATCTCGTCATCGTGAGCCAGAGGCCGAGCAAGGTGGATCCAGACGTGATAAGCCAGTGCCAGAGCCAGGTCATCATGCGCATAGTGAACCCCAGGGACCAGGAGGCGGTTAAAGAAAGCAGCGAGCTCCTAGCCCAAGAGTTCCTCGACAACTTGCCGGGCCTCGACGTGGGCGAGGGCGTGGTGTTGGGCCCCCTCGTTAGGCTCCCCGTGGTGGTCAAAGTGAGAGACAGAGTTTTGGAATACGGCGGCGCAGACATAGACCTAGCCGCCGCCTGGAAGGTGGACAAAACCGCCGACGTGGCACAGATGTGGAGGAGGCTGTACAACGCCCCGCCGACGCCCAGCCTCCTGCTCTCCGCCTCTAGGCTGAAGGTGCTGAGGAAGGTCCGCGAAGGCGGGCGCATAGCCGTGACTCTCCTAGACGGCGACAGGGAAGTTGCCGTCGCCATCGAAGACGGGCGTCCCGTCTGTAGCATATGCGGCGTCGGGAAGCCCTGTCCCCACGTCTACAAGGCGCTGGAGGAGGTCGTCGAGATAGTATGAAGATCCTCCACATGTCAGACGCGCATCTGGGCAGAGCGCAGTACCACCTGCCCGAGAGGGAGGAGGACTACTTCAAGGCGTTTGAGGAGGCGCTGAGACGCGGCAAGTCCGCAGACGCCGTGTTGATAACTGGCGACCTTTTCGACCTGAGGAGGCCCAGCACGAAGGCCCTCGTCAAGTTCGTAGAGGTGGCCGAGGCGGCGGGCGTCCCCCTCTACGTCATCGGCGGTAACCACGACTTCAGCTACGTGAGATACAGGGCCGAGGCGGAGAGGTGTCCCATGCCCAAGGAATGTCTCTACGACACAGCCCTGAGGCTCCTCGACAGGCTGGGCCTGGCGAAGCTACTCTGCTTTGAGGCCGTCGACGCGGGCGGCGTGTCTATCTTCGGCGCGTGCGCCACGCCTAGGGACTACGCCGCGGAGTACCGCAGGGCGCTCCAGAGGATGCCCCCCGGCTCCATCCTCGCCATCCACCAGGCCGTGGAGGGGGTCAAGGCGAGGTACCCCGCGGAGGAGGACGACTACACCATGCCGCAAGCGGTCTTCCACGACTTGCCGTATTTACACATAGCCGCGGGCCACGTCCACGACCACCTGGCGAAACACCCCCTGGGCGCAGTATGGGCCGGCTCGCTGGAGATATGGGACGCGGGGGAGTTCGAGACCTGGGACTACAGGGGCCGGTTCGAGAAGGCGCAGGACCTGGCGGAGAAGGGCGTCGTGTTGATCGACACAGTGGGGAAGGCGGTGACGCTTAAGGCTATCCCCATCCCCCCGCGGAGGCCGCTGTATAGGCTCAGGCTGTTTATCCGCGACGCGAAGGAGGCAAACGCCGCCGCCGAGGAGGCGGCTAGGTTGTTCGACCGTGAGGGGGCGGTGGTGCGGGTGGAGCTTTGGGGCACGGTGGAGGGCGGCGTGAAGCCGGGCCAGGTCGCCTCCAGGTTCTCCAAGGCTCTTCACGTAGATGTGGTGGATAGGACGGCCGCGCCCCAGAGGGCTGTGACGCTTAGGGGTTCGGCCGTGGAGGAGCTGTGGCGCATCATGAGGGAGAAGCTGGGCGGACACGCCGAGGTTGTGTTGCGGGCCATGGAGCTTATGCGTGACGGCGAGCGGGAAGCCGCCTACAGGCTAATACTCAAGGCTCTTTATGATCAGGAGAGTTGAGCTTCTAAACTTCAAGGCCTACGCAAAGGCCTCCTTTAGGTTCGGGGAGGGCGTCAACTTCGTCTACGGCCCCAACGGCGCCGGGAAGACCTCCCTCATGGAGGCCATCTCCGTCGCCCTCTTCGGGTCGCAGTGGGTGATTAGGATGGGCGGGAGGAGGTGGTCCAACTACCTGCGCAGAGGGTCCTCCGCGGGCGAGGTGAAGCTACACATGAGCCACATGGGGCACGAGATCCTCGTGGTGAGGAGGTTTACAGAAAGCGGAACAGCCGCGTCTGGCACGTACCTCGCCATCGACGGTGCCGTGGTGGCCAGAGGCGACTCAGACGTCACGGCGGCTTTGGCGTCTAAACTCGGCCTCCTCATCGACGAATACGCGCATCTGCTGTATATACGGCAGGGGGAGCTGAGGAGGATCCTCCAGGAGACGGAGTACATCGACCGCATCCTCCGCCTCGACGAGTTCGACAAGGTGGACGAGGTGGTGAAGGAGGTTTTCAACGAGCTTAAGGCCAGGCGGGAGCGAGTCGGCGGGAGGCTGGAGGAAGCCGAGAAGAGGATACCCCTCCTCAAGGCCAGGGTCGAGGCGCTACGGCAGAGGCTTGAAGAGGTGGAGAAGAAGCTGTCGCAACTGGAGGAGGTTGAGGCCAGGTTTAGAGAGGTGGAGAAGAGGTACCTAGAGCTGAGGGAGCGGTACATCTCCTTGGATAAGGAGAGGGAGGTTTTGGAGAAGAAGCTGGAGGAGGCTGTCCAGGCCGCTCTAGACGCCGAGAGAGACGTGGAGCAACTGGAGAACGAGCTGGCATCTATCAGGAGGGCGGCTGAGGAGCT
>DAITPC010000009.1:19875-59423 GCA_036833835.1 Pyrobaculum sp. | reverse complement strand
CGAGGTGGGTAACTGGCGCGTTGATACCAGTAGACGGGGGGGTTAATTACGCCTTAGACAAAAGAGAAGACCCACGACGCCCAGCCGTCAGCGCCGATTTCGCCGGCAACGCCGGGCGGGGTGACCCGTCCAGCGCCGTCGGCTTATCCCCCGTTTCCCTCCAAGGGTGGGGGCCTTTGGAGGTTAGGGCCCGGGGGCGGCTGAGCGCCGTGAGTTGTAAAGTTGTATCTCCATAATTTATAACAGTTGTATGATAATACCTATGTATTATCTTTTTTATTTGTTGTTTGTAAAGTGCAACTATTTAAGCATTCTGATATAGAGGCGACAGGCTTATATACTTAGACCTTCGCGTAGCTATGTATGTCGACTTAACCATGGCAGTGGGGCCGGGGACAGCGGTGTTTCCAGGCTACCCGCGGCCTGCCGTTTTGCAGTGGAGCAAGATAGACATCCACGGCTACTATAGCAACGTGTTGTTCTTCCCTGAACACGTGGCGACGCACGTGGACTCCCCCGCCCACTTCGTCCCCGGCGCGAAGACCGTGGATCAGGTGGAGGTGTCTAAGTTCTTCGGTAGGTTCGCCGCCGTTGACTTCAGCCGCCTCCCCCCGAGGGCCTCCATCGGGCTGAGGCAGTTCGAGGAGGCGCTTCCGAGGGGCGTGGAGCTGGGGCCTGGCTGGGTGGTGCTTATCAGAACCGGCTACGACGCATACGCCGGGACCGACAGATGGCTGGAGCATCCCGACATATCGCCGGAGCTGGCCGAGCACCTCGCCAAGCTTGGGGTAAACGCCGTGGGAGTCGACGCCCCCAGCCCCGACCACGCGCCTTTTGAGATACACAAAATCCTGCTCAGCCGCGGAGTCCTCATATATGAGAACCTCACCAACCTAGCGGAGGTGGTGGGGAAGGTGGGCCAGTTCATAGGTCTTCCGATTAAGGTGTCGGGGGGTAGCGGCGCGCCTGTCAGGGCTGTGGCTGTTTTATGAGGGCGCCCTCCACCAGCGCCAACCTCGGCTCCGGCTTCGACGTCGTCGCCGTCGCCCACGACGCCTACTTCGCAGAGGCGTATGTAAAGGTGGAGTCTGGTTGCGGCGTCTACACAAAATTCAAGGGGTTTAACCCGGGGGATGACAACACCGTGAAGAGGGCCTTCGGCCACCTCTTTGAGCGGCTTGGCCGTTGCTGGGGGGTGGAGGTGGAGGTGGATAACAAGATCCCCATAGCAAGGGGGTTGGGTAGTAGCGGAGCCGCGTCGGTGGCTGCCCTCGCCGGCTTCCTCCGGGAGGCTGGGCTGGATGTGGACCCGCGGCTTGTGGTGGAGGCGGCCGGCCTCGGCGAGGCGGCGGCGGCTGGGTCTCCGCATTTTGACAACGTGGCGGCGGCGGCTTTCGGCGGCGCCGTGGTCGTAGTCTCCGCTAAGCCTCTGGAGTTGGTCAAGTTCACGCCCAGGCTCACCTTCGTGGTGGGGGTGCCCGACGTACCGCCCATACCGGAGAAGACGAAGCTCATGCGGAGCGTCCTCCCCCGCGAGGTGCCCTTCAAGACATATGTGGCCCAGCTGGCCAGGGTCTCGGCGCTGGTGGCCGGCCTCGCCGCGTCGGACCCCCGCCTGGTGGCCATGGGCATGACAGACGAGGTGGTGGAACCTGCCAGGGCGCCGTATATACACGGCTACGCCAGGGTCAGGAGATACGCCGTGGAGGCTGGGGCCCTAGCCGTCGCCATATCAGGGGCGGGGCCCTCCGTCGTCGCCCTCGTCGACGAGAAACACAGCGACGCCGTCAAGGCCGCGGTGGCCAGGGCATACGCCGAGGAGGGCTTGCGGGCGGAGGTAAAAGCCGCATCTATCGCCCGGGGCGCCCTGGAGAACATTTATTAACACGTCCCGGCATATATATGGTTAAGGTTGTGAAACGGGACGGGAGGGAGGAGGAGTTCATACCCGAGAAAATCGTGGTCAGCGTCCTCAAGGCGGGAGCCCCCATCGACGTGGCCAGGAGGATCGCGAGGAGGATCGAATGCATGGTGATGGATAGAGAAAACGTAACGGCGCAGGAGCTGACCCGCCACATCTTGACCGAGCTGAAGAAGGCGAACGAGCAGTGGTACAGAAACTGGATCGTCTTCGACCAGGCGGTCAAGAGGAGGCGGACAGAGGAGGAGCTGAGGTAATCCCCTCGGGGGTGCAGTAAATTTTTTCCCTCGGCGCAAGCCCAAGCGGATCCCTAAGTCTCTCCGGGAAGGAGTCTACGTATTTGTTAAACTCCTCCAGGTCCAGCACCTTCTCCTGCTCGCCGTTGTACGCCCTGTCCACCAGGAGGTCTATGTAGATCACGCGGCGGCCCCACTCAGGCTCCGTGTTTATGTTCAGGTACGTGCCCACGTACCTCCCCTCCGCGGTGTAGTAGCTATGCACCACGTAATTTCCACGGCGCGGGACGCAAGTAAGCGCGTAGAACCCCCTCTCGATCTTAACCCCAAGCCCGTCGAGGACGCCGCCGGGCCTCAGCCTCCTCCTCACCACCAGGACCTCCTGCGTCTTCCTGACCAGCTCGCCCCGCATCTTCACCACCTCCCCCCACGGCTTTAGATGCAGAATCTCCACGGCGCCCTGCGCCAGATACTCCACAGCCCTGTCGTAGACGTCCGCCCCCGAGTAGTCGAGGAGGTCGAGGCATCTGCCCAGTCCCTGTGCTCTAAGTGCGTGGTGCCCCCTGATGGTCGGGACCACGGCCGCCCTCGCCTCGTCCAGCCGCGCCTTAGAGAACTTGTCAAACATAACCACGGCGAGGCAACTCCCCCGCCTAAGCACGGAGCCGGGAGGCCCGCCCTGCGAAATCCTAAGCAACTCCCTGTAGAGCTCCTCCGCCTCCCTCGCCAAGGACTCCTCATCGGCGTACCGCGCAGACGACTTAAAGTGCAGACCCACGGAGGCGTAGCTCCTCAGCTTCGTCTCGGCCAGTATCCTAAGCCTCACCCTATCCCCCTCCGGGATGTGCCTACTGAAGGTCACCCTCCCCGTGGTGTTGAGCTCGAGGAGGGCCCCCTCCACCACTATCTCCGGCACCGCCACGCCCGGCAAGGGCCCGATAGGCGGCTTCGTCACTGTGAAGACAGACACGCTCCCCCGCTCCACCACGTAACGGCTGGGCACCTCGAAGACAAGGCCCCCGGGGCCCTCCACCCTGTTCTCCCCCACAGCCCTCCCTACAAACACCTCATGCCGCCCCACAGACGACCTGAAGACTATGGGGTCCGCATACGTCCTGAGCCGCCCAAGGAAGTGATCTACGGCGTCGCAGTCCCCCAGCATCACCACGCCGCTCCTAGACTCGTGGTCCTTCACCGTTACGTGCGGCGGGGAGTTGTCCACCTCAAGCCCAAACCTCCGCGCAATCTCCGGCGTCGGCTGAACTATCTTGAAGCCCCACTCCAACGCCAGCTTCGTCAAGGCGGTGGCGAAGACCCCCCTGATCCTAGCCCTAAACACCTTTTAATGAAGAAGCCCCTTAATAAATGCTGACACGTGACGAGTCCTTCCGCTTCGGAGAGGTGAAGATAAATAGTGGAGCTATCTCTATACTCATGATACCTATCAGCGTCATGGTCACCGGCGCAGGCACCACCTCCTTCAAGGTGAAGGGCCGCTTCGGCGTGGATAAGCCCAGCGACTTCTCCGCCCCCCTCAGACCCATCGTCAGCTGGAATCTCACGAGGCGTTGCAACCTCAAATGCCTACACTGCTACATAGATGCAGGTCCGGCTGAGGCGGGGGAGCTCACCACCGAGGAGGCCCTCCGACTCGTGGACCAGATGGCGGAGGTCGGCGTCCCCCTCATCCTCTTCACAGGCGGCGAGCCGCTGAGCAGGCCCGACTTCTTCGAAATAGCGCAACGCGCCAGAGACCGCGGCATAAAGCCGGTGCTATCCACAAACGGCACCCTCATCACGCCGGAGGCCGCCAGGAGGCTCAAGGAGGTCGGCTTCGTATACGTCGGCGTCAGCCTCGACTCCATCGACGAGAAGTTCCACGACGCCTTCAGAGGCGCGCCGGGGAGCTTCGCCGCGGCTCTCGCCGGCATAAAAAACGCCATCGCCGCCGGACTAGACGTGGGCCTCCGCTTCACCGTCACCGCCAAGAACATACACGAGGCAGGTCGCTACATAGACTTCGCCGCGTCGCTCGGCGTGAGGAGGATCACCTTCTACCACCTCTCAGCCGCCGGGAGAGCCCAGAAGCTCCCCCCAGACTGGTGGTACACGCCGGAGCAGTACCGCCAGTTCATGGAGACCCTCATCGCCAAGGCCCGGGAGTACGCCGGCAGACTGGAGATAGAAACCACCCTAGCCCCCTTCGACGGGATATACATAGCCCTCACGCTGGGCAACGGCGACGAGCAGTACCTAAGATTCGTGGAGTCCACCGGAGGATGCGGCAGGAAGATAATCTCCATATACCCCAACGGCGACGTGTACCCCTGCCAGTTCATAGACTTCTACAAACTCGGCAACGTGCGGGAGAAGCCCCTCAAGGAGATCCTAACCCCCAACAAGCTAGAGCCCTTCATCCACACCGAGAAGCACCTCAGAGGACCCAAGTGCTCCGCCTGCCCCTACAAGCAGTACTGCAAAGGCGGCGACAGAGCCAGAGCTTACTACCTAACCGGCGACATGTTCGGCGACGACCCCCTCTGCCCCATCCCCACCCTCTTCAACAAACCCCAATAAGTTCCAACAAAAGACCCTACTGGCGTCTTCTGACCAGTTCTACCAACAGCTTCTCTCCAGAAGGGTGCCTACACGGCGCAATTAGCGTCGTCTACCTCTTCTTGACTTCATATCTGGGCAACTAGACTTTTCGCCAGCTCGTCTATATGTTTCGCCAAACCTGCAGTCAAGTCTGGCGATTTCGGCACACGTCACCCTCAAGTTTGTCTGCGATGGTACCGAGGTAGAGAACTAGGACATCCTCCGCGTTTAGCTTCTTACCCTCCCCAATCTTCCCCAACACGTACTCCACCGCCATCTTAAGCGCATCGCAAGCAATGCCAGTGACATCACCCACAAACACAAAGCCGCATCTAATAAAAACATACATCAGTTGCGCACGGAGCCTCTGAAGTTCGGGTTTGCATTTTAGAGCCGAAGTACCCACTGTAATATAGGTGAACTCTGGCCTGAGACTAGACACAAGTGAACTTCTGAAACTGGAGAAGCGGAGACGCGGCGCACCTGAGGACAAGTTGCTGTTTGTAAACGCCGCCAACTTAGCGCCCAGAAGGCGTTGCTACAGGCCAGGAAAGACGAGTTGGCATTCTTCATAAGTATCGCCCTCCAGCCGAGGTCGCAACGCCAGGCCTCAACATTGAGGAATCGGATCCGGTTGAGCTACTTCAGCTCGTAGAGAGAATGTACAAAATCCATGACCCCGACGAGGTTTTGAGAAGAGTTTTAGAAAGTAAAAAGGAAGCAGACGTAGAGCTCTACCACAGCGTGAAGATAGGTGACCGCAGACTAACGCCTATTAGAAGAGGCAATCGTCTTGTTATACTTGGGAAGGGACTTGAAGTGGTCGACGAGTGCGATCTCGTAAGAGGTGGCCACAGCGGCGTTTGCAGGGAGGTGCTGAGGGCCGCATGCGCCGGCCCGGAGCGCGTGGGCTGGGAGCTAGAGGCTTAGAAGACCGCCGACTGGCGAGGGGAGTGGCGCTTCAAGAAATTCTCGCAGAGAGACACCCTACCATTCTCTGGGCGAAGAAGTGGGATAAATACGTAGTTGTCGGCGTGCCCGACGGCGTAGGCGGAGACTTCGTCTACGAGTTCAAAACGACGAAAATAAGGCGGTTTGATAAATACGTGTTGCCTGTCGCAAGGACACAAGCAAACATCTACACGTGGCTCTTTAAGCGACAAAGGTGGGTTGTCGAGATATTCTCGTGCACAGACCTGACGCTGTACAGGTGGGAGGGAGAGGTGGATTACGCCGAGGTGGAAAGGACGCTGAAGGGGTTCAAGGCAGTTGAAGAAGGCGGAGAGGCGGTGTCGCCAATGTGCTGGAAGTGCGAGAGATGCGAGTACAGAGACCACTGCAGGCTGAAAGAGAAGTGCAAATGATCGAAACGCCAAAAATGGACCGTCTTCGTCGGGGCCCCAAGGAAAGAGAGAAATCGAAATTAAGACTGATTGTCGATTGGCGGCACACAACTTATCTGCTATCTGCCGTAGAGACGTAACGGGTTGATGTTCCTACCCCCACACGCCTGCCGCCACCAACTCAGCTAACATCAGCAAGACCAGCGGGTCCAGCCCCTCCGTGACCTTAATCAGCACCAGACCTTCATCACCGCCTTGCCGTTTCACGTCTTGCGCAGACCCGGCGATTTGCTTACTCAACTCGTCGAGCCAAGACATCCCCTCAGCCACCTCCTGACCTCCCCTATCTCGCGACACGTCGCCTCGTCACTGGTTCGGCAGAACACGGCGGGTCTGAAGCCCCGCCAGAAGGACTCCGAGACAAGAACTAACGATATGAGCGGCATCAGACACAGGACAAGAAGCGCTTCCAACGTGATAAACACAAGGAAGCCCAGAGGGTAACAACGCCAAGTTGTAAAAGAGGAAGCGGGCAAAGAAGCCCCGCGGCCCTTCACAATAAACACAATCAACAGGTAGAGAAGCAAGGCATAGACAAGGACCCCCACGGCAATAAGCTCCGGAAGAGTCACCAAACCCTACTGCACAGATAAGTAAAAAGTAACGCCTAATCCTCGCAAGCGACATAAACCTGGGATTCTAGGTGGTTACCAGACAAAGTAATCTTCATACAACAGCTACCGCCAGTCCACACGCCTTTGTCTCCACTTGGCTCTTTATTTAGACATTTACAGCCACCTCACGCCACTGTCCTTGTCGTGAATACCTACCAAATACCGTTTCCTTCGGCAGAGCCACGAATAGTTGACTAAAACTTTCGGTAAACTATATATAGGAGCCTCCAGAGAGGTCAATGACACTAAACATAGGAATACCACGCTGGTTCTTAGATGAGAGGTACTTCAAAAACACAGATGCTAGACAACTTGTCACAGAAATACTAAACATGTATGGCAAGTTATTTGTGCCATTAACTTTTAACTGTAGAGAGGAAATCAGAAACAAATATAGTTGCGAACATACCAAGACGCATAATCAAATAAGAAACTTAATAGACACAGCTAAGAAGGTAATTGGCCTCAAAGCTAAGCTGATTTCAATTACGCTACATACAGAGTACCAACTACCACAGTGGTGGGATAGGGAATTTATAGAAAAGTACATACAAACAATAAACATTGTTCTTAAGGAACTACAGAGTAATAATATAAATTTTTCCAAGCTCATAGTAGAGATCCATCCAGGCTTCGGAGGGGCCAAAAAAGAGAGGAAGATAGAGCCAATTGTGCGCGGAATTGTAGAGCTGGTTAGGGGCATAATTGACGGGTGTATAGGAGCGGTCTACATCTCGCTGTCGCGGTCGAGACCAGGGGGTCGAGCTCTACAGTTGACAAACGGCCCCAGGCCGTGGCCACGCTGGAGGAGCTGGAGGTGTTTAGAGACAGAGTGGAGGAGGCTTTAAAGGAGGTAGGTATTATGATACCAGTGACTTCTGTGATTGATCCACCGCAACTATTAACGGCGTATCAGAAGGTGCTTAAGAAAGAAAAGTCGCTTCTTATAGATCACGTAGTTAAAAGAATAGTTAAATATATCGAAACATACCCGAATAAAATTGGCGAATTACATATACATTGGTATAGAGATGAAGGTTTAAAACAATCTCACGCGCCCATTACACGTACGGTGTGGACCACGGTATACATACCAATAATAAGGAGCATCCCGTCACAAGCAGAAGTAAGTCTTGTGCCAGAGATTTCGCCGATGGTTGATATTAGCGGCGTGATAACTACGCTAAAATTATTACATGAAAGCACGCGGACCTAGGTGAGTGTGAGTTTCCATGTAGCTGAACGTACAGAAATAGGTAAAGCAGTCTAAACAAAAATCAGGAAGTTCTGGGCGCGGCCTTGATATTTGTGGCCGTCTGATAACGGGACAAGTGTAAAGAGTTGACTACAAAACTGCATAGCAACGCAAAAGGCCCCTAGGTCCAGCTAAGTAAAGTGTGCAAGCCTTGAAACCGAACATCCGACATAAAAAATCAATATTGTACATTGTACACTTTTACGGATCAGGCAAATATATTATCTAATGTTTAAAAAGACGCACACCTAGAGCGCTAGATGTCTACAAATTCGTAAAAGCTAAGAAGAGGGAGAAGGCGGAAAGATGCTGTTCTTTGCGGTTCTGGCTCGCGGCACATGAGCGGTTGGCGGTTGTGTGGAGCGCTACAACGGACTAAGTGCGGGGGCGGCGTGGCAGGCGGGGAAATGGTTTTATTGCGGGGTTTTGGGGTTTGCATGGTCGTAGTGGTGGTTGGTGGGTATGAAGATCAGGGTGGCGACTAGGGGGTCGAAGCTAAGCCTACTCCAGACTGAGGAGTTCCTCTCCCAGATAAAGGCGGTGGAGCCGGGGGTGGAGTTTGAAGTTGTGGTGGTGAAGACGACGGGCGACATAATCCAGGACAAGCCGCTTTATCAAATCGGCGTCAAAGGCATCTTTGAGAAGGAGGTGAACCTGGCGGTGCTTAGGGGGGAGGCTGACGTGGCGGTGCACAGCTTGAAGGATTTGCCGTCTGAGCTGTCGCCGGGGCTGGTGCTGGCGGGGTTCTCGAAGAGGGCGTCTCCTCTGGACGCGTTGGTGAGCGCGCGTGGCTTCACGCTGGAGTCTCTGCCGAGGGGGGCGGTTGTGGGGACTTCTAGCGTGAGGCGGGCGGAGTTTATAAAGGCTCTGCGTCCGGACGTGGAGGTGAGGCCGCTGAGGGGGAACGTGGACACCAGGGTGAACAAGATCTTGGCTGGGCAGTTCGACGCGGCGGTTATGGCGGTGGCGGGCGTGTACAGGCTGTATGGCGAGAAGCTTCCCGTGGCTGTGGTGCCGCTGAGGCCTGAGGAGGTTCCGCCGCCTCCGGGTCAGGGCATCGTGGTTGCGGTGGCGCGGGAGGGGGATGTCCACATCGTTGACCTGCTTAGAAAGGCCAGCGATCCCGCCGCCGCGGTGGAGGCGCTGGCGGAGAGGACGTTCCTCAGGGAGGTGGGGGCTGGCTGTCACGTGGCTGTCGGCGGCGTGGCGCGGCTGACGCCGTCGGGGCTGGAGTTCGTCGCTGGCTACGCCTCGGGCGGCAGGAGGCACATTGTGAAGGTCTTCGGCGACGACCCGGTGGAGGTGGGCAGAAAGGCGGCGGCGTTGATCGCGGCGGCGCGAAGCTACCAAACCGCCGTGTAAACGTGCAACCTCCTGCGCATAGAAGCGTCCACGTCTGGGCGACGATTCTGCCAAGCCGCTCTCCTTTTCCACGATATTTATACGTATTTACAGATTCCTCCTTCGGAAACGGGGGCCCCGCCGGGCGACAGGGCCTCTGGCGGAGACGCCTACGTGTCATCTCCGCCCACGCGTCGCCGTGTCTGCAAGCGTGTAACCCGCCGGGGCCCGGGACGTCGACGATCTTCCGGGCGCGTGGGGGTTGAGGGGGGCTTGGCCGACGTCTGCGTCGCGTGGTGCGGGCTTACGTGATGAACTTCGTCAGCTCTACGGAGCCTCTATATATCTTCGCCATGGTCCCGTTGGGCAGAGGCGACCAGGTCCCGTCGTCTAGAGGCTCTGAGGCTACTGCAACGACGTCGCCGATTCGAACCACTGGTACGTAGTGGGGCTCCTCGACCAGTCTATAGGTGAGGAAATATGCGCCGGCTTCCCTCAGGTCTACTATAGCTATGTTCATCACGGGCTCCTCGGGGTCTATATGGCGCGTCGCTGTCTTGGCCACCTTCTCCAACGCCTCCACGTCTCCCCCTAGGTCGACAAACGCCTTTAGGAAAAGCTCGCTGTCGGTGGTGCCGCCGGTCCTCACGTCGAGCTCCATTTCTCTCAACTCCCGCGCCAGCTCCTCCTTGCGGAACGTCCCGTTGTGGGCTATGGCGAAGTCGCCGTATACTATGGGATGGGTGTTGCCTGGCGAGATGCCCCCGACCGACGCCAGACGTGAATGCAGTAGATACAGTTTGTATCCACCCGGCGGATCGATGTACGACTCCCAGATGGGCCTCACGGACTTATATAGTCCGTACTCCCCCTCCCTCACATAGAGAACCCCCCAGCCAGAGCCGTGGCTAAGGCCGAGCGTCCTATCCCTCCGAGAGATCTCCACGAAAGATCTAAAAAGATCCGGCCGGGGATCGCCGAAAAGCAGGAGGATTCTACACATGCCCCGCCCCCAGATACCGCCAGCGCTCCCACCGGGTTGCCACGCGCCAAGCCCCGTCTCAGCCTCCGGCGGCGGTGGTCAGGCGGCAGCCCAGCCTCATATCTGGCAATAGATACGCCTTGAGCAACCGCCTGTCCATAACCTCCGCCGCGGTGCCCGCAGACGTCTGCCTGACGGCCTTGCCTAGAGAGACCCAGAGGGCCTTGTGCCTCCTCGACACAAGGCGCTTCCTCTGCTTGTGCAGACAGGGCGGGTGCGTGGCACGTTGCCTGTCTCCGTCTAGCGCGTTTGTTGAACCCGAGGCGATCCCGCCGTTTCGCCTATAGAAGGCCGTGGGGACGCCCTCGTTGACGGCGGCGTGTGCAAGAGCAGAGGAGCCGACCCGCGCAGTTAGTAATACGACGTGTGTGGATTCTACCGTCGACATCTCGAGCCTTGGCCCGGCTAGTAAGTCCCCAGCCGTAAACCTGGCGTATCCAACCCCAAAGCCCTCCCGCGTCTCCCCGACGCTCAACGCTCGCAACACAAGTCCCAACTTCGTCAAGTTATAAACCTGCCTGTAAAAACTTACAGCCCCCGGCCCTATATGTTGCATATGTGGCGCCAACAGGTCTGCAGGCCTTGGACAAAAAGCAGAGGCGCCACAGGTTCGTAACAGCCGACCTCAACCTGACGATGATTTATATGCGTGTTTAAAACAGACTGTTTAGGGAGGGGGTTGAGGCGTTTGGGGATGCATGTGGTGGGTTGGCGGGTTTGTAGCGGCGTGTCGTAGACGGCTTGGCGGGGGGCTAGTGCGTTAGTTGGTCTAGGAAGAGTACGGTGTGGGTGAGTTGTGGGTTTTTTCGTATCGCCTTTTCTAGCTCTTGTTCTCTGTTGAATACTGCTTTTGTGTGTAGGCGCCGGGCGAGGGCTATGGCGTAGCAGTCCGACGGGGCTATGGGGTTTTGGCATTTGCATCTCGCCGCCTCTATGTGTATGCCGGGCGGGGCGACTACGTGTATCACGCCGCTGGTTACTATGTCCTTCACCACGGCGGCGGCCTGGGCCTCGCCCAGTTTTCTGCAGAGCACGTAGTAGGTTTCGGCCATGTTTATCGGCGTGGTTACCAGCTGTGTGCCTTCGGCGGCGAGTTTTATGAGGGTGTCGCTGGTGCCGTCTGACGTGGCGAGGAGAGCCCCCGTATCAACCACCAGCCTCATCCTCCCCCCTCCCGGCTTTTAGGAGGCGGAGTAGTTCGCCTTTTTCCACCTGTGACCGTGTCTGTTGCACCGTTGCGAGGAACTTGGCGAAGTCTCTTGACTCTGCGGCGTCTAGCAGCCTGGCTATTGCCTCGTCGAGTGAGACTTTTCTGCCAAGCTCAGCCTCAAGTTTTGCCCGGTACCAGATAAGGCGGCGTTTTGTCTCCGGCCTAATTTTTATAGTTTCCACAAAGTCTCCAAAGTGTAATTTTATAAGCATAGCGTCTAGAGGAAACCGGCTCACTACGGAGGCTCGGCGCTGTGGTGAGGCAGAGACGCGTGGGCTTAGCTGTGGAAGCGGCGACGGAACCGCGCGGGGGGTTGCTTGAGGAGCGGCGTCTCCTGACAGCCCGGCTCCGACACAGCGGGAGAGCTGAAGGGGGCGCAGGGGCTACTCGGCTACCTTCTCTACGCGTCTTCCCATTTCGCGGCCGCCGAGGAAATCCCGCACGCTGTATAACATGCGGTATTCAGAAACCCCCAGCTGCCTAACTGCGTCTTTTACGTAGTCCTCGATGACCTGCCGCGAGGTGCCGTGTACCATGAAGTAGCACGGATAGGCCCACTTGCCCGGCACCGTGTTTCTGAGGACCACGTGTGTCGTTATGTTGAGCCTCGCCGCCGCCTCGCAGACGGGCTCCCTCAGGACCACCATGGCGTTTTCCCTAAAGCCCACAGCCTCGCCGTCGAGGGTGCCGTGTAAATCCCGCAACACCCCAAGCTTCATGAGTTCCCGTATCTTCTCAAGCGCCTCAGCCACCGAGAGGCCCAGCGCCGCTGCCGCCTCTTTAAACGGCTCTGGCGTCAGCGGGAGAGACCTAACCTTGGAGAAGAAGGCCATGGGGATTCCCAGAGAGGAGATGGGGGGCGGGTTCTCCGGCAGAAGCTCGCCTCTAGTCCAGGAGATGCCACGCCGGAGGTCGAAGCGGACGTCCACCTTGTAGCTACGCAGAGAGTACAGAATTACGTAGTCCAGGCCGTATCTCTTGGCCACGGCGGCCACCTTGGCCTCCAGCTCCTCCCTGCTGTTGGCCTTGGTGACGAACCAGAGGTTGTAGGGCTTGTAATCCCGCTGGAAGTTGTGACTGACGTAGGGATCCTTGTTCACCTCGGCGGCAACCTCCTCGATTATGTCCTCAGGCACCGCCATGCCGACGAGAGCCGCCTCAAGACCCCTAGACCGGTAGTTCAGAATGGCGCCGATTCTCTTCAACACGCCCGCCTTAACCAGCTCCCTTAGTCTCTCGATGACCCACCCCTCCTCTGCGCCCAGCCGCTCTCCGATGACTCTATACGGCCGCTCAGCGAGAGGGAAGCTGTACTGAACCTCCATCAAGAGGTCCACATCTCTGGAGTCCATACCCCTATGCCGAACTCCAGATAAAAAGATTGGTTTCAGAAGGGAAGTCCCTCCTTGAGCCAACTGGCGGCGTCTAGGGCGTGGTAGGTGAGTATGAGGTCGGCGCCGGCGCGTCTTATGGCTGTGAAGATCTCCAGCGTGATCACTTTCTCGTCTACGTAGCCCGCGGCCGCCGCCGCTTTGACCATGGAGTACTCCCCCGACACGTTGTAGGCGGCCAAGGGAGCCCAGGGGAAGTGCGTCTTGACGAGCTTGATGACGTCTAGATATGCGAGGGCGGGCTTCACCATCACGATGTCGGCGCCCTCCTCTAGATCTAGCTGGACCTCTTTTAAAGCCTCGTAGGCGTTTCTCGGGTCCATCTGGTAGGTCCTCCTGTCGCCGAACTTAGGCGCAGATGCAGCGGCGACGCGGAAGGGGCCGTAGAAGGCAGAGGCGTACTTCGCGCTGTAGGCCATGATGCCGACGTCGTAGAAGCCGTGGGCGTCCAGCGCCTTCCTGATCTCAGCCACCTGGCCGTCCATCATGCCGCTCGGCGCCACGAAGTCCGCCCCCGCGTCTGCGTACGCCACGGCCTCCTTGGCGTAGAGCTTGTTGGTCTCGTCGTTGTCCACGTAGGGCCTCCCCCTCCGCTCCTTCACTACGCCGCAGTGGCCGTGATCTGTGTATTCGCAGAGACAGACATCTGCGAAGAGTAGGATCTTGTCGCCGAAGGTCTCCTTGAGGAGGCGGAGGGCCCTGGGCACTACGCCCCCGGGGTCGTAGCCGCCGGAGCCCAGGGGGTTCTTCAGCTCGTCGGGTAGGACGCCGAATAGGATGAACTTGTTGACCCCCAGCGTCAGCGCCTCCTCTACGTGTTTGACGAGGGGCTCCCCCACGGGCCAGCGTCGTTGGCCTGGCATGGAGGGTATGGGTTCTGCGTCGCCGCTGGGCTTGACGAAGATGGGGTATATGAAGTCGGAGGGGTCCACCGCGGTCTCAGCCACGGCGTCTCTAATGAGCTTGCTGGCCCTCAGACGTCTGGGTCTTACTGTGGGGAACCGCATGTCATTATATCAAACCTGTATATTACAGTTACACAGGGCGAGGAGCTTGTCGGCGGTTCGCCTGTCTATCTGTATGTAGCTAGGCGGCGGCCTTAAGCCGGCCTCCGCCAGCTTCACCGGCCTGGCGCAACGCGTGGGCGTCTTGACCTGTATCAACATGGCGTAGCGGGCCCCCTCCACGTATTTCATGTCCTCCTCCCCCACGCCGACGTCTCCCAGCTCCGCCAGCAACCGGGGCAGGTTTCTGGGCGGCACGAGGAACACAACGCCGCTTGTGAAGTGCCCAGCCACAGCCGCCACGGGCTTGGTGAAGTAGAGGAAGACCTGGTCCCCCGGCTCCACCAGGGGGCCCGCCAGCCTCCTCAGCTCGTACCTCTTTGCCCCAGAGAGGATCTCCTCGCCGAATTTCGGCTTGATAGACATGAGGTAGAACCTCACGGCCTCTCTACAGCCGGTATATTTATGCTGAGTGGAGAAATGCAGCAACTTCTGACGCTGGGAGGGCCTCCTCGTTGCTGGCGTGCTTTTCGGCGCCTAGGGCGCGGCGGTATGTAGCGTTAAAAACAGAATTCTTTTTTATGCCGTGTCGTGTTTCTGTGGGAGACCTGCAAGGAGCGACGGGCTTTGCATATATCACGACCCCCAATGCGTCAGGGACCCCTCCTGCCGCCGCCACCTGTCTTTCACCCCAGACTGCGAGAGGTGCCACCTGCCGGGGGGCGAGGTGTCGGGGGTCCCGCCGAGGTTGCGGGAGGCCAGGATCCACGGGCCGCTGATAATTGAGACCGTCACCGGCGATGTTGATCTAGAGGGTGCCCGCGGCGTGGATCTCTACATCTACAGCGTGCGGGGCGACGTGAGGCTCGCCGGGGCTAGGTTCCGCCACATCTACATAGACAGGGTGTTGGGTGTGGTGGACTTCTCCGGCGGGAGGGCTGACAGCTTCGTGGCTTTGTCTGTCGACGGCGGAATCAGAGCCAGGGGAGCGGAGGTGAGGGGGAGGCTCCACGTGGTGAGATCCTCCGGCTTCTTGGACGCTGAGGGCGCCTCAGCCGTGGGCGAGGTACTGGTGGACAAGTTCCGGGGCGATGTATCCCTCGGCGTTAGGGCGTACTCTCTGGAGCTGGTGGGGATAAGCGGCGCGGTCAACCTCGCGGGGGCCTCCGCCGAGGGGGATGTATATATAGTGGAGTCCACGGGCGATAGACTCGACCTATCCGGCGTGGAGGTCGGGGGGAGGCTGTTTCTCCTCGCATCGAGGTTCGGTGGCGTGAGGGTCGACAAGCCGGAACTGTTGAAAAAGATCGTTGTACTGTAGCTACTCCTCAACCACGTACACCCGCAGAAGCCCTATATGCTCCACCTCGGCCTCCACCACGTCGCCTCCCCTTAGGAACTTGCCTTTGGCCCATCCCACGCCGGGTGGGGTGCCGGTGAATATGAGGTCGCCTGGCTTTAAGGTGATGCCTTGGGAGGCCCAGTGGATGAGTTGCTGGACGTTGAAGATGAGCTCGGAGGTGTTGCCCTCCTGCTCCAGCTGCCCGTTGACCCAAAGCCTAAGCCCCAGCTTGTTGGGGTCTGGCACCTCGTCCCTAGTCACCACGAAAGGCCCCACAGGTGCCGCCGTGTCCATAGACTTACCCCAGATCCAATACTTGCCGTATTGCCTGGCGGTTTTCTCGTCTGGGTTCTGCCAGTCCCTCATGGACATGTCAATGCCGACGGCGTAGCCGAAGACGTGGTCAAGGGCCTTGTGGGGCTGTATGTATTTGCCAGGTCGTCCCATGACCACCACCAGCTCCACCTCCCAATCCAGCTTCTGCACCACCTTGTGCTTAACCACGTACCCTTCGTGCCCTACCAGGGCGTTGGAGAATTTGGGGTAGAAGTAGGGCTTCTCCGGCGGCTCTAGCCCCGTCTCCTGGCCATGCGCCCTGTAGTTCACGGCGACGCCGAAGATCTTCTCCGGGTTGGGCACCGGCGGCTCCCACCTGATCTCCCCCGGCCGGTAGAGGGGCCCCTTAGCCTCCTCGCCGAGTCTCCTCGCCACCTCCACAGCAGGCTTTCCCAGGGCGATGAGTCTCCTCATGTCGTAGAGGAAATCAGGCGCCTCTAACGTGTCGTAGACCGTCCTATACGCCTCGGGCAGGTCGAGAATTCTCCCGTCTTTGAAAAGTCCCACCTTCCTCACCCCGTCTTTTATAAACGTCAACAACTTCATACCCCCGGCCACATGCCCCTATTTAAATTAAGAGTATCTAATCCGATATCGAAAGCGATAAATATCCACAACATCTTCAACACATGGACACCGCCTTAGTCAACCAGATGCTCCGCCGCCTCTTCACAAATATCGTTTTCAATATCGTTTTCGAAAGATTTATAAAGATGGGAGAAGATAGACGCATGGGTCCGCCTCCTTGGGCGTTTATAAGCAGGCGGGGTTTGCGGGAGGTTGTTTTGTGGCTTCTGTCGGACCGGCCTATGAATGGCGCTGAGTTGATTAGGTCGGTGGAGGAGTTTACCTGGGGCTTCTGGAAGCCTTCGCCCGGCTCCGTCTACCCCCTGCTGAAGCAACTAGAGGCCGAGGGGCTGGCGAGGCGGAGGCAAGACGGGCGTTACGAGCTCACCGAGGCTGGGAGAAACGCCGCCCGGCTGATTCCCTGGGCGCGGGCCCCCAGGCCGGGCTCCCCCAAGTCTATCGACGAGGTGGTGGAGGAGCTGGAGAGCTGGGCCATGTATCTCTTAGACGTCGCCACGACGGAGCCCGACCGCGTGGCGCCTTATAGGGAGAGGATTAGGCAGGTAGGGGAGATGCTTCTGAAGATTTAGTGCATTTTCTGCACCTATAGCCATAAATAGACATACTTTTTTACTAACATGTTTTTTGCCGTGGACAGAGTTTCCATCTCAGTGGGCGGGATGCCGCTACTCAGCGGTATCTCTTTTTCGCTTTCTAGAGGCGAAGTATTGTACATACTGGGTCCAAACGGCGCGGGTAAGTCGTCCCTGTTAAAAGCCGTGGTGGGCATCCCGGGGTACGAGGTGACGGGCGGCCGGGTCCTGCTGGAGGGGGAGGACGTGACGAGGTTGAAGCCTTTTGAGAAGGCGCGTAGAGGTCTCGCCTTGGCCTTCCAGACGCCGCCACGGCTCCACGGGGTGAAGGTGGGGGTTCTGCTGGCGCATATCTGCAGGCGCACGGGGTGCGACCCCCGGGAGGTGGCTAGGGCTGTGGAGGTGGAGCACCTCATGGACCGGGAGGTGGGGAGGCTTTCTGGCGGCGAGGGCAAGAGGGTGGAGCTAGCCACCGTGCTTGCCCAGAGGCCCAGGGTCGCTCTTGTGGACGAGCCCGACAGCGGGGTCGATGTGGAGAGCCTCGCCGTGGTGGCGCGGGGCCTGAAGGAGCTTGCGGCAGAGGCGGCGCTTGTGGTGGTGACCCACGGGGCGCACATCGCCCGCTACATCCCTCCACACAAGGCCTGCGTCCTCTACGGCGGAACCTTCAAAAAGTGCGGTGGGCTGGAGGTGGTGGAGGAGGTGTTTGCCTATGGCTTCGCCAAGCTGGCTTGAGGAGGTTAGGCAGAGGGCTAAGGCCGCCTTGGCGAAGCCGGCGGCTTATGGACGCGACGTAGACGTGACGCGGTTTGGCGACGGGAAGATAGCGCCGGATGAGGAGGTGGTGGCGGCCGCCGTGGAGAGAGCCGGCGTCTCCACAGCCGCGCAGGCGTATTACATCCAGGCGGACAACGCCTACTTCAGATACCTCAGCAGAATCCCCGGCGTGGAGGTGCACCGGCTGGAGGACTTCGTGGAGACGCATCGCGACTTAGTTAGGGATTATCTGTGGCGTCTTGTTCCTCCCGACTTGGATAAATACACCGCAGTAGCCGCCTTGAGGGGGACGGGGGGCTACGTCATTAGGGTGAAGAGCGGGGTCAAGGTGAAGGACCCCGTCCTCGCCTGTCTGTCCATAGTAAGGGGTGGGCTCCAGGCCCCGCACAACGTGGTTATTGTGGAGGAGGGGGCTGAGGCGACGGTCTACACCGGTTGCGTAATTGCGCCTGAGGCTGTGGGGCTCCATGTGGGCATCTCCGAGTTCTACGTCATGCGGGGGGCTAAGCTTAGGTTCATAATGGTTCACAACTGGAACCGCGCCGCCCACGTGAGGCCTAGGACCGGGGTCCTCGTGGGGGAGGGCGGCGAATACGTCGAGTATTACGCCAACCTTGCCGCGGTCAAGACGCTGCAGACGAGCCCCAAGATCTGGCTGGGGGAGGACGCTAAGGCGCACGCCACCTCAATCCTCCTTAGCTTGGGAGATGCGGAGATAGACGTGGGGACGGTGGCCCTGCTGGAGGGCCGCGGCGCGGCGGCTGAGCTGGTCACTAGAGCCATCGCCACAGACAGCGCAGCTGTCACCATGCGCGCCCTGGTTGAGGCCCGCGCTCCCGCCAAGGGCCACGTGGAGTGTAGCGGCCTCCTCATGTCGCCCCGCGCCAACATAGAGACAATACCGCAACTAGCCGCCCGCCACCACGACGCCGTGCTCACACACGAGGCCTCCATAGGCAGGCTTGCGGAGGAGGAGATCAACTACCTCCAGGCGAAGGGCTTTACATACGACGAGGCGGTGTCGCTCCTTGTCCGCGGCTTCATAAGCACGGAGATACACAGGTACCTGCCGGAGCAGGCTAGGCGATACGTCGAGCAGATAGAGAAGCTAGTTGTGGAAAAGGCCATGTAGCTACGCGTCCCCGCTAGTGCCGCCAGTTTGTTTATGAGAAGCGCCGCGCCTAACATCGCCAACGCTGTTGTTATCATCGCCGTTGATAGGTCTCGTAGAGCCCCGGCGACGAGGAGGAACGCGCCAACTGCGTTTGCCGGTGGTTAACACAGACAGCGTTGTAGAGAGCTGGTCCGCGGTCCTCTGGATCGCCGTTACTAAACACGCCGTAGGGATGAAGTTTACAAAAGCCGTTAAGCGCCGATGCGCCCAGGGAAAGCCATGTCCACAGTAGCATCTGCGGATCGGCGAGAGTCAGCAGAGTGGTGACGGGGCAGAGGGGCAGGAAGAAGGCGCTTGCCCCGAGCTGGGCATGGTTCACGCCCCTCCTCTGATGAGCACCACGCTCGCCGCGGCGGAGCCGAGGCCGATTAGGGAATTCACCACGGAGAAGTTCGCCAGGGACGTCGCCAGTTGGATTTTCTGGGAGACAACAGCGACTGCCCGGTTTACAAACGAGCCTCCCGACGGGATGAGGAGGTAAGAGGGGAAATCAGGCGGGTAGTCCGCCCGCCCAGGACGCTTGCTTGCGCGTGTATGAAGCTCGGCCTCTCCCGCGGCTGGGCATAGCTCAGACTCTTGTCAATCAGTAGGTAAACAAGCAGAGAGATCAGCGGGACAGAAAGGAGAGAAGCCGGTGCTGTGAGTAGTAGCGCTAAGAGCGGACCTGAGATCATCAACATGGCGTAGGCCAGCTCGTAGACGGCATTTGTCCTCTTGAGTGCTACGGCAATTTTTAGAACAAACGCGTATTTCAACACGCTGGAGGAGTGTAGGCCGACTCGAAGACCACCGCTATGAGGTACAACAGCGCGAGACTTCCGACGGATGCGGCCGCGGCGATAGACGCCGCAAGAAGATGCAGGAGAGCTAACTTCACGTATTTCCCCATGCCCCTAACGTCGGCTGGGTAGCTCAACACAAGCATCTCAGGGGATGAACGAGAAGTCTAATACCGTAAAGAGGCGAGAGGTGGAGATCCCCGACGCGGCGTAGACGTCGCCGAGCAACGCCAAGAAGATGTGGCATGCAGAAACGCCGGCCAAAAAATCCACAAGAAAAAGGCCGGCCAGCAACTCACGAGCTCCAACAGGCCCCGGTTCTAAGCTCTTTAAATGCGCAACGGCAGGGCGTAACGTTGATATATCCGAGGCGAGGTGGTGGCGTGAGTCTTAGGCCGCCCCCCAGGATTAAGGTGCTGGAAGCCCTCGGCGCGGTAGTGGACGGGCGCGTGCGGCAGGTGGGCGAGGGACGGTGCGAGGTAGTCTCGTCGGAGGGGGACAGGACGTACCGCGTGGTGGTGGAGGGGGAGTTCGCCTATAGCGACGACAACGGGACCCTCCACAGGGGCTACGTGGGGTACCCCATCTTGGCCTGTCTCATGGCCGAAGGGAGACTCCCAGTAGACGCCGAGCTGGGGAAGAAGCTGAGGGGCATACCCTGGAGGCGGCTCAACGAGCAGTATAGGCGCTACGAGGAGGTGCTCCGGCATATATACGCGGAGAGAGGCATAGACAGGCAGAGGGCCGAGGTCTACATCAACGAGGTGCTGAGGCGCCTATCGGCGATGCGGCTAAAGTTCAAGAAGGTTGAAAGCAGCTAGCACCTACTGAAGCTGCTCACTTTAATGGCGGATCAGACGGCATCAAGTTTTTCTTTGTAGCTTACGCCTTCTGACCGAGGAGTCGTTGCTACTCTCCAGGCCCGCCTTTCACCACCCGCGACCTGACCCGCTCCACAGCCTCGATGAACCTCATCAACATCTGTGTCTCTCGCCGGCTGGGTCTTCACAAAGTTGTGGCCGCAGGGGTTTGTAAGCCTTATAAAGGTTTTACATCCCGCGGGGCGTGAGGGTGCTTGAGATCTTTGCGTCTCTTCAGGGGGAGGGGGTTAACCTTGGCAAGCCGGCGGTGTTTGTCAGGCTTGCGGGGTGCCCCCTGCGGTGCGTGTACTGCGACACGAAATATTCCTGGGATTTCGAAGGAGGCGTTGAGATGGGCGTAGACGAGGTTGCGGCCAAGGCGGCCTCGCTGGGGGTGAGGGGACACGTGGTGGTGACGGGAGGAGAGCCGCTCATATGGCAAGATCGCGGCCTTGAGGAGCTTGTGTGTAGGCTTAGGGAGCTGGGCGCGGTGGAGGTGGAGACCAGCGGCGTATATAGGCCGTCGCCCCGCCTGGATGAGTGCGTGGATTTCTACGACGTGTCGCCGAAGCTCTCCAACGCGGGGGTCAAGGCGCCGCTGGACCGGTTCTACGTGGAGAGCCCAAAGGCCTGGTTTAAGTTCGTGGTGAGAGATGCGAGGGACGTGGGGGAGGCGCTACGCTACGTGGAGACACACGGCATCCCGCGGGACCGTGTCTTCCTCATGCCGATGTCTCAAACCGCGGAGGAACACGCGGAGGTTCTCCGGAGTATATGGGACGCCGCGGTTAGGCTGGGCCTCAGGGTGATCCCCCGCCTCCACATAGCGGCGTGGGGAAACGAGAGGGGGAGGTAGCGTATAAATAATCCTTCCTTCTCAGCGCCATGGACGAGAAGGTTTTGAGACGGCTTAGAGACGTGGTGGACCTTTTGGAAGCCGCCGTAGAGGACAGAGACTGGGGGCTCGTGGAGGAGGCGCTGGACGAGCTCAGGGGCATCGTAGACGAGCTGGAGGGGTGATGCTGGTGGATCTCCACCAAGACATCGCGTATCACTTCCTGTCCTCTCTCAGCCCGCCTTCCTTCGAAGTAGACGCTGAGGGGAGGCAGAGCGATCTGCCGAAGCTGAGGAGGGCTAGCGCAGATCTCGTCTTCGCCGCGGTGTCCCCCTTTGTATACACCTACGGCGGGTGGTCCCCCAGCCTCCAGCTGGCGCTGGACGCCTTGAAGGTGTACTACGCCATAGCAGAGAGACACGGCGTGAGGCTCGTGGAGGGGAGGGGGGACTTGTGGAGTCCGGGGCTTAAGTTCCTCCTGGTGCTAGAGGGCGCCGACATCCTCAGCTCAGTGGAGGACCTCAAGCTTCTGTATAAGCTCGGCGTGAGGGGCGTCGGCGTGACTTGGAATCTGAGCAACAGATGGGGCCATTCCTGCTATGCCAGACGCGACGGCGGGCTCACGGAGGAGGGGTACGCCCTGGTGGAGGAGGCTCAGAGGCTTGGGATGGTGGTGGATCTGGCGCACGCCAGCAAGAAAACCGCGGTGGACGCGTTAGAGGCGGCGAGGAGACCGGTGGTGATAAGCCACGCCAACGTGGCGGAGGTGTATAAACACCCGCGTAACGTTGACGTCGAGGTGGTGAAGAGGCTTGCAGACAACGGGGGCGTGCTGGGCCTCACCTTCATCCCGAGGATCATCTCGGAGAATCCAACCCCGAGGGACCTCGCCAAACACCCCAGATACGTCAAGGAGAGGTTCGGCGTGGAGATGCTGGCCGTGGGGACCGACTACCTCGGCATCTCCGCAACGCCGCGGGGGCTGGAGTCTGTGGATAAGATAGACCGCTTCGTAGACGCGCTGAGGGAGGTGGGGTTCACCGCCGAGGAGGTGGAGGCGGTGATGTGGCGCAACGCCTACAGAGTCCTGAGAGAGGTCCTAGACTAATACGGCGCGTATCTTCCTCAGCGCCAGCTCCACCTCGCCCTGCGGCGCGCCGAGCCAATTGGCCTCGGTAAGCGCCTCCCGTGTGATCTCCAGCGTCCCGTCTGGCCTCCTCCTGGCCCTCCGCTGGATCTCCCACATAAGCCTATACACCCTGTCTCTCTTGGCCTGGGCGGATAGGATGGCCTCCTCTAGGGGGGTCCCGGCCAGGGTTTTGAGTATTATCTCGGCTATTTTGTTGATCCGGTCCGGCACCCCGATACGAGACCCCCTCAGCTCAATTCTGCACCGCTTCTCTACGCCTAGCAGCTCGGCCAGCCTCTTGGTACCAGATTTAGCCACTCGCTCCTTATCCACTATTCCGCCTATGATAAATTCGTCGTGGCCTAGGGCAACCTCTTCTGTAAATAGGCAGTCGCCTTCTGGGTCCAGCACTACTGGCGCGGAGAGCGGCGGCAGGCCGCTGGTAATGTTCATCTTGTGTATAAGGCCGCGGGCATGGAGGTTGAGTAGTTGGAGAAATTCGGCGGGGACGCTAGTTATCCACAAGACGCCGTCCCAGAGCACGGCTCTTACGGCGTTGAGCGTCGCCAGTATCTGTTCCACCAGCTCGTGCTTCTCACCTGGCGTGTGTTCATGCCAGAGGGAGAGATCAATTAGTATTCGCGGCTTTAGAGGCGGCTCATAACTTATCCTAAGCGCTTCTTCACAACGACGGGCTAGAAACCAGTCACACCTCTCCCCGTCCGCCCCAGCCAAGAGGGCGACCGCCTCCCAGCTTCCCAGAGGCTTGCCGCGTCTCTCCCCCCGGCATATGCGATATCTCTCAATAAGCACCTCCACAGCTACGCATTGAGGCAGATCCCACTTACATTTAAAACGCGGCGGGAGACACAGCGCGGTTACTCCCTCCTCGGCTAGGCGCCGGAAGAAGGACCTCCAGAGGGGCTTGATGCCTCTATCCACAACTGGTTTATTATCAGTATTTTAAGGAGAGTGCTGACCATCTACGTGGAGCGCGTGCGGAGGTTTCCCAGAGAGGTGGCCGAGGAAAGGCTTGAAAAGATCATCATGATGTGAGAGGCAGGAGAAATGTGGTTTGGCTTTCGCGAGATGTGTTCACACTTAGAAGTCTTGAGCCACACAAGAGGTACGGGGCTAGGGTTGTGGACGGGGTTTACGTGGTGTATGACCATCTGTAGCCCAGCCCTCGCCTTTTTTCCTGAAGCTCCACGAAGAGTTAGAACAACGAGGCTTAGGCCGTGTGGCTGTGGTGGGCGTGGTTCTCCGTTGAGCCTTACAGCGGGGGGCTTATAGAGCTGGTATAGATTTCGTCGACACCGCAAAACCTGATACGGTCTCTTGTTGAATTAGCCGAAGCGGCTGGGTGGCGGATGATTTCGCGGATTTACGAGGAGCCAGGCGCCCTCTACCTAGACCTAGTTAGGTACTTATGCGTGGGGCGGGTGAATTGCGTATATGTGGCGGTAGGCTGTATGTCCAGTCGCCTGAAGACGCCGCTGTGCCAAGTCTCAACACCTGCGTGTACTGGGATTCTCCAGGCTATCGCGAAAGAGACGCCGTCTTGGTAGCCCAGTAGGACTACTTAGAGAGACGCACCAGGGACGGGGCCGCGTTTAAGAAGTTGGAAGAGTTAGTGCAAAAAAGTGAAGGAGACGAAGCGTCACGCCCACCAGTAGCGTTCGCGGAGAATCTTCGCGGCCTTGGCCATCACCTTCAGCTTCTCGAGAGCCACTGCGCGTGGGAAGGCTCGGTACATGCCTGGGGCAAAGCCGCAGTCAGGGTTAAGCCAAATCCTCGTGGGGTCAACATATTTGACTATCCTCTCTACATGAGCCACCACCTCCTCCACAGTCTCAACGCGTTTATGGTCTCTCACGTCTATTGAGCCTAGGCCGATCTCCTTGTCGCTGGGCAGAATCTTGGCGAATTCCTCGGGATTGCCCATCCGGGGATGTTTGTACTCCACTACGTATTGTTTAACCTTTATGTCGAAAATCTGCGGAGCTAGCCTCTCGTAGCCCACCACGGGGGAGTCCTCGGCGGGCCAGCGGTCGAGGTGCATGCCTATGCGGACGGCGGATGTGTAGCCCTTCACCGTCTCGTTTACTAAATCTACGGCGAGCTGGATCTCGTCGCGGAGCCCTCTGTATCTCTGACCGTAGAGCTCCGACGCCACCTGCTTGTAGCGGTCCGGCTTGTCTGGCTCGGCCTCTATCAAGTCGCCGAGCATGGGCTCGTCCAGCTGGATGAAGGCCACGCCAGCGTCTATAAGCCGCGCGATTTCGCTCCGGAGCACCTTGACGTATGCCTCAGCCGCGTCCTCCGGCCTTGGGTAGTACGGCGCAGATATCTTGGCGTGCCAGGCCTCCCACATGATGAGGTAGGGCGAGGGGAGGGTGACCTTAAGCGGCTTCTGGGTGATCCTCTTGGCGTACTGCAACTCGTCCACGGCCAAGACGCTGTCTTCTATGTAGCCGGCTATCACGGGGCGCCACAGCGTCAGCGGCGCCTTGTACTTCTTCATGATCTCCTTGGCGTTGGGGTGTAACTCCTCCACCCTCACGATTTTGAACCCCTTTATCTTCTGCCCCACAAACGCCACGAAGGACGTCCTCCTCTGCTCGCCGTCTGTGATGACGTCTAGCCCCGCCTCCTCCTGGTCCCTAATGGCGAGCTTCACCGCGTCGTCAAGGTACTGGGAGAAGGTCTGCTGGTCCAGTTGCCCCCTCTCGTATCGGTCAAACGCCTCGATGAGCCACGTCGGCCTCGGCCACGAGCCGACCACAGATGTTATGAACGCCCTGGGGAGAGACATTACGCGGAGTTTTTGGGGTTCTATAAAACTTTTCGGCCCCCGTCGGACCCAATACTTATTAACTTGTAAACGCTGAATACCATGACAACAGTCGGGAGGAGGCTGGACAACGTCTACATCGTCGCGTTTGCCAGGACGGCCTTTACCAGATTCTCCAGGAGGGAGCCCCAGAAGGACGACTTCTGGGACCTACGCCCCGAGGACCTCGCAGCAGCGGCGGTGACGGCGGTGTTGGAGAGGACTGGCGTCGAGCCTGGGGCCGTGGAGGACCTCCTCACAGGCACGGCGCTTCCCGTGGGGGAGCAGTGGCTCTACGGCGGGAGACACGTGGTCTTCGCGGCGAAGCTCCCCTACACGATCCCGGCGGCTCACATAGATAGGCAGTGCGCCTCCTCTATCACTACGGTGGGCTTCGGCGCGATGGAGATTGCCGCCGGCATGGCTGACATCGTTATAGCGGGCGGCGTCGAGAAGATGTCTAAGACCCCCATGTACGAGAACCCGCACATCGAGATTAACCCCAGGTTCCTCACCGACGAGGAGTACGTCAGGTTGTACAACCTCCCCATAGGGTACGTCATGGGCCTTACCGCCGAGAGGCTGGCGGAGATCTCCGGCATAAGGCGGGAGGAAATGGACGCCTGGTCTCTCAGAAGCCACAGAAGGGCGGCGGAGGCCTACGAGAAGGGCTACTTCAGGGAGGAGATCGTGCCCGTCACGGTGGAGAGAGAGGGACAGAAGAAGGTGGTGGACAGGGATCAGTCCGTGAGGCCGGACACCACCTTGGAGGCGCTGGCGAAGCTTCCGCCGGCGTTTAAGCCAGACGGCGTCATAACCGCCGGCAACTCGTCGCCTCTCAACTCCGGCGCCGCCTACGTTATGTTGGCGTCGGGCGAGGCGGTGAAGAAATACGGCCTGCAACCCCTGGCTAAGGTTAGGGCGGTAGCCTTCGCCGGGGTGCCGCCGGAGGTGATGGGCATGGGCCCCGTCCCCGCCTCCAAAAAAGCTTTAGAGAAGGCCGGCCTAACGGTGAAGCAGATCGGCAGGTGGGAGATAAACGAAGCCTTCGCCGTTGTTACGCTCTACGCGATAAAAGAGCTGGGACTGGACCCGGAGACTGTGAACACCAGAGGCGGCGCGATAGCGATAGGACACCCGCTCGGCGCCACCGGCGCCAGGATAATCGGTACGTTAGCCCGACAGATGCAGATAGACGGTGTGGACTACGGCGTGGCTACCCTCTGCGTCGGAGGCGGGCAAGGCGCCGCCGTGGTGCTTGAGCGGGTATAAAACTGAAAAATTAAAAAACTATAACCTTTTGATTCCCCATGCGCGCGATTTTTCTGGCCCTACTCCTCTTGGTTGCGGCGGTTTTTCCCACCACCATACTCACCAGGGCGGATCAGGCATCTATTGACGTCGCCCTGCCCGTCTTGCAGAGGTACATCCCGGACATAAGGATCATCCCGGCCGATCCCACCCAGTGGCGTGCCCTCATTGACAGAGGCGGTGTGGACTTCTTGTGGGCCGGCGCCCCGGTGCTGTACGAGTCGTTGCTCAAGGAGGGCTACCTGGCGCCTATGCCTGACGTGCCCGAGCTGAGACAGCTACCGGAGAGGGTGGGCAACATCCCGCTTAAGCGGGTTGTAAACGGGAGCGTGTACTACGTGGTGTACGGTCTGCTGGGCTACGTCATTGGCTACAGCCAGGAGGCGGCGGCGAAGGCGGGTCTCCAGCCGGCGTGTAGCTGGCGGGACCTAGCCTCGCCGGAGCTGGCCCGGTACTACCTCAAGACCGGCGGCAAGCCCGTGGCGCTTGCGAAGCCTACCAAGTCCACCTCCACCGCTGCCATGATGCAGCTAGTCACCGAGATATATGGGTGGGAGGAGGGGTGGAGGTACCTCGCCTCCATGGCCGCAGTGGCCCGCTTCGTTGATTCCAGCGGCGCCGTGCGGGACGTCGTGAAGAGAGGCGAGGCGGTGTTCGGCCCCATGGTGGACTACTACGTCTTCATAGCCGGTCTCCAGTACTGCATACCTACAGACGGCACGGACATACTTTTCGACCCCGTAGCGGTGCCCAGAGGCGCTAACATGAGCGCCGCGGCCCTGCTTATCAAGGTCTTCCTCACTGAGATTGAAAAGACCGTGGTGGATAGGTACATCCTGCCTGGGAACCCCGCCCTGCTTGACTCGCCGAAGGTGAACCATAGCAAGGCTGCCGTCTTGAAGCAACATCTCTCCAGGCTCATGAACGCGAAGATTCTGGCGGTTCCGCCGGAGAAAAGCGCATCGTATTACTACAGCTTCATCTACTACTACGAGGCCACCCTCGTGGACCTCCAGGACCAGCTGACCACCCTCTGGGGCAAGATGGTGGATGCGTACTACTCCGGGAAGATCACTCAGAGGCAGTTTGAGGAGCTGTGGAGGCGGCTGGGCGCCCCGGTCAACTACACCGACCCCGCCACGGGCCAGATGAGGATCTTCACCTATCAAGAGGCCGTGGCGATAAACAGCAAAGTGGCGTCGGACCCCACCTACAGAGATAGGCTGTACCAAGCCTGGCGCGAGGCGGCGAGGGCCAAGTACCAGCAGGTGGAGGCCCTCCTGAATCAGTACATCCAGCAGAACGCCCAGCAGACGGCGACAAGCGCCACCGCGACCACCCCCAGCGCCGCGGCCGACACAGGCATGTACCTAGCCCTCGCGGCGGTGGTTCTTTTGGCGGTGCTCGCAATGCTCTTTATATTTAGAAAGAGGAAGTAATTTCTTGAAGGAAACATCAAATTTATAGAACTATGCCAAGTTTCATCCGTGAGGGTTGTCCTCGTGGGCGAGGTTCCTGAGCAATACTCCGAGGTTCTTTGAAGGCTTAGGTTTGAGATCTCGCGAGAGGCCCCCAGAGAGGGGGACGCCTTTGTTGTGTTTCTCGAAAACTGCGACTTGGCCCGGAGGTTGGGATTCGGTTGCTTCACCAAGGAGGAACTTGAGGAGTTCCTTCACTACGTCCAAGCCAGCTAGTTCAAAGCCCTAGGACGTCTAGGAATCTCCGCCATTGTCGATATGCGTCAAGCAACTTAAGCCCTTCGGGGGTTATGCAGAGCAGGCCGCCGTTTTCCTTGACAATTCCATTCTCCATGAGGGTCTCCACGATCTTAACCATGCGGTCGTAGGCTAGGTTGGCCTCCGTGGCCACGCGTGTAGGCGGTTTGCAGCCGGCGGAGAGCGCTTGGAGTATGTCCGCCACAATCTCGAGCCTACTTCGTCTTTTCCGCGGCATACAACACGCCTAGGGCCAGAAACACGGCGGTGAAGAGCCTGAGGAGGACGGCCACTGGGGAGAGAAGCGGAAGCATCAGCGACGCCGCAAGGAACACGAAGGCGAGAGGGATGAGGGGCGGGGTCCCCCTCTCCAGCGACTTCGCCAGCGTCACCGCTGCTATGTATAGCGCTAACAGTGTGTTTATCGGCGCCAGGATAAACAGCGGCGGAGCCACGGCGTAGAAGAGAGAAGGCGTCACAGCTATCGCAATGGGCACCAGCGCCGCCGTGGTCATGAGCTGAATGACCAGCCTAAAGAAGGCCTCCTGGCGCCTTATGAACCTCGTGGGCTCGGCGCCCGTCAGCCAGTTGAGGTAGATGTCCACCACAGCCTCCAGCACGAGCGAGGCGGCCAGCAGGATCATGCCTATGGAGTAGAGGGAGAGGCGGGCCTCGGAGAGGCCCCTCCAGGCTTGGAAGGTCTTATACGCCACGTAAGACGCTAACGCCGCGATTATGACGTCTGGGACAAACAGCATTACTCGTATCTGAGGGCCTCCACTATGTTTAACCTGCCTCCCCTGTAGGCGGGCAGGAAGGCCCCGAGCAGATTTATCCCCACCACCAAGGCCGCGGTTCCCGCCATCAACACAGGGTCTAACACGAGCGAGTCTATGCTAAGGAGACCATGGCCAGGTCCGCCAAACGGCCCCCTCGTCTGCTGAGCCTGCGCGTTGCTCGTAAATGGGAGACCCATCTGCGCCAGCGGGATCAGCAACGCCGCGCCTATGGCCACGCCTATTATGGCGATCATTAGGGCCTCGCCTAGGAACATGGCCATTACGTGTCTCTTCTTGAAGCCCAGGGCTCTCAACACGCCGATTTCCTTAGTCCGCTGAACCACGCTGATGGACATGGTGTCGTAGAGCCAGAGGGCTGTGATAACGGTGCTGACCCCCGCGATCAAGCCGAGGAACAGCTGAAACGAGGTGAGGAAGCTGTTTATGGTCTGTAGTATGGCCTGGGGAGAGATCACGTCTACGTGGGGGAAGCTGGCCCTGATCTCGTTGGTCACGGCGTCTATCTCTGAGGCGTCCTCCAGGGTCAACACCACCGTGTTGTACGTGGTGATCCCGGTGAGTTGCCTAAACGACGCCAGGTCCGTCATGAAACCCCTCGCCGTGTCTACGAAGCCCAACGCGCCGGTGGCCAGGATCCCAGACGCCACCACTGTGGCGGACTTGCGGCCCACGGTGAGCGAAACGGGGGTCCCCACCGCGATCCTCTGCTGGCCGGTGGATCTGTCGAAGGCCACGTAGTAGCCCACTAGGGCTGTGCCGCCGCCCACCACCATCTGTCCGTCGTAGAGCGCGGTAGTTGGGAGCAGTTGCGGAAGGAGGGCGGGGTCCACGCCGTAGACGGTGACGGGCAGGCGGTCTGCGGAGCCGGGGATCCTCACGACGCCGCGGGCAGTGGCTATGGGTATCGCCGAGACGACGCCGCTGATTGTAGAGAGAGCCCTCACGTCCGCGTCTGTGAACTGGGTCCCGGTAACATATATCACGTTGGTCTGGAAGTTCGAGGTGAAGAATCGGTTGGTGTAGTCCTTGAAGGTCTGGCCGAGGAGGAGGGCGTAGCTCAGCGCCGTGAAGGCGATCACAACCCCCACTATGGCGCCGATTGTCCGGCCCTTCCTCTCCCACAGCGCCTTCCACGAAAGCCTCAGTATCTCCAGAAACATAGCCCTCTACCGGCCGTGGTTAATAACCTTGATTCACCTGAGGTGAGTAGTGTATATAAATACCCCCTCAGGCGTGGCAATGCGATTTGCAAAACTCTTGGTGTTTGGAGCCGCCTTGGCACTACTTGTCCATTCCCAGGCAACTGTCGGGCTGACGCCCGCCGTCGACTACCTGTGGCTTGGCATTAAGTGGGTGCAACTCCCCAAGTTTCCAGGCGACGTGGGCGTCCTCTCCCTCTCCTTCTACGTCTCAGCTCAATACGTTGACGTGTCCGTATACCTGACGCCCAGGTGCCCCTACCTGACCCCCCTGGAGACCGGAAGGTTGCCCTCGGCCGGGCCCGGCGTTGTCTCCGTCACGCTTAAGGTGTCCGCCTCCGCCCTCAACGTCACGTGCCCCGCCACAGTTGCCATAAAGGCCGCATACAAGGCGTCTGGCTCCTCCCTTGTTGATGGGATGGAGAAGGTGGAATACGCCGAGGTGTACATCCCGCCGTATCCCACCGCCGACGTGACAGTCGGCGGGATCGCTTACCTGGGGTTGCCCAGCACGATAAACCTCACGGTGTCGGCCCCCTATTCCCTCGTCGGGATGCTTACCCTCCAGACCCAGGGCGCGAGGGTTATGTCTCCCGCGGGCCCAGTCTACATAGGCGGGGCTGTTTCAACTGTGCCCATCACCTTAATCGCCGATAGCTACGGCGCAGTTCTCACAGTGATTATACAGTCTAGGGACTGGCTGGGGAACCCCGTGTCGCTGAGCTACGCAGTTCCTGTAGCTGTGGCGCCTGCGCCGCCCTCGGTGCTGTATGTAAGCCCCACGACTCTTTACGCCAACAGGCAAAACGCCGTGAACCTCACCGTCTTGTTGCCGGTGCCCGCGGACGGGACGGCGGTGGTCTCGGCCGCGGGCGCCGTCCTCTCTAAATCTAGCGTAACCGTGCCCATCAAGGCCGGCCGGGGCTCGGCGATGATCGAGGTTTACCCCGTGTCTAACGTGGTGACCTTCACGGCGCAGGTCGCCTACCAGGTAGCCGGCGTGTCGCGCACCGAGCAGATATCCGCCACGGCGGCGGTACAGCAGGCCACGGGCGGCGCCTCTCGGGTGGAGGTGAAGCCGCCGCGCCTCATCGCCGGGGTCGCCAACAACGTCACGCTCCTCGTCTCGGCGCCGGGCAGATTCAACGTGTCCGTGGCTGTGTCTAACGCGGCGGTGGACAAGCCTCTGCCCTACTACTTCGGAGGCTCCGAGAGGGCCGCGGCGAGCCTCGTGGTTACCCCGCTGTCTAACCAGCCCGTCTCTATAACAGTGACCGTGTACCACGCCGCGGGCACCGACCAATACGCGGTGAACCTCCCCGTCTCCTCCTCTAGCATATTCACAGTGCTCCCAACCCCCTCCCTAGTCAGATCCGGCGGCAACCGCACCGTGGTGATCACCGTGATAAACAGCGGAGACGTGGCTGTGCAGAAGGCCGTGGTGACGATCTCGCCGGCGTCGGCCAGCCTCCTGGCCCCCACATACACCTTCCAGCTGGGCAGGCTGGCGCCTCTCGACAGCGCCCAGCTCCCAATATCGTTTATAGTGCCGGCCACCTACAGCGGCACGCTGGCCTTCACGTATAATATAATATACACCACCGAGCTAGGCACCGTGGGCACGGCCCAGGGCACCTTCTACCTACAAGCCCTCCAGACCCCCGCCATTAACATCACAAGCGTCTCCGTGGTCCCAGCCGTGCCCCAGCCCCGCGGGACCTTCTACGTGTCTATAACCGTCGTAAACAAGGGCTTCACCCCAGTTACGAACCTACAGGTCGAGGCGAAGCCGCCGCGCGGCGTCAGGCCCATAACGTCGCCTATATACTTCGCGGGCCAGCTGGATCCACAACAGACAACCACGATACCCCTCAGCTTCAACGCCACAGCGCCGGGGCAATACAACATAGAGCTGGTGGTCACTTACACGGACAACTACGGCAATCTATACACAATCCCCTACACAGTCACCGTCACGGTTATCAACTCCACCCGCTTCGGGCCGCCAGCGTCTCGGCCAGGCGCTATGCCCACTTCAGCCCAGACTCCCTTGTCCAGCTGGCTCTACATTGCCGCCGTGGCTGTGGTGGCAGTCGTAGGGGGCTTCCTCTATATTAGGCGGAGGAGGAGACGCGGCTGAGAGCTTCCTTTAGCTGGCGGAAAAACTCCTCGGCCTCCTCCTCAGCCATGTAGCCAACGCGCAACCTGTCGGCCAGGTCTTTGTCGCCTACAACCACGACGATTCTGCCCTCTATCTCCGGCAGACCCTCAGCCAAAGATCTCACCTCCAGGCCCTCTGCCTTGAGCTCCTGCCAGTGTCTCGGCACCTCTCCCTTGAAGAGTATCAACAGCGACATGGCCGACCTAAAGATATCATTTTTAAGCTTTGCGACGAAGATAAAGACGACAATGTTCTCGCCGGCCCGACGTCCCCACCAGTCGGGCTCGCCCTCGCCAGTCACGCCTCCTCTAAAACCCGCCCGACCCCGTCAAATAAAAATTTTACCGCAACTGATATTGTGCCTATTTACTCTTGGCCCACGGCTGTTTACAAGGTGAACAGAGAACTGCTCCGCCTACCTAACGTGCGGCCTTCGCCTTACTCCCTGAGACTAAACGGCGAGGTTGAATGTACTCTGTGTCACCGCAGGTGTAGGCTTAGGGAGGGCAGCGTGGGAGTGTGCGGTATTAGGTTTAACCTCGGCAAGACGCTCTACACGGCGGCGTACGGCCTATTGACTGCGGCGGAATCTAGGCCTATGGAGATAAAACCGCTGTACCACTTCTACCCCGGCACCTCCGCCGTGACTATCAGCACCTGGGGTTGCAACTTCCCGTGCGCCTGGTGCCAAAACTGGCACCTAAGTAAACACGCCCGCCTCGACGGCGTCTACGTTCAGCCAGAGGTCATTGTCCAGTGGGCTCTGGAGAATGGAGACTCCGGCGTCAATATAAGCTTTAACGAACCCACTCTTCTGGCTGAGTACGCCGAGGATCTCTTCAAAACCGCTAGATCTGCGGGACTGCACGCCTCTATTAACACCAACGGCTACTTGACGGAAGACGCCGTGAGGAGGCTCGCCGAGGCCGGCATGGAGGCTATGAACATAGACATCAAGGGCGGTAGACGCACGTATAAGAGGTGGCTCGCCGCGGAGCTGGACAAAGTGCTCTCCACGGCCAGAGTTGCCAAGTCTGCAGGCGTCCATATAGAGTTCACCTACTTGGTCATCCCAAGCATAAACGACGACGAGTGGCAAGAAGTTGTCGAAGCTGTCGCCTCCTTCGGCAGAGAGACTCCACTCCACATCACTGCCTACTACCCGACCCATAAGCTGACTAACCCCCCGACTCCGCCTGAGCTACTGGATGAAATCTGGAGAGGAGCCAGGAGGGAGCTGGACTACGTCTACGTCGGCAATATACCGGGACACCCCGGTCAACACACCTACTGCCCCCGTTGCGGCATTCCAGCCATCAAGAGGATAGGCGACAGAGCTGTGAAGATAGAGCTACGCGGCAACAAGTGCCCCAGATGTGGTTACGAGATGCCGATTAGAGGCAAGCCGGGCCGCTATGGCAACCTATACCGCTCATTCATCTAACAGCTCCCTCATTTTCTCAACAAACCGCCTCACGTCTCCCACAGCCAGTTTGACCCCCTCAGGCGGGATCCACCCCTCGTAGAAGTTTTGATAGAGAGTATTAGCCACATGCAAAAGCCGCCTTAACTCATCGTCCCTGTCAACTACCTCCAAGACGAATCGCCAGAGGTCGCCGTGGCTTTTCAGCCCCTCTCTTAGCAGCCACTGCCTTAACTATCTGAGCGGCGGCGCCCCACGCCTTTTCGGAGGCTTGTACGTAAGCCCCCTTGCTAGAAGCTCCTCAGCCTCTCGTAAGAACTTCTCGGCAAGTCCTAGGTGAAACTCGGCGAGCTCCGGCGGGTCAAGCGAGGTCCCCACCGCCGAAGCCAATAGCTCGACCGCGACTTCATCCACGGCCGAGCTCCTCCTCTCGGCCCCTCCTTGAGCCGTTGGTAAATAGAGCCTACGATGATGACTTGCTCCACGTCTATTTCGCTGTGCTGCATTTATTCTCACTCCTCCTCTTCCTCTTCCTGGAGCTTGGGCTCCGCCGGTTCTTTTTCGTACAGCTCCCTCCGCCGGGCCTCAAACAACTCCTCCGGGCGCCCAGCAAGGCCTGCGTACGTCGTGACAGCGACGCGGTGTCTCTCAGCCAGCTCAAACACCGGGCCTATTTTCTCCCGCCACTGCGCGTCTCTGAGGAGGTGATGCGCCAACACTAGGGTGTGGGGTCTGAGAGCTATTATTTCGGCCAGGTGCGCAAACGCCTTGTCTAGCTCCCAGCCGAGGTATGTAGGCGGGCCTCCCACCACTACTATAGTCGGCCTCACCAGCCGCAAGAAGGCCACGGGCTCCGGCTCCACGGGTCCCTCTACGTCGGGCACAAAGGCGAGGGTCTCCTCCCCGTTTTTCACGGCAAACGCCACCACGCGCCCCGTCTTCGACCCGGCGGGGCCGTGCCACAGCGGCGGCGACGCTGTTATCTGGGTCCCGCCGAAGCTCCACTCTCTCCCGTCGGCATAGATAACCTCCGCACCAGCCTCCTGTAACGCCTTGGCCAACCCATAGTGCCGCCTCCTCTGCGACCAGTTGAGATCCTCCGGGCTCTTCAGCAGAACCCTCCTCCCGCCGTAGACCCTCCTATATGTCTCCCCGTCAGTCGCCATGTAGATGCTGGGGTACCACGGCGTGAAGTGGTCCCTGTGGTAGTGGCTGACTGTCACCACGTCGGCGACCTCGGCGAGCCGCAGGATGTGCGCCCGTACCTTCCTGGCTCTCTCCAACTCACGCGGATGCGGAGGCAGACCAAAGCGACGGGGCGCCAGGGAGACCCCGGCGTCGAAGAGGATCCTTACGTCGCGGGTCTCCACGTAGAGACACATGGACCTCACCCCCAGCGATTCCTCGCCGACGGGGACCACCTCCATCACCCCAACCTCCTCAGGAAGTACACCAGCGCTACGACCTTCGCCGCGTCTGCAACGGCCGGCACCTGCCACAGCCCCAGCAGAACCGCCGGGAGAGTGTAGGCATAAGCAGCTGCTGAGCTCAAGAAGAAGACCGCCCAGAGACGGCTGAGCTCCTTCAGCCTCTTATATATGAAGTACCCCATGACCGGCTCGCCAAAGTAGGCGCCGGCGATCAACACAGCGCCCAATTGGTGGCCTGCCCAAAGCAAGGCAACGCCAGTCGCCGACGTCCCAATTACAGGAGGCCCCAGCTTGACAAACCAAGACTCGCCCAGCGACTTGCTGAACACCACATATACATATACAGCCAAGAGCACTAGGAAAGTCATCAAAGAGAGGTTCAGGGGATGTGAGACGCCTAGCGTTACAATCAGTGGAAGAAGGACAAGAATAACAACACCCGCCACTAGGCTACCTGCGACGCCAGCTCTTAAACCACTCATCTACACCGCCTCAAGAGCTCCACCCGCTGCCCGCCGCCGGCTTGGACAAGCCGCACGAAGCCGTAGCGCGCCAGCTTGTGAAGATGCCTATGCAACGTGGTTTTAGGCAAGTTGAGCGCCGCCTGTAGCGCCGCCCTCTCCACAGACCCGCCCCGTCTCTCGAGCTCGGCAAGTATCGTCAGATCTGTCTCGTTTAGGTCTCCGCAGTCGTACCTGCCGCCACTGCCCCGTCTTAGGAAGAAAACCGCGAGGGCTATGCCAACCGCCGCGGCGGCGGCCGCCGCAACCAACGCCTCAAGTTGCAAAGCAGATGCGACAGGTGGTTGCTGAGCGGCAGGTGTAGACGGCGTAGGCATTATTGGAGGCGTGGTGGGCGGCGTCGTAGGCGTTGTCGGCGTAGGTGGAACCGTGGTCGTTGGGAGCTGCGTCGGCGTTGTGACCGTTGGGGTTGGGGTCGGCTTGACCGTGACTGTGAAGAAGTAGTAGGTGACGGTGGCGGGGCCCGTGAGGTAGAGGTAAAGCCCGGTTTTGTTTATCCTAACGTTTCGGGGCGCTGGGTTTATGTCCTCCACCATGACGCCGGGGGGCGCTTGTATGACGACATCGCCGTAGCTCAGCGCCACCTTGTAGACCCCGCTGGAGTTCTCGAAGCGGGGGACGTATATAGCGATGGCAGGATCCCCGCCCTGCAGTATATACAACGTGCCGTTGATCACCCAGGTGGGGAGTGGATCGCCGGCGGGGCCGAAGGCCGCCACGTCAGACGCCGGCAGTGCGGGCAACGTATAGTTGCCCAGCATCGCCGCCGGTAGAAGCAACATAAGCAGAGGCGGCGCCGTTAAATTCAAGAGGATCAACATGACCGGCAGTTCCGCTTGACGATAAATAGGTTTCTCTCCGGCCCCCCGCGTTGTTCCTACCCCACTCTACAAATAGGCACACACAGAAAGACACATGGGCTGGGAGAACATCCCGACGATGACGGCCGCGGCGCTTGTAATTGCACTATACGTGGCGCTCCTAGTTGCTCTGGCGTATATAACAAGCGGGGATGGAGAGCGCCACGGCTGGAGCAACTCAGCGGCAATGACATAGGTAACACGGAGGGTGGGCAACAAAGAAGGGGCTGGGGCACTAGCCCATGAACACGCGCCTCCTCCCAAGGGTACTGGTCGTGTAGCTTCTAAAACTGGAGACTTGATCACGGCGTTGACAAGCTTAGTTCTATACTTCGCGCCGTCTGGTCCGCAGAGTGGACAGACGCCACTGCTGAGATGCGCAAAAGAACTTTGGAAAAATCTTCATACGGCGCGTTTCCTCTCATCGGAAGTGGCGGCGCATATCACCCTAAACAGAAAATCGCTGATATTCAGATAAAACAAACCCATTGTTTCCTTTCCAGGCCCCAGAGGGCTCAGCCTGTTTCTATCTGTTCCGCCTGTAGTTTCTAGCGAAGTCTAAATAAGACGGTACGTAGACGGACACATGCCCACGTACGGGTCTCAACTAACCGCCGCAGCGCTGACATTACTGGCCCTGGTGGCTTACACAGCGGCGGTAACGCCCAACGCTACGGCTACAAACGCCTCCGATTTTCATCTATGGCTTAAATGTAAAGCTATAGAATTATATGTAAATGTAACAGGCGTAAACTTCACCCTGCCGCGGTGCGACGCGGCTCTGCTCAACAAGACGTTTATAGTGGGCAGAGCCGGCGTGAAGCCGCTTCCCATGATAGGCGTGGGCGAGCTGAAGAAGCTAAACGCGACAGACCCCAAGGCCGTGTTTGAACAGCTGAAAACCATGCGGCTCGCCGCCGTGAGGGAGCTTGGGAGGCATCTCAACAAGACCTTGGAGCGGGTCTATATACAGCTCAACTCCTCCGGCGACACCTTCGGCGTGTTAAACGGTACTGAGAAGAGCTTGGGCGTGTTGACGCGGGTCAGGTCAATGCTGATGCTGGTTAACGCCTCTGGATACGCCGCGTATCTAAACCGCCACCTGGAGGACCTTATGCTTATAAGGGAGGCGCTGGGGGTGAGTCTGAACATGTCTGAGTGGGTTGGCGGGAACATGTCGGATAGGGAGCTCGACGACAAAATAGCTGAGGTGGAGCGGCTGAGGGACCGTCTGAGGGAGCTCATGGACAGGTTCGAGGCCATGAAGCTGGCCGCGCTGAGGGGGGTCTTGACGCCTAGGGTGGCATTCCTAAACAACACGGCGGCTGTGCTGAGGGAGTTGAGGGCTCTGGATGCGGCGGCGCGGATAGAGGTGTTGAGGTCTGTGGGCAGAGGCGCCGACATCCGCGAGGCGCTTAGGCAGATCTGCGAAAAGACGCCCACCGGCAGGGCGCCCGAAGACGCTGGACGCGGCGGGGGTCAAGGCAGGGGGAGGTAGCAACTCCTTTTTCCTATTATGCAATCCGGCGGGACGTACTGGACAAGCCTTATTTTGTGGGAGGCGATGTATATCCTGTATCCCCGCCTCCTTAAGCACCCGGCGTCTACCGTCAGCACCACGGGGCGGAGCCTCCGGCTGGCGTTGAGACAAGCCGTCTCAACATCCACAGCGAGGTGGACGTATCTCCTCCTCATCGGCAGTACCCCCTCCCTAAGTATCGCCGGGAGGTAGTCCATCGAGGTGCCGTGGTAGAGCATGGCCGTGGCGGCGTCCTCCGGATAGCTGATCGACACGTCTATGCTGTGGCCGTAGCGTGCCCTGATTTTGCCGTCTCGTAGCTCGAACCTCCCTTTGTCGTCCAGCTCCACAAGCGCCTTGAGGACTGCGGCGTCTATCCCAAGCCCGGCCTTCTCCAGCCCGCTCAAGACGGCATCTAAGTCGGCCCATCCCTCCTTGTCCAGCCTAAGCCCAAGCGCCGATGGGTCGTGACGGAGGGCTAGGGAGAGCAGTTTGGAGATCTTCAGTCTCGTTGCGCCGTCTAGCACCAGCGCCGTGGGACGGCCGCAGTGTTTCTCCTCCTCCACCAACCTGCCGCACACCGAGCAACCGTATATGCCGCGCATGTAGAACGCTTTGGGGTGTATTTAAAGGAGCACCCAGGGGAGTTCGTGGTACAGATCTAAAGTAGTGAGACCTCAGCCGGTGGATCTAGAGGCCTACAAGAGGAGGGTGTTTTTCACCATTAAGAAATACAGACTTGTGGAAATGGGCGACGTAATATACGTGGCGGTCTCCGGCGGGAAGGATAGTTGTGCCGCACTGGCTCTGCTGAAGGAGTATGTGGACACGTTTAAAATAGATGCAGAAATAAGAGCCTTCCACATAAATCTAGAGCTTCAAAACCTCGCCTAAAGTGGAGGAGGTGGTTAAGGCGCCAGCTGAGAGACTTGGCGTGTCTCTACACGTGGTCAACGCCAAGGAGTACCTAGACATAGAGGCGGCAACTAAGGCCTCTGGACGGCCTATATGCTCCGTCTGCGGCGCCGTGAAGCGTTATCTCATCAACAAAGTGCCTAGGGAACTAGGCGCGACTAAAGTGGCGACCGGCCACCACGCCCACGATCTGTTGGCCTACTACTTCAAAAACTTGGCGAGTAGGAACTTTCAGTGGAATTTCAAAATTGTGCCGAAAGTGGAGGGCCACGACATCCTCCTCACTAAGATAAGGCCTCTCATCTTCGCAAGACCTGAAGAAAATGAGGAGTTCTGCCGGGCCTTGGAGCTTCCGGTCAGCCCACTCTGTTGTGAATACGGCCTATGTAATGCAACCCACATAGAAGTTTATGAAATGATCCGGGCAACCAGGGGGAGAGACCCCGACTTTGAC